>JAJZIX010000022.1 GCA_021810345.1 Nanobdellota archaeon | reverse complement strand
CTAAAGTATCTCGAGCTCGCCTTAAGGCTGAGTAACAAAGACACAAAAAACTTTGTGCGGCTTTCGAAGTACTCAATAAGCGAAACGGAGCGCTATCTAGAGTACGTTTCGATGTCTGACTTCACAAGCAGCATACAGCTGGTCAAGACTATCGTATGCACCCTGAGATACAGGAACCCACAGAAAAAAAGGGAGATAACACTGGTCTACAGGACTGCGATAAGCAGCAACAGAATAGCCGGTCAAAGGCTCTACATAAAGGAAGGAAACTCGCTTAAGATGCTGGATAGCGCTGCAAACAGTGATATCCTTGCCATGATGGGCGCAGTAGACTACTGGCATGACAATCTTTTGAAGGAGGACAACAGCAGCACCCACAAGCTAAGCAGCGGAAAGGAACCCGACTATATGTCTATCTACGGGTAGCCAGATTCATAGTTCAATATTTATAGGGGCACAAACAAGATTAATAGCTATGGCAGTAATATTTGATTTGGACGGAACTCTCGTCAACAGCCTTAATTTTCACTTTAATGCATTCTATAACGGGCTCGTGGAAGTACTGAAAATCAAGATAGACCCAAAGTTCGTGATGAGAAATATGGTCTACCCTACTTCCTATGCGCTTGCAGCAGTCGAGAAAAAATACGGGATAAAAATATCAAGGTTGCAGGCCGACAAGATAGTGGCATTTACGAACAGCTCGATGAACGAGAAGAATGTTAGAGAGGGAGTGAAGTTTTATCCCGGTGCAAGGGAGACTGTAGATCTTCTGAAGCGCAGCAGGATAGAGATAGCAATAGCTACCTCAATGAACAGCGTTCAGCTTAAGATCTTCACAAAGGTTTTTGGGCTGAACAAGCTGACAGGTATACTATCAAACCCAACGTCTTTGAAGCAGGACAAGCCGAATCCATACATCCTCAACAAGGCAATAAAGCTGCTCAAAACCGACCGCAGAAGGGTCTTCTATGTAGGAGACGCGCCGACCGACTATAAAGCCGCTAAGAATGCTGGCATAAAGTTCATAGGCGTAAGGGACCAACGTCTTAAGGACACTGGGATGTTCTTCAAGGATATGAAGGCATTGTACAGGTACGCTAAATCTCACTTGGAAGACTTTGAGTGAGGTTTTTTCCTGTGTGCGCTGTCCATCAGAAGATAGTATGACAGAGGGTTCTTTATTTTCCTGCAGGTCTCGTTCGGGAAGCATACATTAAAGTACTTGTAGTAACCCTGTGCATCGCAGTTCGGCGGAGGGTAAGGCTTGCCAGCGAATATGTAGTCAACCTGACTTTTTATCAGGCCCTCTTTCAGCAGAGGGGTGTTCTTCTTGTTCCACTCAAGAAGCAGCGAAACTACCTCTTCCTTTGTCTTGCCTATATTCCTGAAGAAATTCGTGAGGATGAATACGCTCCTTTTCTTGCCGTCTGAAAGGCCGTTCAAGATTATCTTTATGCACGGGGGGAGGTAGTCAGCATTGAGCGGCACGTTCTTTATTTCAAAATTGAATGCTTTCTCCTCCTTGGCAGGTTCAGGCTCGAACTTGTCATAAGCCCGCACGAAAAGGCCCTCGGCCTCGCCTTTGGCAGGCTTCAAGTTGAAAAAATCCAGCCTTGGGTCAACGTTTTCAGGCTTTGCCATTTCTATATCAAATTCATCCAGTTTTTCCTTCTCTAATGGTGTGGAGGCCAGCCATTTTTTCTCGTTGAGCGAGTACTGCATCCTGAACATATGCCTCTCGGATATTAGCACGGTGTCTATGTTTATTATTTCATATGGATCGAAGCCGTGCTTTGCGATCTTATCTTCGTCCAGTTTGAACATGCCGGCCAATTTTTTTATGCCATAATCCTTCATAAGAGTCTGGGACAGCAGCTCTCTGAGCTCGTTTTTGAGATAGATAGATATTATCATCGGCGCATCCGGGAAGGTCATGTTAATCTCCTTTCCGTTTATGCTTTCCGGGAAAGTCTCATAAGGCATCAGTATATGAAAGCCTGATCCGCCACTGAACTTGATAGAAGTGCTCTTTACTCCTTCCATTCTAAGTCTGTCGAGTATTATCTTCGAGAAAACCTTAGATACACCCACATCCTTGCAGTCTATATCAAGAAGCAAGTCCCACCCATTCCTAAGAGACGCAAGCTGCTCTTTGTTCATATCTTTTGAAAGCGACAGCGGGTTGCTCCACCTTTCTTCGCTTACATGGAAGCTGGTTGCGCCTGATTTTATGAGTATCTCCAAGTCTCCCTTATACTGGAAGTACATCGGCCTCTTGCCGAAGCTTTCGCCATACCTTGCTGCACATTCACGGCCCTTTACATTCAGCAGCCTGTTCATTATCTCATCATTCAGGTAGTATTTCAATATCTCGGACGGCTTCATAAAGAAGGGAGGTTTCCATCAGATTTATACGTTGCAGGAGGATTTGGCAATAAATTTAAAGTATCTAAACCATAGAACTAAATGAATAAGCTTGTATTTTTGCTGATCATACCTCTGTTTCTTGCGTTTGGAGCGGTGCATGCACAGATCTCGCTGAATTTTTACCAGTTGCCGCTCCAGAGCAGCACATGCAATTTTCTGTCGCCGCTGCAGATACAAAGCGCATATGGCTTTAATTCACTGTATAGCGCGGGATACAATGGCGCTGGCCAATCAGTGGCCATAATAGTAGCACATGGTGATCCGACATTGCAGAGCGATGTAAACACCTATGACTCGGAATATGGGCTGTCTCCTTTGACGGAAGGCTCGAATCTTGTAGTAGTTGAACCATTCGGGCAGCCATCATCGTACAGATCCCACTGGACTGCCGAGACCGCCATAGATGTTGAGATAGTTCATGCTCTCGCCCCTGGCGCAAAGATATACTTGGTTGTGTCCCCGAATTCTTCATGGCTTTTCAATGCGCTGAATTATACCGTTAACAACATGTCCGTAAATACAGTTTCCATGAGCTGGGGCAGCAGCGAGGAAGATTACAATTCACAGGGCATAAACTACATAAACAGCATACTCTCAAATGGCGAGCAGAAAGGGATAAATTTCTTTGTCGCTTCTGGTGACACAGGAGCGTATAACAATCTTTCAAATCTGAATGTTAATTTCCCCGCATCAAGCCCGAACGTAGTTGCAGTTGGCGGCACAAGCCTCTCGGTCAGCTCATCCGGCACATATGAGGGGGAGGTTGGATGGAACAGGAGCGGTGGTGGTCAGAGCCAATTCTTTTCGCGGCTTCCATTCCAGCCGGATCTTGGCAGTGGCAGGTTGGTGCCCGATGTTTCATTCAATGCCGGCACGCTGTTGTGCATATATGAGGATTCTTCTTGGGACGGATCCTACGGAACTAGTCTTGCTGCCCCTTCATGGGCGGCTCTGGATGCCATACTCAACCAAAAACTGGGTGGGGACATGGCATTCCTGGACAAAAGTCTGTATCAGGTATATAACAGCTATGGGTCCATAGTCTTCAATAACATAACGAGCGGATGCAACGGATACTACTGCGCTGACGGGGCTTATAATGAGGTGTCAGGACTTGGGTCGCCGAAGGCGTATTCGCTTGTGCAGGTCCTGTCGAAGGCAGGGTACACGATTTCATTCGATTCATCGCAGTCTGGAGCCGTATTTGATGTAAACGGTGTAAACTATTCATCGTCGATAACCCTAAATTTCACATATGGTCAGAAGATAATCGTAAAGGCGTACTCTACAAACATATCTGCTTACAAAAGGGCTAAATTCGGTTCGTTTTCCGGGATCCTGAATTCTGCATCGGATTCAGCACAGCTGTTCGTGAATGTTTCCGGGGTTGTGAACATAAACTACAATCTGCAGTTCAGGGTGAATATTGTAAACTACATGGGCATCATAAACAAAACAGAGTGGGAAAACAATGGAAGCACTTTCTCGTTTAGCACTCCTGCACGCGTAAACAATTCGAATGGGCAGTACACGATATACGGCATAAGCGTAGATGGAGGCCCTGCAATACAGCAGGATTCATATTCGCTTCAGATATTCTCCCCCGTTAATTTCACCCTCATATGGTTCTTAAGCCCTGCCGAGCGCGTTGGCATAACCAACGGGATACCGCAGCTTTATGTCAATGTGAAGTTTGATGCGTACGTCCCGCTGTCAAATTCGACCAAAGTGGTTACAGAAACCATCCATGGGGGCGGGGTTGTTTTTCCAGTCACAGGGTCAGTTCTATACCTATCCAGCCCGCCACAGTACATCGGCGGATACAGGTATATAATGGAGAACACCTCTGCGCACAATGCCCCATCAGTAAACATAAGCTTTTACAAGGAACAGAGGTACACCCTAAC
>JAJZIX010000002.1 GCA_021810345.1 Nanobdellota archaeon | reverse complement strand
AGATCGCAGCCGGTTGAGCTGATCGGTCACAAATAGCATCGCTGGTAAGGAAGGATTACCCTCGTTGAACAGATCGCCTGAATGTATGACAAAATCGACTTTATTCTCGATTGCAGCGTCTATAACCTGCCTGAATGCGTCTTTTATGTCTTCGTTTCTCTGCTGGTCCTTGTATACGTTTCCTATATGTGAATCACCTAAATGTATGAATTTCATAGCTTCAACCCAGCAATAAGCTATAAATACCCACCAGTTATATATATTTTTCATGGTCTACAACCTCTTCGCTTCAGAGTCATTTGTGGGATTCTCGACGATTGTGATTCTTCTGCTTACTGCCCCTTTGGCATTTCTGATGCTTAAGAAGTATGCACACAAAAAGAATCTTAGCTATGTGTTGTGGGGCACAGGCCTCGTGCTTTTTGCAATAGGCGTGCTTCTAGAAGTGCTGTTCGCGTTCAATGTCTACAACCAGATTCTGATAAAGCTATATCTTGAGGTTGTTGCGCTTCTCGTTGGTTTCCTTGCGTTCGGATCCATCTACATGCTGAAATCTAAGAAAATTAACCTTGCGTATGGGGTATTCTTTACGGCCGCAGCAATTTTCGTTGCCTACACACTAGCGGTCTCAAAAATCAGCAATTTGATCACAAATCATGTAGTTTTTGGTGTCCTTCCGCTTTTGGTAGTCACCTCATCATCAATTTTAACGTTTCCAGCAGCCGTGATAATAGCCGTGGTTGCAGCTTTAAGCTATAAGAAAAGCGGCAGCCTGAAGATGATTTCGATAATTGCCGGAGTGATAATAGTCAGCATAGCCGGTACATTGTACATATTGCAGTTTCCGCCATTACTGTATTATTCGGAGTTTATAGGCATTTTACTCCTGTGGTTTGGTTTTATCTAAAAGCTTTAATAATAAAGAATGCGTAAAGTAAAATGCACACGAAATTTATCGTCGTACTTGGCTCCTTAATGAGCGGATTAGGTAAGGGGGCTGTCACATCCTCGCTTTTGAAGATTCTTAGCATGTACCATTATAAGGTTTTGCCGATGAAGTTCGATGGCTACCTAAATTATGACTGCGGTACAATGAATCCATACCGACACGGTGAGGTTTTTGTTCTTGACGACGGTGGAGAAGTCGACATGGACTTTGGTATGTATGAAAGGTTCCTTGACCTCAACCTGACTAAAGCTTCATCGATAACTGGCGGGAAACTGTTGGACTTTATTCTCAAGAAAGAGCGTGAGGGTGGCTATCTGGGTGAGGATGTTCAGATAATACCTCATCTTACAGATGAGATAAAAAGCAGAGTGTTGTCATTTGCCTCCTCTAATAATCTTGATTTTGTTTTGATAGAAGTTGGAGGAACTGTCGGAGACATGGAAAATGCGTATTTCATAGAGGCGATGCGTCAGCTTGCGATTAAGGAGGATGTGATGTTTATCGATGTGACCTACATTCCACAGTTGAATGTCGTTGGTGAGCAGAAGACTAAACCAGCACAATCTGCGTTTCACCTGCTAATGTCTGCAGGCGTGATGCCTGATTTTATAGTCTGCAGGGCAGAGAAAGAGATTGAAAGCAAAACCCGCAAAAAACTTGCCCTTTTCACAAGCCTTGATGAGAATCACATAATCGATTCATCCGATCTCAAGACTATTTATTCGCTTCCTCTGCATTTTCTAGACCAGGGTTTCGATAAACTAATATTCGAGAAGTTCAAGATGAAACCGAAGAGGATAGATCAAAAAGAGTTAGCTCCCTGGCGCCAGCTTGTTGAAAAAATAGTGTCTGGCGGTGGTAAAAAAGTAAGTATAGGGATCGTTGGAAAGTATGTACACTTAATAGATTCATACGCAAGCGTCAAAGAAGCGATAATACACGCTGCTGCGACGCTAGGGTTAGACCCCGACATAAAATGGATTGAATCTGAGGATTTGGAAAAAGGCGACAAAAGTGATGTATTGAATGGCGTAGACGGTATAATTGTGCCCGGCGGCTTTGGTAACAGAGGGATAGAAGGCATGATAAATGCGATAGAATATGCCAGGAAGAACTCAATTCCATATCTGGGCTTGTGCCTTGGCATGCAGCTTATGGCAGTCGAGTTCGCGCGCAATGCATGTGGACTTAAGGGTGCAAATTCATCCGAGTTTGATCCATCTTCGAAGTATAAAATAGTGGATTTGATGCCTTCTCAGCTTTCGGTGAAGTATAAAGGCGCATCAATGAGGCTAGGGTCCCTCGACACAAAGATAAACAAAAAGGGATCGATAATGTACAGCTCCTACAAAAAATCAGTAATAAAAGAGCGACATAGACACAGGTACGAGCTTAACAACAAGTACAGGGATATTTTAGAGAGAAACGGACTTTTGATTACGGCAACTACGACTGATAAAAAGCTGGTTGAAGCGCTGGAATGGAGTGGCTCCTTCGGTATTGGAGTGCAGAGTCATCCAGAGCTAAAATCTAGGTTGAAGACCCCGGCTCCGTTATTTCTATCGTTTATGAAAGCAGCTTACAACAGGCAAAAATAATATATTTAAGCGAAAAACTTGTATAGAACTGATGGACTCAGACAGAATCAAAAAATTAGATGATATATTGGGCGGGTCGCTTCTTGCATCGGATAACGGAAGCTCAAGGATATACTCGATCAAAAATGACGGCGAGAAGGTTATAGCCTACGGCTATGTCAAGAGCTTCTCAAAGGAGTCCTTATTCCACAACACAACAATCGAGTATACAAAAGATGGTCTGATAGCTGGTTCTTGTGACTGCGAATCATTTCAGTACAGGGGATTTCCGTGTAAGCATGTTGCGGAATTATACAAGATAAGAATTGCCCAGGGCCGCCCGCTTATAAAATCCTATGATGGTTCGGTGTCAATAAATTCAATAGTCCTGGATGAAAAATCCATAAAACTTGAGATCAGCGGCACAGTCATGGATAAATTACTTGGAAAAACCTTCAATGTTAGCATAGATTACATCCCCTTCCATCTGATATATGGGCAATGCGGATGCGATTCTGCGAGTACATACTGCCCGCACATGCTAAAGATTAGGGATGTTTATCTGGCGAATAAGAAAAAGAAGTTCGACAAATAGTTATGTCAGTGTTAGCAAAGGACGCACTTTTGAGGAGCATAAAGTCGAAAGACATAGTTATAAAGCCATTTAATGTTTCGGATGTGGGGCCCGGTTCTATAGATTTACACCTAGGTAATGATTTTCGGGTTTTCAACAAAACGCACGATATATTTAAGGTTGTTGACAACGCAGACTATAAAAATATAACCAAACCGGTGCATGTCAGGAACGGGGACTATCTATTGATAATGCCAGGCGAGCTTGTCCACGGGATAACCATTGAAAGGATAAAAACATCAGATAACATCTCTGGCAGGATAGAAGGCAGGTCTAGATTCGCAAGGCTAGGGTTAATCGTTCATTTGAGCAGTGGCTTTATGCATCCAGGAAATGACAGCAGGATTGTCCTTGAGATGGTAAACATGTCACCCGTGCCACTGGCTGTTTATCCCGGGACCGCCATATGCCAGATGATATTTGAGAGAACTGAAGGAAGAGGTAAGTACGCAGGCAGATTTTTCCATCAAACTACCACTTAAAACTGTAGATAGTTACATTTTTGCAGACTTAAACAAGCCCCTCAAGCATAAAGCTTATATGCATTATGGTACATTATATTGAATGAGCAGCCCGAAAATATCTATTATTGGCGGTGGATCAACCGGTGCAGCCATAGCGCATGACCTTGCAAGCAGGGGATTCGATGTAACATTGATAGAACGGGGCAACCTAATAGGCGGGACAAGCGGCAGATTTCATGGGCTTCTTCACAGCGGGGCTAGATACGCAGTAAAAGACCAAAAAGCGGCAGCCGAAAGCATAATAGACAATAAAATACTATCAGAAATCGCGCCGCATTGCATACAGGATACGGGTGGCGTCTTTGTAGAGCTGGAGGGCGATGATAAAAGCTACGCTGGCGATTTTGAGAAGGGATGCAAAGCAGCCGGTATACCAGCTGAGCAGGTCGACGTAAAAGCATTGCTTGAGGCCGAACCATTTCTGTCCAAATCCATAATAACAGCGTTTAAGGTGCCAGATAAGGTCATAAACTCTTTCAAGCTTATAACTAGCCTGATGTTGACAGCAAAAAGCGAGGGCGCTAAGATCAAGCTTAACACCGAAGTTGTCGGTTTTGATGTACAGGATAAAACTATCAAGGACATAAAAGTAAAGGATACTTTGACTGGAAAAACAGGAGTTGTCGACACGGATTTTGTGATAAATGCGAGCGGGCCATGGATAAGCAGGATATTGGACATGCTGGGGATAAACAGCGTAAAAACCATATCTTCAGCTGGCACGATGGTAGTGCTCGACAGAAAATTCTCAAATCTCGTTGTCAATAGGCTCAGGCCGCCATCGGATGGTGACATAATAGTACCATTTTTTGGCAAATCAATAATCGGTACTACTTCATTTATAGCGGAGGATCCGGATAAAGTCGAGATAGACGAAGATGATCCAAAGTTTTTGGTCTCGGAAGGGAGTAAACTCATCCCTGCCGTGAAAAACCAGCCGATTGAGAGATATTATGCGGGTGTAAGGCCATTGATAGCAACTGGGGGCGAAGCGGACAGCAGGGAAGTAACTAGAGATTTCAAGATATTTGATCATGAGAAGATTGATGGATTACATGGGATAGCAACAATAGGCGGCGGCAAGCTAAGCACGTGTAGGCAGATAGGCAAAGAAGTAAGCGATGTTGTGGCCAAAAAATTCGGTGTTAGCACACCATCAAAGACAGACCGGATCAAGCTGCTCTGGCCGGAACTTGACAAAGTAGATCTATCCGAGGTATCAAAGCAGACTTCAATACCGATAAACCTGCTAAAGGCAATTGTATCAGAATCCATTGAAAAAACCTACAGTGATATCTATTCGCCGGCTAAGGATTTGGTAAATGCTGCGCTTCTATTGTCTTGATGCAAGCCAATCTTGAGTATTCTTAGATACTAATTCGCAGCCAGTACATCGAACTGTAAAAAATACTTAAATCCTAAAGAAACGCTTAGATATGGTGGTATGGACAAAAAGAAAGTAGAAATGCTTGTCGCGGAGCTTTTAAAAGAGCTAGGTGTAGACAAAAAGTCTGAGGCGTTTCTGAATACCCAAAAAGAGTAGCGAGCGCCTATGAGGAGATATTTGCAGGCATGGATGAAGGTAAGCTGCCCAAAATAACTCTTTTTGACAACTCCGGATATGATGATATACTGGCGGTTAAGGATGTAGCCTTTTACTCAATGTGTGAACACCATCTTCTGCCGTTTTTCGGTACAGTTTCAATAGCTTATATCCCAGGCAAGAAAATCATTGGCTTATCAAAGATCCCTAGAATAATAAGGTTCTTTTCGGCAAGGATGCAAGTACAAGAGAGACTAACAAAGGAGATAGCTGATTTTCTCTACGAAAACGCGCAAGCAAGGGGGGTTATGGTAGTGATAAAGGCAAGGCATCTGTGTATGGAAATGAGAGGTGTGAAATCCGTAAAGGCAGAGACAAGGTCTAGCGCCATCAGAGGAATCTTTAAAAATGATGCAGACGCCAGAGCAGAAGCCTTGGAGCTGTTGCTTAAGAGTTGATCATGTCAGTAAAAGTGATAGTTTACATGCATATAACCCCAAACGGGATGATAGCAACAGCCAGTGACCATGGTTTCTCCTCCAAAAGGGCAAAAGCAGACTTCATCAAAATGATAAATAAAATACAGGTTAACATCGTAGGTAGGAGGACCTTCGATGTGGCAGTAAAGAAAGGCAATTTTCCCCTCAAAGGGCTCAATATCTTAGTGACCAAGCACAAGGTAAAAAATAAGTGGCCGAATGTGATAGTCACTAGCGCGTCCCCAAGAAAAATACTGAAGATTGTCGAGCAGAATGGATACAGCGAAGCGATGGTCGCAGGTGGCAAGTTGGCCACAAGTTTTATAAAGATGGGCCTTGTGAATGATATCTACCTGAATGTGGAACCGGTTGTCTTCGGCAGGGGGATAAGGCTATTTTCAGATGAGGAGTTTTACAAAAAACTGAAGCTTGTTGATGCTAAAAGATTCTCAAAGAACGAAGTTAGGCTGCATTATAAGGTACTGAACTGAACAAATCGGTAGCTCTTGGCCAAAGATATTTAAGCTTATGAGTGCTATTATGCAAGTGAATCGCACTAAAATCAGCATGTTTCAGACTGCGTAATATTATGGACCTTAAAGATTCGTTTGAAGTTTCAGCGGATAAGAGCAGAGTTTGGTCGGTCGTCTCTGATGTCAATGAGTTCTCAAAGTGCCTGCCAGATGTCACTTCAATATCGGTGGATGGAGACAATTTTGACCTTAGATTCAATCCAGATGTATCAAAGTACACAAACAAATTCCTTGGGGCGTCTTACCTGTCCAATATAAACATAAAGTTTCAGGGTGGGCTGTCAAACAAGGAAGACCAGAAGCATGTGGAGATAAATGGAAAGGGCTCGGCAGCAGGTTTAAAGTTCTCGGTTTTAATAAAGATAGACCTTGAAGAAAAAAACAGTAAAATTGCCGTCAATTGGGCAGCGACTATAGAGATAGGAATGCTTGCAAAAATATTCGGCGAATCGGTCATAAACGATGCTATAAGCACAACGGTGAAACAGATAATCTCATGCTTGCAGAATAAAATAGAGAAATCAGCTTAAAAAATTCTAAGTTATACCCATTTTAATTGAAATCGTTATATAAATTTGTAGAGTTCACTGTGTAAAATAAATACTTGGAGCACTATATTATAATAGCTATGGTTGAACTAAAATGTAGCGGACTGCTTAAAAAGTATGAAGGGAAGAGGGCGCTCGGGCCACTCAACTTAGACCTAAAACTAAGCGGGATAACGTCCATAATAGGCCGAAATGGGGCCGGAAAGACTACATTCATAAGAATCCTAGCAACCGAATTGATGCCAACTAAGGGCAGAGTCGAGCTGGATGGGATAGATGTTATAAATAATCCTTCCGAGCTCAGAAACAAGATCGCCATAGTACCCCAGGAATCGAGGCCCATACCCTGGATGACGCCGATTCAGATAGTTTCATCTTACCTTATGCTCAGAGGGGTCGGCCTTAAGGAGGCAAAGATGAAGGCGGTTGATGCGCTTAAGACAGTCGGCTTGGACGAGAAATTCTTTAATAAGCTGTCCCACAAACTATCTGGTGGAATGAAGAGGGAGCTGATGCTAGCTACTGTTATAGCTTCGGACGCAAAAATAATCTTTTTGGACGAGCCGACTACAGGGCTTGACCCGATCTCTAGGAAGGAAGTGTGGAGAGTTCTTAATAAGTTAAAGAAAGACAGGCTGATAATCCTCACAACGCACTATCTTGAGGAAGCGGAGAGTCTGTCCGACTATATAATCCTGATAAACAAGGGGAAGGTTATCTCGGCAGGAACATTAGCTGATCTCATTAACTCGTTAAAATACCCCTACAGCATAAGGGCCAGCGCAAAACGGGTGGGCATAAGAGTAAGGAACGGAGTCGTGATAAAGAGCGAGAAGGGGATGCAGATTCTTACGACAGAAAAATCTGCTAAAACAATCATCGAAAAGCTCATAAAAAAGCGTGTAGAATTCAGCTTCGGTAAGGTTTCGCTGGATGATATATTTTACACGCTTGTGGGGAAGGAATATGAAAATGAGGAGTAGGCTTAGCCAACTGTATTCGTCAGTGCTCGTGAATTCGATATACCCAATGAAAAACCACCCAATAATACTCCTTAATACGATACTTGGGACGATTGGAGTTATGGCTGTTGTCATATTCATAAGCCATGGTGCGCTCCTAGATGTCGCGCTTGTAGGGGCGTTTATGATGTCGATAATATTCTCTGGGGTTGGGATACAGCAGGACCTAGCCCATCTTAAAATAGACCTAAAATGGCAGGATATGGTCGTGAGTTCTCCTACAAGCGCCGTTATGTATGTTATCGGGATGGCGATATCAGAGCTTGCCTACTCTATACCAACTTTTATACTTTTAGGGGCGCTTATAGCCATTTTTGTGCATATAACCCTAATGGTGATCCTGACGATATCGGCGGCGATAATTGTGATGTTTGTAATGGCCCTGTCTATAGGCTTCCTCTTATCGACAGTGTCAAGCGACATAATACAGAATTTTGCATTTGGGGGCGTACTATCTGTCATCTTATCTACAATATCCCCTATTTACTACCCAATAACCTACATCCCACTGCCTTTTAGGTATCTTGCCTATCTCTCTCCGACTACATACGCAGCAGAAATTGCCCAAAATGCACTTGGCTTAATTCATCTATCAAGCTTAAACATCTCGCTCGATTGGGTTATAACGCTGGCTATAGCTTCGGTTGCACTTGTCATAGCCATCAAGAAGTCACAGTGGCGCGAAAAGGACTAAAATTCTGATGAAACCTTAAGATTAACGCGCCATTCTGCTATTTTCCCGTCCTTTACCGAAACGGATACGTTTTTTACTTTTAGTCCGCGAATATCCTTCTCCCCCTTTTCCTGTAGCCTAGCAACGGCCTTGGAAATAGCGTCCTCAAAGCTCTTGTTAGAACTGCTCATTATCTCTGTTATTTTTCCTATTTCTCCCATAATACCTCCTAGATACTATAACACGAATGGTGTATTTAAAAATTTAAGTCGTCGCCTAACTTCTCATTGTGCTCCTTTTTCTGTTCTTTAAGCAGCTCGCGGTACATTTCACGCACTAAAATCATATCGTACTGGCATCCTCGAGATCTATCATCTTTATACCATGGGTCTATCAATTTTATGTCATTCGATGGAGTTATTACAATGTTTTTTCCCCAAACATCGCCATGATAGAGACCCTTTCTATGCAGAGAGGATAGACCGTTCTTCACAAGCCTCAAGTAACCCACTGCTGTATCGATGTAAGCGGTTCCTTCTTCCTTTAAGGCTTTTATTGCTTCGGTGTAAGTTCTCCCAGGTATGTACTCCATTGTATAACCTGTTAATTTACCCTCTCTGGTCATTACACATGAAAGCGGACTTACAAATTTATCTGGCTCCGCCTTATTTAGAAGTATCTCAAGCCCAAGGCTCCTGATACCTGGATCCGGTTTTGGGTCGAGCTGTTTATAGTAGACTTTGTGTTTTCTGTGGTCCTGCATAGCTGTTTTGTAATCTATGGCGCCCAGCAAAGCTGTAATTTTGTTTTCCAATTCGTCTGTATCCCCTGAAGTCAGATCAGAATATTTAAGTCTGCCTAATGAGACAATACGATCAAGCCCATTTTTCATTTGATTATCATTGACGGCTGGTTATATATAAAACTTTCTACTATTGAATATAACAAATCTGTAAATGTCTAACTGCCGTCAATAGAAATCTGAGCAGCCACAGCTCCCACCGCAAGGGCAACCAGCTTCGTCCTTTGAATTCTTATCGACCTTTTCTTTCTTCTCCATTATTTAGATATTATTTTAGCATCTTTAAATACTTTCCCATGCCTAAAACTTTATATACCAGTATAATCCTTTAATAGTAATGAAAAGTTAGATAATAGGAGGTTGAACTATGGTATCAAAAAAACTTGCAGATCTTCTAAAAGCGAACGGTGTACCCGCAGAGAAGATAAATAAAGTAATATTAAAGGAAAGAAACTACCTGTCCAATTTGGGATTCCCTAATGTAATGACGAAATATGCATTCGATTCTTATGTGAGAGATACTGCAGTAAAGGCCGGCTACAACCCAAATGCATTATACAACAGTATTACGGCACTAACCGCTACAATGGCTGCTGGCGGGGCACTGATGACATTAGTAGACGGATCGGCGTTAACCACAGGAATTATGGTGGCCGGGATGGTCGGTTTCATATATAACAGCCGCATTAACAGATCTTCCAACGCATTGGTTAAGTCCGCAAAATATCTTATAAATAAGGGAGTTATAGACAGAGTATTAGATCAATACATAAATGGACTGTCTGGCTCTGGATATTCGCCTTGAGCAATGCATTCTCTCGACAACCTGCTCGATGAGAGCAGCCAAAACGGGTATGAATACAATGCATCTAATCCTGTAAACAAGAGATATAATTTTGGGCACAGGGTTAAGAATTCTTTGTACAAGCACCTAATATCAATAAAAAATGCAATAAAACAATCAAAGTACGCCTTTTCATTTTCTGCTATTACGATGCTCGCCGATAGGATTTCAACATACTTCGGCATAGAGTATAAGGGATTGCATGAGGGTAACTACGCCCCATCAATTTTTATACAGAAACTGGGACTTATACCAGAAGCGGTCTCAAGCATGTTCCTTTTCCTGTATGGAGGCTACTTACTCGGAGCACTCGCTCATAAGTATTCACGTTTAAGCCAAAAGAAAGTAACAAGTAGTCTTTATCTTGGGGTAGGATTAGCTGAAACAGTCGTCACCGCACATAATTATATGTTAGACAGCGGGATGTACAATTATTTCAGTCAGCTTACATATGCCTCTTTAGTAATACCACTATCATTGCTCAGCGCTGCACCAGTAATATACAATTTTTTGAGAGAAGAGCTTAGAGATAAAAAGTCTAATGACAACGGCAAGTCAAATAAAAAGAGCTAAAACAAAGGACGCGGTATACATTTGCTGCTGGCGGGGCAATAAAAATAAATCCCATTATTGTAATAATTTATTTTTCTACGAATTACACATACACTATATTGGTTGGGATAACTGCATACGCACAAGGATTATTCAAATATATAGTATGATAAAATAATATTAAATTCGATAGTACTATTTTATTATTTATAATATTATAATCAATACTATAATTATCATCATCTGCCTTATAAAAAGCAGCAAAAGCGTCAGGCTTATTATAAATAAAGTGATATAATATTCAATATATAGATAACAATAATATTATCTTAATATTAATTTATTTATTATAACGATTAACCCATTATTTAGCATATTTATACTATGCAGAAAAGCTTAAATATCTTATAAACAGCTTATTATAATGGCGACAGAAGCAGAATTACCTTTTTCTTTGCAGCAAGGGGAAACTATAGAATACGAGGTTAGACCAAACAAAAGGGGTTTCATACTGCAGAGATTCATTGGAGTGGTTATAGCTGGTATTATTATTGCGGTTTTTAGCTCCTTACTCTTAGCAACCGGTACTCCACCTCTTCCAACTCCATATATTCTTATATCCTTCTTTGGTATTATGTTTGCCGTTATACTAATTGGGATTTTCGTTTCTATAGTATCTTACAATAAATATAGATACTGGATAACAAATAATAGGCTAATAAGCGGAAGAGGTATAATAGGTTACTCGGTAGATTCATTACCTCTTGAGATGGTCCAAGATGTTGTGATGAACAGATCTATTGCAGATAGGATATTAGGATTAACCTCTCTATATATATCTCCTATTGGTGGGATGATAGTGTTAAATAATGCGCGTATATCAAGTGTAAATTATCTTAGAGCATTAAATGTTGATGAAGCTAAGAAGATACAAGCGGTTATATTTGAATTAAGAGATAAAAGGAAGAAAGAAGTAAAGACAATATAAGCTTTATCTCTCTAGTCGTTGGGCTTTTAGTTTATTTTGATAATCAAAATTTCGTAATAATCTTATAATTAAGTGGTATTTGATTAAAGTATCTAATAATATTTCATCTGAAAAGCAATAATATCTTATTTTTGAATTAACTTTTATATATATGATGTATACATAACACATATGAGAAACAAAAAATATAAGCAGACTTTACTTGATAAAAATGCGTATAATGCACTTGTTGATGCAAAGGCCATGATACAGACAAAGTCGAATAAAAAAGTTACATTTTCTGATGTTATTAATGAATTTATAAAGAAAAAAGTAAATTTTTTGAAATTAGACATGGATATACAAAATTATATCTTAACATTTGTAGACCAGGTTAAACAGGATAAAAATGTTCTTGGAATTATGCTTTTTGGATCAATTGCTCGGGGAACTTTTAATAGTTATAGTGACATAGACATATTAGTCGTTGTTGATGGAAACGTATTAACCTATTTCGATAAGTTAGAGCAAATAATTAAGGAAATTGATCCCATGAGACAGAAATTAGTTGCAAAAGGATTACATCTGTACATAAGTGAGGTTATTTTAAAGAAAGAGGATCTAGCAGAGTTTAGACCATTTTATATATCATTATTAGAGGAGGGGACAATATTATATGAAAAAGATGGAATATTAAGTGAATTTATTAGCAATCTTAAGAAAATAAGATATGCCTGGGTAAAAATGGGTAATAATTTGGTACTGGAATGGAAAGAATAGTGTCTAAAAAAGCAATGGATAGCGCTACCAGATGGTTTGATCTGGCTAGTGCTGGTATAAGGCAAAAGGACTACGATGGGGCGTTATACTGTTTAGAAATGTCCACCTTAGTATATAGAAAATCCTTCACCCAAAAGGATGATTTGGCTTGTACCTTCACCCCAAAGTATGATTTGGCTTATACTATCAATATATCAAAAAGAAGGGGGGAAAGGTTACATCTATCGAATGGATCTCGAAAGATATAAGAATGGTGATTTGCCACGCATGGACAAGAGTTATACAAGGTGTTTCTTTAGCTACCGCTGTTCTAGGGGCGATCGCCATAAAGTACGGAATAAATGGCTTCTGGGAGGAGCACCGTACCAAGATTAGACACAGAGGAACATAGATTGTTTATTTACAATAATTTCGATTTTCCTCACTTGAAGATACAGACGAGTAAAGCATTTTATGCGGAAAATCTAGCCAAAATGTGGAAAATCTGATAATATAATTTATTAACTACTTACATAATAGTAAAGTATTTATATTGGTTGCATTCTGTAGTAATTCATAAATGTAGGTATAAATTATGGCGCAACGCAGAAATGAAGTTAACCTTTTAGGTAAGATAAATGGAAAAAGTTTAGCAGAACTGTTGGGAATAGAAGTTTTCACAGTTCCCGCAGTACAAACCGAAGAAGAGAAACTAAGAATACAACGAGCTGAAAAATTAATTGGAGCTTCATTAGAATTACTAATTGATCGGGCGGAGAAAAATAAGGGATACATTAATAAGGAGGGTTCTTACATGGCAGATATCTCTTCGGAAAAGAAACCTCTTGTTATAACGTATTCTAATGATCCTCAAAAGCCCAATAAATCTTTTATAGGAACGTATGTGTATCAAAAGAGTATCTTTAGGCATGTACTGAAAGGAGTAGCGGCTTTGTCGTACTTTAAAAACGAGGATTTCTATCTCTATTCTTACACGCCAGACAAATGTGAGGATGCTTTAGAAAAGGAGTATAGAAAGCTAACACCGAAAGGTAATACAATAAAGACATCGATAAAATATCTCGATGAAGTATTAAAGAATGAGATGTACAATAGGCTAAAAAAAGCTAGAAATTTATACGACAACTTGGTGCCCCTAGTAATCAGTAAGGGCCTGAAAAAAGAAGGGCCAGATCAGCATTACACAGATTACCTACTGGGTGTTAGAACTAAAGAAGGGTTATTCATAGTCATGTACCATGATCATATTACTTATTCACATTTAACCGTAGATTTGAGCCGAGGGGGTGTCCGTGGATATTTTAACCCAGATATGGTGTTAAGCGCAAGTAAAGATGAGAGGAGTAAACGTATAAAGTTAGATGTTTATGAGCCCGGTAATTGGGAGAAACTACTGGAGAACCAGAGTGTTCTCATATGATCCTGTAAAGGTAGAAATCAAAGCTCAAAAACATAAGATATTTATATCAGTTGTTTTCTAAGATATTAAATAGTAGCAAGTATAAGGTATAAATTATGGTGGGGATAATGGAGACTGATGGCTATATACAGAAAAATGATGGGGGGGATACTTCTTTAGATGAGTTATTGAGGGCCGAAGGGGAAAAACGACTAAAAAGAGTCAATAAGTTGTATTCTATTTCGAAAATGCTGCTAACTTATCAAAGTGAAAGAAATAAGGGATGCATTGATGAGCAGGGTAGTTATAAAGCAGATATTAATGTGGGAGGGGCCTTATTTGGAATCGAATACAAAAAACCGAGTGATTACCTCTCATTTTTAAGTGTAGATATAATCCCAAATGGCTTTTTTGGGACTAAGCGGCACAATGTATTGAGCTTGCATGTTTATGAATCTGGTGGCATTCATATTTACAATTATAAGCCAGGTAATTGGGAGAAACTACTGGAAAACGAGGCAGATGGATACATAAAAAGCCCCGTATCCCCCGAAGCTCGGAAACAAGTAGCGCGCCAGAAACCTACTGTGCAAAAAATAGTTGACGACGAAGAAGCTTCCAGACAGTGAGCTCTGTAGGAAAGTAGCTGAATTTACCAATTTTTGCAGGTTTCAATTAGTCTTTAAGTGTAAGCTGGATACCCTGTAAAGGTAGAAATCAAGACCTCAAAACCACTAAAAAACACATAAAAAACATACGAAAAGCCATAGAATTATACTTAAGTGGCGTTTGATGGGGATGTTTCGTCGCAGGATACCTTTAATGGGTAAATCGTAAAATAACAGAATCAAGTGCTTCCCTTTTCTCCCAAAAGGATAAATGTGTTTACTTCGCTCCCTAAACACTATAGCAAAAACATCCCTAGTAATATTCCTAATATCAGTTCTGCGGAGAACAGTTGTAAAGTACTGGAAACTAAAATAAGCAGTGGTATCTGACTAAAGATAGCTATTATCAAAAATATAGCCAGTCCATAAACGAATCTTTTTCTTTCTTTTGATTGCTTAAGCTTTATACTATTAAGTTTTGGATATAGCAAAAGGAGAATAGATATACCTACTGCCATTAGCAAAAAACCTATTATAACCCCGGCAAGATGATTTACTAATCCCCCATATACTATATTTATCCACGGCATTACGGTGAACCCCACAAGTGATAGAACAATACCTATCGTGAGCAAAACCCAGCAAACACCCCCATTTTTGCCTAAAACAGCGCTTTTTAGTGTCTTGTATTTTGTCATATTAAACTTCTAACTTTATTATGCTACTCCTATCTGTAAAGTTTTGATTTTCAAGTTTTTTATCAACTAGAACCACATTTATTTGCTTCATCGTATTATTACCCCCTCTTTCATATACTTTTTTACGCCTTCCGGATCCCATATCCAAATAACCTTGCCTTCCTTATCGATGACCACTTTGTTTGACTCTACCAAATAATCTATAACTATGTTAAAAGTTTGATACATGACCTTTTTCTTCAATGAAAGCCAAAGTTGTCTTTTTGAGGGGTACTCTTTAGCGTTTTTTATCGCCTCCTCAATCATCAATACTGTATCAAGTCTAGGATAATGCAATACCTCATTTACATTCTTTGTCATAATTGTTGTAATACTTATTAATATTATTATATAAACTTATATACTATTTATAGTTTTCTCTTCTAAATCAAGTAAATCTCTACAAAAGGCTAAAGATTAATTGCCTTCATTTGCTAATTCTTTGAGCTTAATTTCAAGCTCTGGTAGATCCCTGATTATTAGCTGCCATACTATGTTAAGATCTATTGAAAAGTAGCCATGTACAATTCTATTTCTTGTTCCCTTCATTTCCGTCCAAGGTATGCTGCTATGTTTTTCTTTGAATAGATCGCTTATAAACGCTGTTGCTTCCCCTATTATCGTTATCTCTCTGATAACTGCATCCTGTGTCTTTCTATCCTTCAAGAAGCCCTCCTTTTTCATTCCATTTGTGTATTCTTTTATCCCATTTATCGCATCTATTATATGGCCTAAATAGACTAAATCATCTTTTTCATTCATATAAGGAAATGCTCTCCTTAAGTATACGTTCTCTTATATATTTGTCTATAAAGTCATACGAAACCAGATCTACTTTTCTTCCTAGTTCCGCTTCTAAACGATTTTGGAGTCTTACTACATCAAACAGGGAAGTGCCTTCTTTGTATTTCACTAATAGGTCTATATCGCTATTTTCTGTCGCATCGCCTCTTGCGAATGACCCGAAAACTGCCGCTTTCTCTACTCCATAACCTTTGAGCACAGGCACAGCTATCTTCTTCAGGTTTTCGACATCGTTAGGAGCTATTTTCTTTGGTAATTTAGCGATTATTTTATGGATAACTTCATTTAAAGATTCTCTTTTATGCTTCTTAAGCTCTTCCAGCCTTTTTCTTAAATCATCATCTATTTGTATCGTCGTACTCATAGTTAATTATAGGTAACTATAAGTATATATAATTTTAGTTATATGTTTAAGGGTTTTATTGTGCTTTGTGTATTACTTTTTATACATGTTACTTATAGAATTATACATCTGATTTATTCTTCTGTCGTGTGTCCATTAGGAACTTTGAAAGGTTTACTTTCTCCTGGGAGGAGAATTTGTCTGCTTAAGGTATAATCATGTCTTTTATATGAGGTTCAGTCCGCAGTTCTTCTAAGTATCTCTTTGTCCGGCCACCCGCATCATAGAGTACAATGCCGTCATCTGCATAGTTGTACGCAAGTCCGCCTCCACTCCTACGACATATCTCTACGATCCGCTCAAATTCACTGTTTAGCATCATGGCTGTAGACAGCCGAACTCGAGGCAGGCCTCTACAAATGAGTAAATCTGCGTATTCTCCAGACGAGAAATCGCCTTTACACTGCTCGATTTTCTGATAGGTTTTGTCCTCATCATCGGTGAAAAACAATAAATCTATATCACTGTCTATCCTGCCCGTACCCCTAGCCATTGAACCATATAGTACTATCCCTGTAACACCCGAATAAATCTTATCGAAATATTGCAAAAACCCATCTAGGTAATCTTTTACATCTTTATATCCGACTGGCTGGCCCTTTTTATGTCTAAGCTTGCGGCTATCCACCCTATTTTTAAAGGGTGTTATAATTTTATCCCCGCCTAATATACTTAAGAGGTGCTTAGTCTTTACGAAACGCGACTTCTTTGGCTCAGCTTCCAGGCAATCATTCAAATTTTTCGATTTCATACTTCTCCAATTTTTGTGGCCCCCTATCAAGTATCTTTTAGGTACGCATTTCCATCCTGCTTTTTATACGCGTGCCTGGCCTTTAGGTAGTCGATTCCAAGATATATGCTACTCAATACCCCTACAGCCCCCGCAGCTGCATACCCCAATGTTGATATAGGGGCTTTGTATAACACATCATTAACCACCGGAAGAAATGACTGTGATCCTATGTAAATGCCGCCTGCTAGAAATGCCGATGATATCGCTGCCTTTTTGAGACTTGGTTTAGTATTAGAAGAGTTTTTAGTATCTTTTATGTATGATCTTGCTGATAAACCTCCAATAGTAAGCGCCGCTGCAGCTGCAAGTATGCCCAGAGTATTGTTCGGACCGCCGGAAATACCTATATTAACGAAAAAATGCGATAAATCGTGATATATTGGATTATCTGCGAGATCTCTTAAGAGGTAATGCCCTCCAGGAGTATAGGATACAGAGGTAGGGGTTGTTACAGCTCCGACATCATTTAATCTGTCCAGAGTGTCAATCTCTACTAACCCAGTTCCTGAACCCAGGCCCAATATGCCTAAGAGGTGCTTAGTCTTTACGAAACGCGACTTCTTTGGCTCAGCTTCCAGGCAATCATTCAAATTTTTTGACTTCATACGTTAAAAACTCCTCCAAGGTCGATCGTTTTGCCGTAATTTATCCTCCAAATTTATTATATTAAAGTAATGATATGGTTGGGTATAAATACCTTTCTTTTAGATTGATCCTCTAACTGTATTAGCTTCTAAGCTTGATGTAAATTCTACGATATATAAGGAAAACCGAAATTATAAGGACAGCAATAACTACAAAATATGAATAGAAAAAGGGGGAGCTTGTCTTAGCATTGGAGCCTATTGACAGGGTTAAAAGGATACTTAACAGGCCCAAAAATGTCAATACCAACGAATGGACTGTAAAGATCATATTGAATGCCATGCTTTGTTTCTTTGTGTCTTTTCCTCTGCCAATACGGTAAAATATAGATGGCAGATTCATTAAGTAAGGGTATTTCTCAAACAGCGTATACCTATATTTTATGACTAGAAGAAGAATGGCCGCTACGGCAGTGAATATCAAAGGTATCGGAAGCAGTGCAAGCCGGTCCTTTGCTATCTGGTTTACAGAAATATAATCGATTGCAAGTATCCAGGAGATTAGGATAAGCAGCAATCCGATGGCAATAAGTATCTTTGCGCCTTTCTCCAATTCGTACCTTTTGAGAGCTTTAGTGACCATAAAATTAAGCTATTATACTTAAGATGCTATCTTGATTTAAATATACGATTATTATAGAATTTTATATATAATAAAATTAATATGCTAATAAAGAATTAGATATTTGTAATAAATATATAAAAATATATATATTAATACTATATTTTATATTATAATATCATATAAATAAACCTCAATAAATTTATTAGATATTTACTCTGCGATCTGATTATCACTTACATGTTCCGCCAAAAATTCATTTTCAAGATCTTTTAAGTTTTTAATAAATTCTAGAATAAGACATCGAAGACATTTTTGAATATACCATAAATCTAATGAAACTAGGCCGCATTTTTTAATTTTTTCTAGAAAATTGGCATACAAAAAATTTGCAATACCTCTGCAATAATCAAAGGGTTTTCTTTTATCTTTCATTTCATTACACTTGACTACTTTTATAAAAATTAGTTATATTCCCTTTTTCGATGTAATAACTTATTATTATAAGTACACCCGATACAATACCAAGGTATATCCCAAATCCAACAACAGAGAACGGAATATTAGATATTGTTGATATAAGGTTTAAACCTACAATGAAAAATATACTATAAAATATGCTTATTATCCCTGCCAGCAGTGTTAACTTTCTGAATTTTATACCAAGTGAGATAACTATTATAGATGTTATATATAAGATCAAGCTGCTTCCTAGAAGCATCAAAGGAAAGATTGGAACTGAGGTCGCTCCACTAGATTGAGACCCAATTAGGCTTTGTAAAGACAACGAGTTATTTATTATTCCTTCAAAGATAATTTGGTATATCTGGTATAAGTCTATTTGGAATCCAAGTATTGATATTGCTGGCATTAGTAAACTAACCAGTATTATCGTTAATGAAACTAATACCAAAAGCTTGGACGTTGGTTTTGTTACCGGCACATTTGCGGTATATCCATATTTATATTTCATATCAGAATCTTTATTTATCCCTCCTTCATTTTTTATTAAGTTTTTATCTTTAATCTCTGTTTTAACATTTTCTTTATATTCTATTTTGTTTTTTACTAAGTTTTTCCCAATCTTTTTAGATCTATATAATTTATATAAATTATATGAGAATCCAAAAAAGAGAAGAATTAGAATAGCTACTAAAATCGGGAATGTATATTTTAAAGCTATTAAGGAATTAAATCCAGACGACAGTGTAAACACCATACATATTTATATCTTTTCTACTTATAAGCATCAGCAACAAATATTCTGATGCGACAAACGGATCTCTTGCAGATAAGTCTAAAGTCTACGACTTAATGGGATGTGTAATACTCCTTTAGATAAAAGTAGATTAAAGATCTACTTTTGGTGTATTATCAAGACAGATTCTTTGGGAAACAACCCCAAAGATTTGCACCTCAAGAATTCCAGATGAGCATTATCTACGTATTTTGATGGGGATTTCTGTCTTGCCTTCTCCTTTTCCGTTATCTCTTCTTTCAGTTTTACAAATTCAGAAATAGCCCACAGCAATCTATCAAAACACCTTATTTTTTCGTAGTCTTCAAGTTCGTCTAAACTTGCTTTTTCTGAGTGTTTTAAGTACTCTGAGAGGAAAAGCTTTCTCTTCTGGCCGTTGAGATTCAATCTCTCCAATGCTGTAGCGATCTCGAACTGCGGTTCCGAAAGCCTAACGCTTTCCCAGTCTATAAGTTTCAGGCCGTTTTCCGTGCGCAGTAGGTTGTCTTTGCTTATATCGCCGTGTATTAAAGATAGTTTTTGCTTTTTCAGCCTTATATGTTCTATCTTCCTGTGCGCTTCCATTAAATCTGTTTTGAAATGCCTGTTTACATATCTAAAACCAGTATCAGTTATCATGTCAACTCTTTTTTTAATGTATCCCTTATTGTAATCTTTAACCGGCTCACTTCTTAATCCATTTACATCGTGTATCCTATGCAGCTCTGCAAGAAGGAAGGCAAGCGATTTTAAGTCTTTCTTAGTCGTTCTTATGACTGGTTCGCCCGGAACATAATCGGATATGACAAATGGTTTGCTTAGAACCCTGCAGGAAGTATCCTTATAATGGACCTTTGGAGCTATCCCAAGTTTTTCTATGCTTTTTATCCCGTCAAATTCCATGTTTATACGGGCTGCTCCCCAACTGTTTTTGCCTTTATTGTCTTTTCTTACCGAGGTCAGTCTCAACAGAAAGTTCCTGCTATTTATTATAAGAAGATAATTGTAATGCGTTTCTCCTGACTTTATTTGTTTCACACTTTGTATCTTAATCGGCCCACTTAAGCCTAGCCGTCTACCTTTTATTCCATTAACTGCTTTTTTTATACGAAAAATGCTTTCAGCCATATATGATAAGATTAATTATCATACAAAGCTTAATAATATATTTAAATGGTATACTAGTTTCTGTTCAAATACCTAAGAATTGCTAAAAGCTCATCCTTTTCCACTACTCTAGGCATCATCAGCAAAATTTAAATATCCTTATTAATTTCTTCGGCTTATATGTAGTTAAAGCCGATTTTTTCTGCTTTCTTCTCAGCAGCTGCGAATATAAACTTGGCTATTACGGCGAATACTATCAATTCGCTTAGTGTAATTATCCACATTAAATACACTGGGGCTATCAATGACGACCCGATAAGATAGTACCTTACAAGGTAGAGACTTGAGGTCAAAGGTACAAATAAAGCGGCGTAATTTATTGAGCTTGGCAGCACCTGCAAGGGTATAAAGGCCCCGCTTAAGAATGTAACAAATAGAATAATTATGCCTTCCAATGCGTGTACTTTTCTAAAAAGAAGTATTCCAGCACCAAGCATAAGCCCTAACTGGAGCATACTGAGAAATCCTATAGCGAAGCATACCAACGAAAGCAGGAGACCCAGAGGTGTTAAATAACTAAAAGCAAAAAGTATTGCAGCCAGATAAATTGGGGAATAAACGACCAGAGAGATCACTACTTCAGAGATATTGTTCAAACTGAAGTATATGTATCTGGAAATAGGAGTAGTAAAGGAGTAGTTTATAACTCCAGACCACAGTTGAAAGTTGGCATCCCCGGCAACGCTAGAAACTGTTTCTTCAAGGAGTGGCAGCATTGCTGCACCTATCAGAATAAAAGAAATCATGCTTTTAGTCCCTATCGCAGAGATAGAGGCAGAATAAAGCGGTATGAAAAGAAGCATTAAAGTGGCGTTTATTGCCGCGTAAATCACCCAGAATATGAAATTTAAATTGTATCTTCTAAGCAAAGTGATGTTCATCCATAATGACATACGAAATACCTTAAACATCTCCTTAATCTTATTTGCCATTTTCCATCACCTTTATGAATGCATCCTCTACCGTAGCACTTTTTACTGTTATTTTTGGTTCTAAGTTTTCATTCTTCAGTATAGAAGTCAAGGCCAAGAGCGATAGATTTGCTTTATTTGTGTATATCACTGTGGATCCAATCGTCTGTTTTATTCTTACTACTGAAGGTATTTTCTTAAATTTTGAGATCAGTAATTTATTTAGATGTATATCAAGTATTATTTTGTCGGTATAATCCATTATATTTTTGAATTCTAAAGGTGTACCAATAAATTTTATTCTGCCCTTATTTATCAGCACTATTCTATCACATATTTCCTCTGCTTCAGACATATTGTGGGTTGTGATTATCGTTGTAATCTTATCTTTCCTTACAAAATCTTTTAAAAAAGCTCTAAATTTTTTAGCTGTTATGGGGTCTAGTGACTTTGATGGTTCATCGAGGAAGCACAATCTTGGTTTGTGGACCAACGCCCGCATTATCACAGTCGCTTGTTTTTCTCCCCCAGACAGTGTGGAGAACTGGCTGTTTAATTTTCGCGAGAAACCTATCCTTTTACTTATATATTTTATTTCCTTTTCTATGTCCTCTTTTTTGACGTCTCTAAATGTATATGAGAAGTACACCAAAGTTTCAAAAGCAGTAAGCCTATAATATGCTGATTTTTCACTGTCCTGTCCAGCATAGCCTATAATCTCTCTAAACTTGTTTGGTTCTTTCAGCACATCTATCCCGAATGCATTGATAGTACCTTTATCCGGTATAAGCAACGTCGCCAAAATGTTTATTAAAGTTGTCTTACCCGCGCCATTTGGGCCAAGCACCCCCAATATTTCCCCTTCCCTTATGTCCAGATTTATGTTTTTTAGTGCTTTCGTCACTTTTCCGCCATTTTCATATCTCTTGCTTAAATTCCTTATTCTTACAGCGACATTCTCCATGGTTGATTAAAATTTTTCCTAGTATTAATCCTTAATTAGTTTTAAATCGAATGACAAAAAATTATGTGCTTCCCCGTATAACTCATCGATGTAAAACTTGGAGTCGATCGGTGATAACCTACATCGTATCTCTCTTCATCCACACTCCTCTTGCAATTATCTGAGTAGTGTTCATTTAGAAGACTTGACTAATGCAAATCGATAAAAATGCTTTAAAAGCCGATTCACTGCTTCCCGTCTACTTTTCTCACGATCTCCTCACCTATTTCCACCTTTTGATAGGGATTCAGTTTGAACAATTTGGAGTACATACTATACAATCCCTTGGGGTTATCCCGGCCAAAAAATGGTGGTTCTAGTATTATTGGTAGTATACCCTCAGAACCGTTAATGCTATAAGATCCATTAGATGGGAATACCCCCATCGTCAGATCCGGCTTATTCTGCAAGTATGCCTGCTGGGTGATTATCCTGCCAACATGGTCTCTGCTGCTTACTCCAAAGACTGAATCGGCTCCAACCTCCTTGGCATATGAGCTTATCTTATTGACGTTATCCTGTGTATTTTTGGATTCTTTGTCCAAGACTACCTCATCCACTATGCTTTCTAAGTTAGGGTATTTTTTCTTCAGAAAATCATGCATCGCATCGGCTTCTACTCTACCAGTCTCATTAGAGACTGTTCCTCCCGAAATGTACATGTCTACGTCTATATCATGTCTCTTTAGGAATTTGGCAACATCCATCGCGCCCTCAAATCTATCAGAAACCACCTGCTCCCACGGATTGTTTCCCGGAACTATATTTTCGCTGTAACCAAACACGCTAACAATAGTTTTTCCCATAATTTACCTCCACTACTTATTAATAGTTATATTATGAAACTAACCCCTATAAATACCTTTCAATCCTTAATTCAAAGGCTGTTTTCAGTTTTCAAGAACTGAAAATAAAAATTGAAAATTATATTAAAAACTGGACTTAACCCACCATCTTCATGTACATCTTTTCCAATGAACCGTATTTTCTTTGAAGTTCAGTTATGGTCCCACTGTCGATTATCTTTCCATTGTTTATCAGTATGATTGAATCACAAACCTCTCTGATTTCTGGGATAATATGCGAACTTATAAGAATTAGTCTGTCCTTCTTTATGCTGTTGATCAGCTGCATGAATCTTATCCTCTCGGCGGGGTCAAGCCCCTCTGTTGGTTCATCAAGTATGAGTACATTCGGCTCTGCAATAAGTGCCATCATCAGGGAGACGCGCTGTTTTAGTCCCTTTGACAGTTCATTTATTTTAAAAGATAAGTCGGGCAACTTTAACGATGATTCATAGTTTTCTATCTGAGCTGCAACTTGCTGCTTATTTAGGCCTTTGTAAGCGCCTGCCATCTCTATCGCTTCCCGCACGGTTTGGCCTGGCTGTCCTTCGGGAGATTCGACTATCGAACCAACGTTTAGGAGGGCATTTTTCCGATCCTTTCTTACATCAATTCCATTTATGTACGCTGCCCCAGAAGTCGGCTTTAACAGTCCAAGAAGTACCTTGAATGTCGTAGTCTTACCAGCACCATTCGGGCCAAGATAGCCTATCGCCCCATTCCGTGAGGGCTCGAAAGATATATTGTCAAGAACTAATTTTTTACCAAAGCGCTTATACACATTAACTAATTTTATTGATGCCATAACACTCTCATTTAACCTCTCTTCTGCCATATATTAGAAGACCTAAAGATAGGAAGAATATTATATAACCCGTAGAAATCTCGGCAGATTCTAATGGATAAGGCTCGAAAGTGTCCCTAACAATGTATTTATATGCTGGTGAGACATCAGAAGCGTTTACATATACAACCCCATACGAGCTGAACAACTGACTTGTACTCGATTGATGGTAAGAGATATTGACCCCTATGGGGTAGGTGGTTCCAGGGGAAATGTTGTATTTGAATGGGATCCCGATTGAGGCCGACGGAGTCATGACCATATTACCGAAATAAGAATAGTTAGTATGGTTAGGAAACGTGAAATTCACCCATTCTAATATTATGCTGCCTGGGAAATTTTCACTAAAAAACATCATTAAAGTATCGTTTCCACCAGCGGCGGGGCCATTGATGGGTGGTTTACTCCTTGTAACAGTGGATACATAGAACCCATTTAATCCTGAAACAATTGGGGGAATCGGCTGATGCTGGATTGATTGATTCGAAACATTAATGTGTTGGAATGTGCTGGAAAAAACACTGTAAGTAGATTCGGCTGCGTAATTCAGCATGAACCAGGGTTCCGTGGTAGGGTAAAAAATTGGCAAGAACCCCAGCAGAAGATAGAATCCAAAAAGAAGCAAAAACAGTGTAGCCATAGATGCGGCTTGGGGGTTATCCGAAGGTGACCCAATGAAGATCACAAGAGCCAGAACAGCTAGGATAATTAATAGAGTCTCCGCAAACGATATGAAAAGCGGGATAATCGATGGTATTGAATAAAATAAATAAAGTGAAACTAATATCGCCGTTACATAATAAACAGCCATAATTATAGCAGAACCAACAAACGCAGCCAGATACCTCCCCATTACTATTGAATGCCTGCTACTTGGCTGCACAAATAGGAAATAGCTATATCTAGACCCGATCTCGGGCAGGATCGCCCCGCCAACTAACGCAGAGACTAATACAGCTATATACCAAATTATTTTGAAACTACTACTAAAAAGCGTATCGGCATTTCCAAACAAAGATTTTGCGGATGAAACTATAGACTGGACATTGAGACTCGCATGTCCAAATATGATTGAATTTACCCCCATTGTAAGTAAAAATATAACACTAACCAGGATCGAAAGAGCTATAAGAGTTCCAAAAAATGATTTAAATTGGTACGTAAAAGAAACAAAGATATCCATCAATGGGTTCATTCTCTTTGCTTTTATATCAGAGGCTTTAGATACCATGCTAATGAAAGTAATCTTTTCTTATTAGAGCCTCATTTGCTTTGTAATCTGCTGCAGCGCCAGTTTCGCCGAAAAGTAACTGTACAAACTTGTTTAGATTTGACAGTTCCTGATCCTTGAACTTCACAAAAAGCATAAAATTGCCGAATGGACTGGACTTAACTAAGGATTCCCGAGCATTTATTAAACCTCTTTGCATACTTGCGAAAAGGCCTTTTTTATTGCTGAGTTTCTCTTTTAGGTCTAGTAAAATACTGGCGGAGCATTCACCGAACTCACCGAGTATTTTTTCCCCATTTTTTAACCATTTGGGAGTTCCACCTTGGGAACTATCCTGATTCATGCTTTTATTCCCACCGAGAAGTGACATGACAACCGCCTCAATAAAAATGAGTAAATCCGAGTATATAAGTTTTTGTTATATGGGGCGTTTCCAGCGTAGATCGGATAACTAGATAGCCTAATCTCATTATTGAAAGTAGTGTGAACGACTAGCCTGCTTGCTTCTATATCAACCGATCTCTGTTTGGACGGTAAGATTTATACAGTTAGAAGCTGCTTAGATTCCAAAATTGCTTGTGGTCGGGTTACATTTCTTCTAAACCTTTTAAGAGTTTCTCCTTTACAAGTTTCCTCTTTTCTTCTGGTATTTCAAATATGCTCTTTAGTGCGTCATAAGCCCAAAAAGAAGATTCTATTATTATAGGCTCTGCATCTGAATCTTCGCCATAAGTCTCGTGGGAAGGTGCAACCATTATTATGTGGCCGCCTCTAAGTTTATCATAGGCCCAGTCTTTTACAACTCTAGGTGCATGATCCTTGCTGCTTATTGACACTATTATAGCATTCTTCTTTACTGCCCACTTAAGTATTTCATCCACATTCTCCTGTGTATTCTTGGATTCTCTCTCTAGTATAACATCCGCAACTAGTGTAAATAGCTCTGGAAAGTTCTTTCTTGCATAAGCATGGATTGTGTCTGCCTCAACCTGATTTTTATTAAGTGTGCCTCCTGAGATTACTAGATATATAGTCATGCCTGTTGAGCTAAAGAACCTGGCAAGCTCATATGCGGTAGAAAGCCGATCTTTCACTACTTCCTGCCAGTTTTTCTCTTTCTCTCTGGGGAATTTCGTGTAGCCATGCACGCACAGCAAAACCGCTTTAGATACCATGTGACTTCCTCCCATGAATGAATTCATGGACTTCCAGCTCCTATCGGAAGCTTAAGCTTCCTCAGAGCCTACCTACGTATGCCATTTTTTACGTTCGCTTTCATCCCACGATTCAGATCGTGAGTTTTCCCGCTCACACTTTATAAAATTAAGTGCCAGCCATTCTTTAAATATGTATAAGCTAAAAATAAAGAAGGCCGTGACACTTAAAGAAAACACTTAAATAGGATAAACCATAATAATATATATGTATAATTAAGGTTAGTTATGGAATTTCCGATAATTTACAAGCTCAAAAGGGAATCGCAAAAAGAGTTAGCCGAATTGCAGGATGAAATGATAGAAGTTGTATATACGTTATGGGACAATGCAGTAATCCATGAAGGGACAGCCATATGGAGGTGTTATGGTGGCAAAAGGTTCTCGGAGGACATAGATTTATACACCAATTATCCTGCGGATCTTAAGGCGAAGTTAGAAAATGAATTGAAAAAAAGAGGTTTAAAGCTATTAAAATTTAGACAGACTGCAAATACTCTTTTCTCTCGAATATCGAATGATGTTACTCATATGAGCCTGGAGATAACTAGAAAAAATATACACGGGACTCTAAAGACTTATCAAAAAGCAAATGGTAGTTCTATAGAAGTATTGACATTGAAGCCAGAGGAATTAATTCTGGAAAAGATGTCAGCCTACAACAATAGGCGTAAAATAAGGGATATCTATGATGTTTATTTCCTTTCTAGATTCGTAGATAACAAAAGAACAAAGGAGTCTGTTAAAAAATCTTTATTAAAAATAGATGAACCGGTTGATGAAGGTGATCTTAAAGCGATAATTTATGAGGGGAAGGTACCTACTTTTCAGGAGATGTTGGAAGCATTGAAGATATGGGCAGAATAAAATATAAGAAAGAGTTTATGGATCATTTTAGTGGCAGGAAGTACTTCTCTATCAAGGATGCAGAACTGTTTTTAATGCAGGGGGGAGCAAGCAAGGATTATGCAAGGCTTATGCTTTATAATCTGAGAAAGAAAGGTGAAATAAAAAGATTAAAGAGAGGGTACTACTCATTTGATGAGGATTTGGATATTGTAGGCTTCATATTCGAGCCATTTTATTATGGTCTGCAAGAAGCTTTATCTTTGCAGGGCTTGTGGGGGCAGGGAACAAATCCAGTTATAATAACGACAAGAAAGGTCAGGACAGGTATGAGAAGTATACTTGGTAGGAATATAATTATAAGGCATATTCAAAAGAAGATGTTCTTTGGTTATGAACCAAAAAGAGTAAAAGATAGATTTATGCCGGTTTCTGACATAGAGAAAACGTTGATAGATTTTGTATACTTTAAATCAGCACTGCCAGATGATGTTTTAAGGGAGATAATAAAGAGATTAGACAGAAATAAATTAGAGAGATACCTTAAAAAAACAAATAAATACACAAGAGATGGGGTTAATAGGCTGTTGAAATAGATTTAACGAACCATAACTATTTACAACCTAAATACTATCTGATACAATACTATAACAGCTACCTCTTTTCCTGTATTTTGCCCACTATATCAATCTAAGATTTTACTTGTAGGTTGTATTTTGGGGTTTATTGGATTTAAGTATGTAGTTTGAGCCTTCCCCCGCGAAAAGCGCTCCCACCAGCATATTATATAATAATTATAAATTCATAAGCGGCTGCAGCAGAAGTTGACTGTAAACCTGCAGCTTATTTATAACCTTAAACTAGCGCTTGCCCTTTTTGCGCATTTCCGGATTTGTATACTTATTCCAGAAAAGCTTATACATCTTCAGCTTGTCTGGTAGCTTGTTCAAACCGGGGATGAATGGAAAGAATATCAGAACCAAAAACGCCGCCATTCCTATTAATCCATTTTCAAGGTCAGACCACCAAGATATGTTCGCAGTTTCTATTTCAAGTATATTGTAAGGTATAAGCCAATATTCTATAGACCATGGCGGCGCACCGACCTTTAGCATACCGAACTGTGATGTTCTCAGACCATATTCAGAAGCCTCTTTGCTCAGCTCCCCGCTATCATACAAAAACCTCAAGACATAGGTCTCATCGAGCCCGCTAGCACTTTCATTTTGAATGACGAACTGGTACTCTCCAGACTGGGCCATCTGTACAAGCTCACCAGTTGCAGACAAAAGCGGGTTATTCGATGATACTGCCCCGGAGATAGACCCGTTGCTACTGAAGTAGGAATAAGCCGAAATAAAGTCCTGCTTCTGCTGGGAGCTGTTTTCGGAGTAAAATGCGGAAAGTTGGTTAGTCTTGTTGGAGAATGCTATATAATCCGAGTACGGGACCGTAAAGTAAACCGTTCTGGTGCTGAAGGTATACGGATTTATAGTGTCAAGATAAGTAGCAGTGCCCGAGGAATAGTTAAATTCCTGAAGAAGCGTCGCTCCTATGTTTGAAGGGTTGGAATTGGCTGCCTGGGCTATAGTGAGCGGCGCCAGGTAAGGAGAGCTGAATATGAAGGAGAAAGCAAGGACTACTATAAGGATATATATCATTCTCCGGTACATCTTTCCATGATCTGCTTTGACCATCTTGTACGGTATGTCCTTGCGGTAGGGCTTGCTTAGACCGGCCTTTCTGACAAGGGAATAATGCAAAAATATCAAAAGGCCCAATAAAATCGGGATTATAGCCACATGCCAGCCTATAACTGCACCCTGATTGAGCGGGTTCACCCAAAATCCAAGCCCCAGTCCATTCCATAGATCCGCGCCTGCCTTGTCGTTCCACTGCGACAGCAAGCCTCCCTGTACCCCGACTCCAAAGGCAAACTCCAGCAAAACCAGTATCAGCAGCACGCTGCCAATCATCCATACAAGTTTCTTCTTTTTGAAAGCGGAAGTAGAGAAGTTAACAAAAAGATGAACAAACATCAGCGTAACGAATGCTTCGGCTGCCCACAGGTGGATGCTCCTGAAAAGCGTCCCGACTGGGTTTGTATCCCACCAGTAAGGCCCAAAAATCAGCATGACCATGCCAGTTATTGCAAGTATGACAAACAGTTCCAGCAGGTATATTCCTATTGTGAAGAAGAAGCTGTTTCCATAGGAAGGGACGTATTTTATGTACTGATCATGCATTAAGTCAGCTAAAGGCTTAAAAAATGATTTCGGGTCCTTTTTATCTCTAGCCATATATTATATACATTAAAACTCCACTTCTTATAAGCTTTATTGAAAGCTAGAAACAGGGGAACATGATAATGTTATTTATTAACAGATTCCTAATAATCTTATGAAAGTATCCGGGCTGTTCCTGCTGATCATTTTTATCATTGGTGTGCTTGTGTTCCTTTAATGTCATGCAGGTCTATTTTAACATTACCGTGGATTTTTCCTTCGTAAGATATAAATTGTTGAAGCGTCATAAATATAGATGGTCAAAACACTAAAATCTAGCCTGGAAGTTGTTTTGGAGTCTGCCTTGAATGCAAAGAGGGGGACGCTAGGTTATTCAGAGCCTATTGATAGTACATTGCGTGGTTGTTATATACTTCTAAAATATCAAAACCAACAGGAAATAGAGAAGGTTATAAAAAATGAGGGGGCGGCCCTAATCTTAGCGTACATCACTGGCGGAAATAAAGTAAATGTTGATGAGATAGAAAACGCTTATAAAAAGATATTACTTTTCAAGTTGCACAAAAAGATGCTGCTTTCTTACCTTGACGGATTTATGCGAGCAAATCTGATAAAGAAAGAGAATGATAAATACATCCCGCGTACGGCCTAATCAGCCGGTTTTTGATTGTTTGTAGGGTTTGTGTCATGTTTTCTTGCGAATATGCACAGCCAGACATCTCCATCAGCGTCCTTCATGTTTTTATGAGATTCCTCCACCCCAAAGCCATTTTTTTCAAGCGACTCTTTTAGAAATTTAAACGTATAGAAATGAATAAATCTTTTTGTTCCATCAGGATAAACTTTTACCGTCTGTTTACGACCCATCTTCGTGCTAATGAAAAGAAGGCCGCCCGGCTTAATAACCCTGTAAAACTCTTTTATCGTTCTATTGGCTTCATCGTCATTTAAATGCAGCAACACTGCACTGCAGAAAACACCATCAAACCGCCTGGCCGGGAATTTTAATTTCGTAACGCTCATCAAGTAAAACCTGCCTTTTGGAACTCTTTTCTTCGCCTCCTTAAGCATTCCGCTGGACAGGTCTACACTAATGACTTTGAAACCCTTGCTTAGCAAAAAACTTGTGTAGATCCCCGGTCCACAACCCGCATCAAGGACCTTCTTTCCTTTGCATTTTTGAGCAAATTCGTCCTTTTCATCTGAAAGTAAAACCGTATGCCAGTGCTTTTTGGCGTACTTTTCGGCTATTTTATCGTAAGTTTTTATGGTTTCGTTCAACATGTGCAAAGGTATTATTGTTTATTTTTATCTTGATTCTTTATTTTCTCGCTGTAATGGACATCATAGTAATAGTCGGTGATGGAATCTTTATGGTCGAGAGCCAGTTTTTCGTACCTCACCCCCGTGCTTTCAAGATATGAAAATATTTTAGAGTCCTCCCTGATGTGGTGTGCCCCGACTATCGCTAGTGCTTTCTTGCCTTCTGATGCTGCCTTTGCAGAAATCTCCGCTATTACTTTTCCCATGTTGTCCTCGCGCTCAAGCCAATCGTAATTATTCTCCAAGTCTATACCGTATACTCTCGCCGCCGGGACTACCTGAGATGCAGTAAAAAGCCAGTGGAAAGAGTTGCTTGAAAAACTTTCCTCAATTTTCACTTCTTTTTTAATCAGTCGATTTAATAACTGCCGGGTTTCCACTGAAGTTTCATTGGCTTTATAAGCGGCTTTTCGGATTTCCTCTAACATTACCGAAGGAAGAAGTATAAGTGGTTTGTTTAAAAATTCTTCAAAGCTTTTCACATTCATAAAAAAGCCGTCCAAAGAATGTCCAGTCGCTTCATTTATTCCGTAAAAATACCTGAAGCTTCTCATCTCACCTGTAAGTGATTCATAAGTTGAGTAAAGATGGTGCATAAATTGTTCATCCATCCCCGCTTTCTGGTCTGAATACAAATTTTTTGGTGTTATACTAAGATCAGGATCAAACCTCAAGGGGAAGTCCTTTATTTCATTGCTGTCAAATCCCTCTGGAAGTAGATAATCTGGTTTAAACCTCATAATCACATCCGATTCTATACGAGCGTGGCCATAATCGGTGTGTGCTTCTCCCAGGATAATAAGAGTTGGATTATTGCTTAGAATTTCATCTAGTCTATCCTTTTTCATCAAAAATATATTAGGGCTGTCATCATATTTAAGCTTATCACTTTGCTTCTGAACAAACATATAAATTAAGAGCGGGATATTAAAATTATATAGAGATAAACAAGCGAATTATGGCGACAATCTTCAAATTTGAAGTAATGGGGAGGTATCATGATCATACTTGACAGGCATCTGCTGTATTTAATATACATATTTATTTCGGTGTTTTTATCGGTTTATTCCGTACTATATATATTCTCTTTGTTCTACTTTGGAAGAAAAACTGGGAAAAGGCAGCAGTCCTCGCTCAGTCCGGATAATCTTACAGTACTGATACCTGTGTACAAAGAAAGGCCGGAAATCTTCAAGAAGTGCATAAGAAGCGTGGCCTCACAAAAAGCAAGATTAGTGGTCGTAGGGGACGGCTGCAGTGAACCTTACAAATCAATAACGAAAGAAAACGGCGGCATGTTCATCTATCTGCCTAAAAACAGTGGAAAAAAGGCCGCCCTTTCCGAAGGGATCAAGCGGATAAAGACCGATTATGTCATGCTTCTGGACAGCGATACTATCCTATCCAAAAATGCGGTTAAGGGGCTGCTGGCTGGATTTGATGATGGAGTCGGCGGAGTCGGCGCCGAAATAAAGATAATAAAAAAGAAAAACAAATTCATATATTACTCCTCCGAAATGCTGCAGAGGTTAAGGCAGCTTTCTTTCAAACCGATGTCGTATTTCGGAAAGGTCATGGTCTTGAACGGCCAATGCAGCGTATACAGGACAAAACTCATAAAGGATTTTGTATCATCAGACTCTTTCCTGAATGCGAAGTTTATGGGCAAAAAGGTTAACAACGGTGATGACGCCCTGCTCACCCGGCATATCAACAGTACTGGCTACAAAACCAAGATGATGCAGAATGTTCTTGTGTACACTGACAGCCAGGATTCATTCAAAAAGCTGATAAAACAGACGGTGAGGTGGTCAAGGACCGGGTATATGTACTTCTTCAACGACCTAAAAAGCGGAAACCTCTTCAAAAATGGGGTCTTCTATGCATTTTCCTTGGTTTACATATACACGCTGCCGCTGCTAACACTGGTTCTGATTGTATTGAGAGGCGGCTTGCTGCTAAACTTAATATTCCGAAGAGGGGTATACTTTGGCTGGCTGGTATTTTTTAGATCGCTTATCCAAACGCCTGCAGTGCTAAGCTCTTTTGCACTGCCTTATACAGGCCTAAGAGTTATCTCCATACTTGCGGGAATTCTAATGATAGTGCTGCTTGTGAGGAGCGTAGAGGAGAACAAAATAAGATTCATGTCGTACGGCTCTATAATGCTATTGGTGATGTTATTCTCTGCTATATATGGACTTCTAAGCATTAGCAGACACAACCAGTGGATGACGAGATAAAAATCAAACCTGCAAAAACAGTTTCCTGAACCTGTCTACATTCTCCCGGGTCGCTTTGGACCAGTCCATAAACCGCCTGCATTCCTTGTCCGAAAATGATTTAAACTTCGCAAAATCGTTGAGTTGGGACAGGTAAATCTCAGTGCCATAGTAAACTATAGAATTATTGGCCTGCCAAACTGATTTTACCGCAGAATCGATGGCAGATTTGTCCCCATTAAGGATCCAGCTTATTCTCTGCATATCATGGTTATCAGCGAACACAAAACCGTTGTTGTTCCTGTTGTTTGTGTATCTGCCGCTTCTTATGGCTTTGTTTGCTGAAAAATCCAGAGGGGTGTCAAATATCCCTTTAAACATCAGATCAGCCAGCTCCTCACCGTCAGCAGAGGGTATCTTATCCCAACTAAGGCCCTTGTTCTTTTTGAATATAGGGATGAACTTTAGCCGTGTTTCCTCATCCTGCATGAACCACAGTGTGTCTGAATAGGCCGGATCTATGCCAGACAACCAGATTTCTGGGAGAAAAACGAAGTTTTTATTGAGCTTCAGGCAGGCGGCTGTGAACTCTTTCCAGAACTCCAGCGTAGGGCCTATAGCATGGTCGAGCCTATAACCATCAATCCCAAAGTCTCTAATCCAATACAGGGCAGCGTCTATAAGGTAATTCACCACATCGCGGTTTTTTGTGTTTAGTTTAGGCAGCTCCTTCACGTCCAAGAATGACATGTAGCTGTTGTTCCTGCCAAAAACAAACCAGTTCCTGTAGACACTGCTTTTGTCATTAAGCGCCGATATGAAAAATTTATGCTTATTCGAGACATGATTTGCCACAAAATCCAGTATCACCTTTAAACCGATAGCGTGCGCCTTGTTAACCAGTTCCTTCAATGTTTCATTCGAGCCAAAGTGCTTGTCTACGCTGTAGAAGTCAAGCGTGGAATATCCATGATAATCCATTGCAGAAAAAATCGGCGTTAGCCATATTGCGTCAAAGCCCAAGCTCTTGATGTAATCGAGTTTGTTTATTATTCCGCGCAGGTTTCCGCCCAGCCTGTTTTTTGAGGTTTTGTAAGCCAGTTTTTTGTCCACGGCTGGATTTCCCGTAGAAAACCTATCCACAAAGATTTGATATACTTTCATAGCTTACACCACATACTTACTATATTAGCAAAGAAATAAATACTATAACAACTAAATAAATTGATGGTTAAGGTAGCACTCAAAAACATATACAAATCTTTCAAACACAAGAGTAAGGTCGTTAACGTGCTCCAAGGTGTTACGCTGGAGATACCAGAAAGCAAATTCACAGTCGTTCTTGCCCCATCTGGTGAGGGTAAAACAACTCTTATAAGAGTGATAGCCGGCTTAGAAAAGCAGGACAGCGGCGACGTTTACATAGGGGATAAGATAGTCAATGATACCCCGCCAAAGGACAGGAAACTTGCGATGGTATTCCAGAACTATGCAATTTATCCGTTTATGAACGTATACGATAACATAGCCTTTCCGCTTAAGATAGCCCATGCTCCAAAGGATGAGATAGACAAAAAGGTCAAAGAAGTTTCAAAGATGCTTGAGATAGGGGAGCTTTTGGACAGGAGACCATCCCAGCTGTCCGGGGGGCAGAGACAAAGAGTCGCGATAGCAAGAGCGCTTATAAAGGGCACGGATCTATTGCTTTTGGACGAGCCTTTATCCAATTTAGACGCACAGCTTAGGACCCTTGCAAGAGCCGAACTTAAGGAGCTGCAAAAAAGGCTAAAGACCACTATAGTTTATGTTACGCACGACCAGACCGAAGCGATGGTTCTGGCAGATCAGGTTGCAATCCTGCACGCCGGCAAGATAGAGCAGGTTGATGACCCTCTGATAGTTTACAGGAAGCCAAAAGACACTTGGGTCGCAAAGTTCATAGGCAACCCTCCAATGAACCTTATAGAGGGTGAGCTGCTTGATGAAAAAACCTTCCAGTTCGAAGACAACAAGATAAAGATACCACCTTCTATATCAAAAATCCTAAAAGTCAAAAAGGGAAAGGCCATACTTGGAATAAGACCTGAGAACATAAAAATAAACGAGGGAAATGTCAAGGCGACCATAAAATTCGTTGAGCCACTGGGGTCTGAGACGATCCTCCACCTTGTCGTAGGCAAGATTCAGCTGGATGCTATAGCATTCCAAATGCACACGGTGGAGCTGAATAAAGAGATTAACATAGACCTATCAGATGAAAGCATAGTCATGTTTGATTCTAAAACCGGCATGAGGATGGAAAACTGATTATTTGTAATTAAGGGCCGTCAAAATATACATTGCTGATGACCAAGTGAGAGGAGATGTTGTCCTTAAAGGGTTCCCGTAATTCGGGTCTACGGCTTCTGGCAAAAGGCCGTTCTGTGCGTGCTGCAATGCCCAGCTCATCTCATTGTAAGCGCCAAGATAATTCCCCGTCTTTTCATAGTAATAGGCCAGGAAAAGCGTTGTTATTATCCATGGCGGCATTGGGCCAGAACTATCATATAATGACGTGGAATAATGGTAATCATCCCCAGTGAACCTTGCAAGCCCGCCGTTTACTGTGAGAGCGCCCACCATCGCATTAATATCGCTTTTTGCTTCGTTGCTATCGACATTCACAAGCCCATAAGCTATCGGAAGTATAGACGATGAGTCAGCAATTGTGTAAGGAACAAGCATTGTAGTCAGTTTTTCGTTCACATACTCATCGGAGGGGTACAGATACTCTGCATAAAGGCTGCCATTATAGAAATCTTTCTGTATTGAGCTATTGAGAATGCTTATAGAATTTACAAGGGAAGAACCTGGATAAGCGCTGCCGAACGAACTTTTAGTCTGCTCCATACCGACAAGATCAATCGCCTGAGTCCAGAAATTGTATGCCATGACGTCTTCCCAGATGCTAAGATCTTGGGGGATCAAACTGTCATTCTCTATGCTCTTTTCTTCCCAAAGTATAGACCGGTTTATATAAGGCAGGTAGGTATTTACAAGCGACTTGTTGCCTGTGATATTAAGGAGATTTGACACCCCTATCTGGAAAAGCCCTACACTGTCGTACTCTGGTATCCCATATGAAGTGTCTGGAGCCGAAGTCCAGAAGTTATACCGAGTAAACCAGGTTCCGTTTGAGTTTTCCATGCTTGACATCCAATTCCAGTATTTTTCGGCGGAGTTCAGGTGGCCGGAATCCTGCATAGCCATTGCTGCAAAGGATGAATCCCTGACCCATGAGTAAAGGTATATAGGCGAAGGAGAAGCAGCAAACTCGCCGGTTATGGGGTTTTGATCGTCCTTTACTAAAAGCAGAGAGAGGTAGTATTCATCCTTGAAAGTACTGGACAAGCTTATGTTTTTTGAAGAATCTAGCCAGCCGCTTATGTACTTATCATTATAGGCAATTAGCTGCTGAATCGGCTTGATCTGACTGGAGAATGCAAGTTCAACCCCCATATTGCCTGGGTTTTCTATTAAGACCTCCGTCTGGTTGCTTTTGTTAATAACAGTAAACGTAGAGCCTTTGGAAAATATTGTTATATTCGGTGTCCCATAAAGATAAGCCGTGTTGTTTTTTACCGAGTAACTGTAGTCATGAGGAGACGTGAATGTTAGATCATTCGCCGATGTCGAGTTCTGTTCTATTATTATATCGCTCGAATTGAATGGCATCGTTATAATGTCGGATGAGTAAGTCCTGTTAAGGCGTACTTGATTGTATAAATTTAGTTCAGCTGAAGTTGTGTTTCCACCAGAAAAAGTGATCTTATCATGCAGCAAGCCATAAGCTGGCAGCAGGATATGGTATATCGATGCATTTCCAGCTAACCCTATCTCTTTGTCGGGAACGCCTGTATAGATAAAGGCAGAATTATTTACCCAGTTGCTCATGAGCAAGGAAGACACGGAGCTATTGTAGTACTGCAGGTTGTAGTTTAGGACGGACTTATGTACTGGCAAGCTGTAAAAAAGCGCCAGTGCTACCACAAGGACTATTATCACGATGACTATCGGTGTTGTATAACTTTTCATTTTGTGCCGCTCATAGTGTACATCTGCGTAAGGTATTTCTGAAACACCACGTAAAACGCTATAATCGGCAGGCCCATCAGAATCGAGAAAGCGGAGAATACATTCAAATTAACCGCAGACGCTCCGCCGCCGATTGATGAAACATGGTACAACCCAAGCATCAGCGTGTAAAGGGACCCCTGCGTCACAAATACATTGATAACTGCATAGTCTGTGTAGGCGCCTATGAAAGCTAGAAGAGCGACGAATATTACGACTGGCTTTGCGATCCTGAAAAGAATCGTGAAAAATGACTTGAATCTGCTTTGCCCGTCTACCATTGCCGCTTCTTCATACTCCTTCGGTATGCTGTCTATGAAGATCTTTGACATGTAAGCACCGAAGATTGCTGTGCCGGCTGCGTATATCATTATCAGCCCGATATAGTTGTTTATCAGCCCCAATGACGAAAAACTCAAATATAATGGTATTACTATCGCTGTGAAAGGGAAGAAAGTAAGTATATACAGGAATACTATCAGTGCTTTCTTTCCAGAGATATTTAGCCTAGCCAAAGCAACCCCTGATACAAAAGCGACCGTAACGGCAACAGCCAATGTCCCTACAGCAAGAAGCAGACTATTACCTAACCATAAAGCAAACTGGCTGCTCAGCACATACTGGTAAGCAGAAAGTGTCATATTCGAAAGATTTGGTATTAAACTGCTTAAGGTAAGAGCAGAGATAGAGGAGAGTTTACTGAAAGAAGTCAATACAATGTAATAGAGTGGGAATATTGCAAAAAGCACTACTATCGCTATTAGGAAATAGGAGATAGTCCACCTCAAAACATCAAAAACTTTATACTTATTTATGTTCATTTTATACACCTCATGTTAACATCTCCAAGACTTTTGTGTATTTCAGCATGAAGATCGCCATGACGGCCAGTATTATTATCGAAACCACAGAAAACGCGGCACCCAAAGAGTAATTATAGAAATCAAAGGCTTGATTATAAGCAAAAACCGTCAGTGAATACGTACTGGTTCCGGGCCCGCCACCAGTCAATATGTATATCGGGTAAAAGTTATTCCACGTAAATATAAACCCGCTTATGCCTGCAAAGGCTATTGCTCCCTTTATTGCTGGCCATGTAACCTTACTGAAACGCTGAAATATGTTGGCGCCGTCCACCTTTGCAGCTTCATGGAATTCATCCGGTATACTTTGCATAGAAGATAAAAAGAAAGCAGTATAGTAAGGAAACGAAAGCCAGAGGTTTGTTATGATCAAAGCAGTCCAAGCAGGAACGGTTTTGAAGAGCCAGTCAATGCGCGGTAGGCCAAAAACTGATAAGAACTGATTTATTATCCCAAAGCTTGTATTCCACATCCCTGACCATATCAACAAGGATATAAATGCGGGGAATGCCCATGGCAAAAGTATCAGCGTAAAAAGCAGGCCGCGGAACTTGAAACCTTTTTGGTTTAGTATATTTGCAACTAGCAATCCAAGCAGGACCATAGGTACTAGACTACCAACTGTCCATATAAGCGTCTGCAAGATGATTGGGTAGATCAGTCCATTTTTGAATAGCAGCACATAATTATGAAAGCCGACAAGTGTAGCGGTATAAAAATGCTGTAGGCTGAAGTTCGTAAATGAGATATAAATTCCATAAGTAATCGGGTAGAGGAAGATAAAAAGAATCAGAGCTATTATAGGAAGAAGATAAATATAGTTTATAGAACCGCTTTTCAAATTTTTAAATGAAAATTTCGAAGAGAAATCCATCCTAATAAAAGCGTTTAATCACATTAATACTTTTAGGTTAGTATTACCTTACTACAAAAACAACAAAATAAAATTCAAATCAAATAAATTTTGGGCTTTAGCTGCAGGAAGCCAGTACATTCGTGGAATTGCTCTCGATGAAAGCCTGTACACAGCTTGCTACTGCCGGTGCCGATATTGTCTTATTAGTATAATAAAGACCCATCTCTGTGTGCATATCTGCAACTCCGCTATAGTAATAGTTCATCTGTGGCGTACTAGGTGTAGGAGATGTGTGACCACTCTCCTGGGCAAGTATACCCACTTCTACGGGATCAAAACTTGAAGCCGTCAAATTCTCAGCCGCGGCGAAAGCAGGCAGAAGAGTGCCTTTATTTGCCTGTGCTATCAAAGAGTTCAAAGCGCCGCTGTCGGAAGGCAGGTCACCGGTCCCATTGTACATTAAAAGTTCTGCCTCTGGTGATGCTAAAAACTTAGCGAATAGTATTGAAGCATTAATTTGTGCTGCTGATGCGCCACTGGCCTGCGATGAAGACACTGCAATGCCTTCAGATCCAATTAATGGAGCGAAATAATTCCCTGTTGAAGAAACTTGCGGTAACGGAGCTGCACCAAGGTTTGAACCCAGCGCTTTAACAAGCGGAACCAAGTCCCAAGGCCCATCAAATATTATAGCAGCTTTACCTGATTCGAATAGTGATCCCTCGAGCCCACTCGCTCCGGCTACGCCGCTACCAGATCCCAATGGGGCGTTCAGATGATCTATGTAAGTCAAATTATACCAGAATTCCAGTGTATTTATCATCGCTGAGTTGTTTAGGGTAACTGGTCCGGTTGTTTTATTTGCAAATATGTAAGTACCAAAGCCAGGCAGCCATGCCGCGAATCTGTAACCATAGTCTGCGCCCATACCGTATGCAAAGCCCCACACTCCTGTCTTATTTATGGCTTCTACCTGCGTAATCAGAGCGTTTGTATTATTTGCTATCCCATTAGGAAAATCTGCTTTATCATAGAACATGAGGATTGAGTTCTCATTTACCGGAAGGCCAAACATCGCTGTTCCTGAGCTCTCCGCAGCTATTGTACCACTCGTAAACTGATTAAAGTAAGAGGAATTTGATATATAATTTCTTAGGTTTAGTATAAATCCGCCCGCATAAAGAAGACCCTCGTCATTGCTTGAATCGTAGTATACATTTGGTGCTTTGTGCGCAGCCGCATCCGTTTCATAGTTTGAAGTACTCAAAGCAACGTTGGTTACTACTACTTTTATATTTGGATACTGCGCCTCAAATAATGGCAAGATCTTATTATTGAAGGTGCTCAATTCAGATGGACTGTAAGCCTCCCAGTAACTTATCGTTGTAACCGGCGGTGTTGTAACCGGCGGTGTTGTAACCGGCTTAGTAGTAGAAGGATGAGTTGAGATGTAGGATAAGACTGCAGCGACCACTATAATAACAACGACAACGGCTATTATTGTACCTATAAATGAACTCTTCATGTTATTTTCTATAAGTTATTCATATATAAACCTTGCTACTTTGGATTGTACGATATATATGTACATTAGCGTTGGTATAAATATCAGCAATGCTTACCAGATTAAATATAGTTATAATAAAGACTCTAAATGGAAAATCTGGAAGAACTTCTTTAGAGTTCAAAAGCTCTGTTTTCAGACTTGATGTAGTTTAAATGCGCTTTGGAATGAATCGATAAAGGTTGACTGCACCGGATCATTTATTTATCCTAGCCACTTTGATCTTGAATACAAGTGTTTGGCCCGCAAGAGGCGGATTGAAATTTATAGTTACATGGGTGTTGTTGATTGCTGTTACTATACCCAACTGGCCCCCTGGGCCGGTGACCTTCTCGCCTACCGATATGGAGGATGAATTTACAAAAACAGACTTATTGACTGTGATGATTTCACTAGGATTGACCTCGCCGTAAGCTTCGCTCGGCGGAAGAGTAACTGTCTTTGTTTGCCCAACTTTCATCCCGATTACAGCATTACTAAAGCCGGGTATTGTCTGATTGGAACCAGCTATGAAGCTAAAAGGTGTAGTATTGAAATTAGAGCCGAAAACCGTGCCATTAGTGAAAGAACCGGTATAGAAAACGCTAACGTTATCTCCCGCAGCTACAGTGTCTGCGAACGCTAAGCCCATCCCACTAGGGATAAAGTAAGCCACAACGGCTATCACTACAGCAGCCAAAACTGCATAAACAAGATACTTTTTCTTAATTCTTATAGACCTTCTTTGCGTCTCCTGCGGCTCACTCATATTTTACACCCATTATTCTAAATAATCCATTCTTCTTTATTAATATGTACCAGCCGGCCCCCAAGTAAAGCAGACTCAAAAGACCAGAATAGTTTGCCCCAATTATGTAACCTAAAAGAAACACTATCAGGAAAAATCCGACAACGAAGTAGACCACTGTTACGGAAAGCAGCAACGCCTTCTTTCCTCTTGTTAGTTTTTCAGTTATCATCCAGAAATAAGCACAGCATCACTTATAAAGTTTGAAGGGGGTTGAGTGTGCGCTCTTTAAGCTTCTTTTGATGCCTCTAAAGAGCGTCTTGCTATCTCAAGATTGCACGCTTCATGGGCCCTGTCCCAGTCTTCGCATGCCTTTGCATCAACTTCATCCCTGTAGTGCAGAAGGCAAATCTCGCACTTGTATCCTATCTTATCCCTTATTACCATTGGCCTCTAGATATTTAGAACATTGCATATTTAAATTCATTTTAGAAAGCATTTCACATAAATTCATCTATGTTTTTGAATCGCGCCACAGAATTACTGACTATCCAATGATGACCCAGAAAACCTTCATCCTGTATGATTAAATAGGTCTCACGCCCGACTACAGAAGCTCTATAGATACATTACAGCAAGAAGCAAAATAACAGTGACCAGAATCGATGAAAAGAAAGAGTAGAGGAATATCTGCCTGCTTCTTGACAAATCAATGACATGGTCCTTCAAGCTGCTGACTTTACCTGAGATACCAAGCGATGGAAATTCATACTGCCCAATCTTTGCGTTTCTTACGCAAAATCTCAATCTCCCCTGATAAAACCCTATGAAACCTGCAAGTATTGGCACAAATACTATCGCTTCCCACAAACTTGATACTTTTAGAAAGACAACCAAAGCTGTGAAAAGCCCTGCTATCAAAAAGCTTATGGCACCGAAAGTGTACCTTTTGTTGGCCTCTTTTTTATCGATATTGCATTTTCCGGGTAGATATGGTGATTTTTCCATTCCTATTGCTTGCCTTTTTCCAGTCTGATGGCCCACTCGCCAAGCTTCTGTATCAAGTCCTTCAACAGGTCCCTTGTCTCCTCATCTACAAATGCGCCTTCGCTTATCTTGTCGGCTGCGCCAGCTATAAACACCTGCGGTCTCTCAAGTGGATGCGCATTCAAAAACGAGAATATCTGCCTTAAGTGATATTGTGCCACAGCAGTACCTATTATAGCCCCTCCACTCGCACCGACTGTCGCAACTGTCTTGTCATCGAAAGAATTGTCCTCGTACGGCCTTGATGCCCAGTCTATGGCATTCTTAAGCACGCCTGGAATGGACCGGTTATACTCGGGCGTAGCGATCAAGACCGCATCAGCTCCCTTTATCTTTTGCTTGAGTACCTTTACGGCTTCCGGCATCTCAGCTTCCACGTCTTGGTTATAAAGTGGAATCTCATCCAAATCCAGTATCTCAAAATCGATATCGGCTGGTGTGACTTGTTTCACGGTTCTAAGAATAGCTCTGTTGAATGAATCTTTTCTAAGGCTACCTGCTATACCCACTATTTTTACTTTTTTCATAAGCTAAACTAAGCTTTATCATATAAAAACCTTGCGCTATAATCACTTTACTACAAAAGGCATAAATATAAGCTGCTCCCTAATTTTGTTGATAGTGTATGTCGACTGCGGAGGAATTTGCAAAAATTCTTGGTATCTCCTTCCACGACTACTCACCTCTTGATAAAGAAAAAAGACCAAAGAAGCCAAAGATTTGCTGGATAAGAACCGGCGGAACAATAGACCAAATAAAAGATAAGAATACCGGCAGGCTGAGAATAGCAAACAAAGGTGAATTAAACTGCGGATCACTTACGTTGGACAAGCTTGTAGACTATAATAAAGTTGATGATCTTATCAAGCCCATTGACAGCTCAAACATGACCCCCGAGGAATGGGAGAAGATCTCCAAATATATTCTGGAGAACGACGATATTTACGATGGATTTGTTATATCCCATGGCACAGACACGATGCACTATACATCGAGTGCACTTTCTCTTCTTCTATGCGGTATAAATAAACCTGTGATAATGACCGGCTCGATGGTGCCTTTATCGGAAGATGGCAGCGACGCACCAAGCAACATGGCAAATGCGTTTACAGTCGCAGGGTACAGCAAGCTGAAGGGCGTTTACATCGTCTTCGGATCAAAAGTAATAAGCGGGATGAATGCGACAAAAATATCTCCTGACAAGCTTGATGCATTCAGAAGCATAAACGAGGAATATGCAGGTTTCATATTTGACGGCGAGATATACATAAACAAAAACATCGACAGCAACGTATCACCTAAGCCAAAAAACCAGTACTCAAGCGGCTTCAACAGAAATGTGAGGTTGATTAAAGCATTTCCAGGCATGGGCTCAGATGTGTTGTACAGCGCAGTAAAAGACAAAGTGGATGGGATTGTCCTTTCTGCGTTTGGCTCGGGTGGAGTCAATACAGAAAAAGACTCGGTGATCGATGGTGTAAAGTACTCAATTCAGAATAAAGTACCCGTCTTTGTCTGTACCCAATGCGATGATGGCGCAGTAAAGTTGGAGGGATGCAACGCATACGATGTAAACTATAAGCTGAAGGAAGCGGGCGCTGTTGGCCTTGGAAGCCTCCATGACGAGGATGCAATTGTAAAGCTGATGTATGTGACCGGGATAACCAAAAAATACGATCAAATTATAAAAATGATGACAGAAAGCCTGTGCGGCGAGCGGATCTAACTTTTTTTCTCGTTTTTGACGGAAAGATCATAGTCATCCTGTAGCCTTTTGTCGCTGACATAATCAGGAGAACCATCTAGCGGAGACTCAAATTTCCTGTTCTTTGGAAACAGTATAAAGTCCCTTATATCATATTCACCGCTCAATGTAGCGACAACGCGGTCGAAACCGAGGGCTATCCCGCCGTGTACCGGTGCCCCAAAAGACAAGGCCTCAATAAGAAAGCCGAGAGATCTCTCTATCTCGGCGTCTGACAGGCCCATTTTTGACAGTACTTTCCTCTGCATATCAGGGTTATGGATCCTGAGCGAGCCGCCTCCTATTTCCATTCCGTTCAAGACAAGGTCGTAGCGCTTACCGAGCACTTTTTCTGGCGCTGAATCAAGGAGGCCCTCTGTTTCTTCCGTAGGTGCAACAAATGGGTTGTGCATGGGCTGCAGCTCTCCCGTGACTTCATCCTTTTCAAACAGAGGGAACTTGTCCACCCACAAAAACGCATACTTCTTCTTTGTTTGTCTCAAAACCAGCCCCACTACCCTCCCTATCTTCGACATGGCAGCCAGAAGGACATTTTCCGATGGATCGGACCCTATGAGTACCAAATCGCCTTCATGTGCATCTAACTTTGATATTATCTGCCCACTTATCCCCGCAAGCGAAGCCGCAATCGACGGCGGATCGGACTCTATTTTTCCATCAACGACATAAACCCACGTCAGGCCTTTAAGGCCAAGGTTCTTAGCTATCTCCACTAATTCAAGTATCTTTTTCTTGTCGATTTTCTGTGATTTCTTGCCCATGTCTGCAGGGAACTTCAATGCTTTCACTCTGCCACCGGCGGATATTACCTTCTTTATTATGTTATAATCACTTTTTGACATCTCGTCAGTCAGGTCGAATAAAACATTGTCAAAGCGCATGTCTGGTTTATCTGATCCATACATCCTCATCGCATCCAAGTAATCTATGTGTGGGAAAGGGACCTCAAGCTTCTCGCCCATTACCTCGTCAAATACTCTCTTAAACATTGATTCGATTAGGTTTTGTATGTACTTCTCGTCTTTGAATGACACTTCAAGATCAATCTGCGTGAATTCTGGCTGCCTGTCTTCCCTTGGGTCTTCATCCCTGAAGACTTTTGCCACCTGAAAATATTTATCAAGCCCGGCAATCATTGATAACTGCTTGTACACCTGAGGAGATTGCGGCAGGCCGTAAAACTTCCCTTTGTGCATCCTTGAAGGAGTTATGAAAGTTCTTGAGCCGCTTGCATCGTATGTGTCCTTTACGAGTATTGGAGTCTCAAGTTCTAGAAATCCCTCATCCCAGAAGAACTTCCTTATGGTTTTTGTGATCTTATCCCTGAATTCAACATTTCTCAGCATCTTTTTCCTTCTCAGGTCAAGATACCTATACTTAAGTCGTAGATCATCGGATGGCAGGAACTTTTCCTTCTCCTCTGTTATCTCAAACGGAATTACTTTCGATTTGTTGATTATTTTGAAGGATTTGACGCGCAGTTCGACAGTACCAGTCGGATTTGACGCATCTACTGTGTCACTATCCCTCTTGTCGACTACGCCGGTCACTGATATAACATATTCTTTTCCCAGTTCTTCCGCCTCTTTTTTCAGCGCACCCTCGAAAACAAGCTGCGTGGTGCCGTATCTATCCGTTAAATCTACGAAAAGTAGCCCACCGTGGTCGCGTATGTACCGACACCAGCCGTTTAGAACAACTTCTTTGCCGATATCATGATCTCTTATCCTACCACAATCCACTTCCATGCTAGAGTTATTTAAGATATTCAGCCAATATATGCTTTATTCTGTCCGCAACTTTCTTCTGTGGAATACCATGCTTCCTGGAAACAGTGTTCACCATGAAATCAATAACCTTTGGGTTTTTCTTATATTTCTCTATGAACTCCGGATTTGCCGACAGCTCTTCTTTTATATACTTGTCCGTGTCTTCATTTGAGACTTCAACTTCTGCAGGAGGCATCCCCTTCTCTATCCTCATGATAACATCACGATCTATCTGTATCCCCTTCTGTATATAATCAGCTAGGAGTGGAAGCGATTTTTCGTTTACGGCTTTCCCGAATCTTTTCTTCGCCTCCAAAGCGTTTACAACAACATCCGCTGGAAGACCGCTTTTCTCAAGCCCATACCTAAGCAAAGACATTGCCTCTGTGTCGAATGCGATCAGCTCAAGAAGGGTTTTATAGTCAAGATTGTGCTTCTCGGCCAATTCCCTGCTGACTTTCCTTGCATCGACTATATGTTCAGGCACGGTAAGCCCTGAAACTGAAAATTCTGACAGATCCGGTTCGTATATGTAACCATACTCCTCATCGCTCTCCTTCTCTCTGGATGATATGGTCGACTGGGGCTTCTCATCATAGCTTCTTGTCTCCTTCTCTGGCACCCCACCAGATTTTATTATTTCACTCTGCCTTTTGATCTCGTATCTTGCCGCATCCACTAGATTTTTTATGCCGGTAACGTTCTTTATCTCAACCCTGTTTTCTGCTAGGGAGATATTTAAATCGGCTTTTATCTCCTTATCTATGTCAACTCCAATATAGTAAAGCAATGACCTCAAAACAAACAGAAACTCCCTCAGCTGATCCTCGCTGACAATGTCCGGATCGGTGACTATCTCAACGAGAGGGATCCCCGAGCGATTGAAATCTAGCAGTGTGTACTTTGCTTCTCTTATGACCCTGGCCGGATCTTCCTCTATCTGTATTCTCCTTATGTGTACTTTGGAAGAGGAGAGCGTTACTTCTCCTTCTAATCCAATTGAGCCTTGAAGTTGGGTTATCTGAAACGATTTTGGCAGGTCTGGATAGAAGTAGACTTTCCTGACAAAAGATATTGACTGGTTTATCTTGCAGTTCAGTGCATTCGCAATCGTCTTGGCTATCCTAACGGCCTCTTCATTCAGCGAAGGCTTAGAACCAGGAAAGCCCATGCATATCGGGCAGATATTCGTGTTCGGCTCATCTACATCAGCTGTACTACAGCTGCAGAACAGCTTCGAATGTGTGGGCAAAGCAACATGTACCTCAAGACCGATTTTCATAGCTCACCTATATTATACTTAAACTTGTACTTGAATGAGTCCTCCCACTGTTCCCCAAAAGAGATTAGACCATTATCCTCGAATTGCCCTCCGGTGAGCTGCAGCCCAACAGGAAGCCCATCGATGTAATCTGATGGAAGTGAAATCGTCGGAAACCCACACAAGTTAGGCGGTATTGTGAGCAGGTCCATCGAGTAATTCTGGATAGGGCTAAAACTTTCCGCTTCTTTTGCTTTCGGAGCCAATACCGGCATCGTAGGCGAGATAATGAAAGAGTCATCCAAGACTTTGGATAGCTTATCTCTTATGATCCGCCTTATCCTCAATGCCTTTTCATAATATTTGCTCCTAACGCTTGCGCCCCTTATAAATGTCCCAAGAATTATCTTACGCTTGGCTTCCTCTCCGAAGGCTTCGCGTGCCTCTGTAAAGAATTCGTTGTATTCCTTCGAAAAATCATCAACCTTCAGCCCATATTTGAAGCCAGTAAACTTAGCAAGATTGGTCGATGCCTCAGCCATTGAGATTATATAGTAGACCGGAACCGAATAGTCTATCTCCGGAATGCTGACATGCTGCACCTTAAAACCCGCTGCTGAAAGCCTGCTGAGGCTGCTGTCAAATGATAACTTGATGTTTTTGTCTATCTTGTCATAAAGTTCGTCTATTACTACAATTTTTTCTTTCTTTACATCACTCAGCTTAACATCGACGGAGGTAGTGTCAGCTGGATCCACTCCCACCGATTTACTCATCAATAAACGTATATCCCCAGATGACCGTGCCATAAATCCTATCTTATCCAGCGAATTTGCGTAATCTATCAGACCATACCTTGAAATCAGCCCATAAGTAGGAGTGAAACCGACTACCCCACAGAACGAAGCGGGGGCGGCTATCGACCCGCCAGTTGACTCTGCAACCGCAGCATGGTATTTCATTATAGAGGTAGCCACCGCAGCACCGCTGCTTGACCCTCCCGCCACACGCGTCTCATCGAACGGGTTCCTTGCTGGCACCTCGCAATTGATCCCAAAGCTACCAAACCCAAATTCATCCATATTTGTTTTCCCGAGAACGCTGAAACCATCCTTCTCCAGCCTTTTTATCACAGTTGCGCTGAATGGTGGGATGTATCCTTTTAAGATTTTCGATGAGGCGGTCGTTTCCATTCCTTTGACGCAGATGTTGTCCTTTACGCTGATTGGAAATCCATCCGAAATCCGCTTATTCAATACATTGAAAGCATGAAACTTGTTGTTTTTTTCCTCTAGCTCCTCCAGAAGCTTTGAGTAATAATCGGCCGGTTTCTCTTTCTTCAAGAACTCATTGACGTACGTCATATCCTCGGCCCTACCACAAAAAACCTGTGCGTTTTTGTGTTTTTAAGTATCCCCTCGACGTCATCGAACTTTAACGGCACATCCTTTCTGTACCTGCCATCAATATCCACAGAATGAAATGCAGGAGGAATATCGTCGCACTGAACCTCGCTTATCCTGTCAAAATAATGAAGAATATCATCTGCATCGGACTTGAGCTTTTTTCTTTGCTCGGCGGATACTTTCAGCCTGCAGACTCTTAGAAGCCTGTCAAATTCTTCGTCTTCCATTACTATAAGAATTACTATATATTCTTAAAGTTATCAAATCCCCTTGCTTAGAAGTCTCTCAACTTCAACCGGGCTTGGGTACCTGTTTAAGTCCCGTGCTTCCGACAGACTTATATCAATGTAAGTATCGATCAAAGGCTTTGCAAAAACTGGTCGTAAAAAGTCATTGTCAGACTCAAGGGCACCCAAAGCATCCTCCAGGTTCCTTGGGAGCTCCTTTATCCCCAGTTCTTTTACCTCTTGCCTGCTCATCTTGTAAATGCTTCTGTTTACAGGATCACCCGGCTCAATCTTCTTTGTCACTCCATCTATCGCAGCCATAGCAACCGCTGAAAATGCCAGATATGGGTTAGCCGAAGGATCCGGCGCTCTGTATTCCAATCTTTTTGTTATTAGCATATCCATCTTATAAGCCGGGACTCTGACGATTGCACTCCTGTTGGCACGGCCCCATGCTATGTAGATCGGGGCTTCAAATCCTGGTGTAAGGCGCCTGTAACTGTTAGTAGTCGGGGAGACTATAGCAGAGAGCGCCTGTGAGTGGTACAGTATCCCCCCCACTGCATACCTCCCAATCTGACTCAACTGAGCGTATTCATCATCCTTATCATAAAACAGATTGGTCGTCTTTTTGCTGTCCCAAAAACTCATGTTTACGTGCATGCCACTGCCATTGTCCCCGAAGAATGGCTTCGGCATGAAAGTGGCAATCTTGCCCTCCTGCGATGCGATATTTCTAGAAACATATTTGAGTGTCTGGACCCTATCCGCAGTTTCGACAAGCGTTCCGAACTTAAAGTCTATCTCGACCTGCCCATTTGTTGCAACCTCGTGGTGGGCTGCTTCTATATTGAAGCCGAAATCGCTCGAAAGAGTATCAATGATCTTAGAGCGCACGGAATATGTTTTGTCCATAGGCTGTGTGACATAATAACCTCCCTTGTAAGGTATTGATGGAGCATTTCCAGACACTGGGTTTTCACTCGAATACAGCTTGTAGCCCAAGCCAGTAGAAGGGGTCGCATTATCAAACTTAAAGCCATCCAATATGAAAAATTCCATCTCTGGACCGTAATAAAGGGTGTAACCCAATCCTCCGCTCTTTATCTCCGTAGCCTGCGCTACATATCTTGGGTCCTTCTCGAATCTCTGCCTGTCTCTATTGTAATAGATATCATTAATGAGTCGCCTGGTGTGCTTTGCCCACGGTAACGTACTTTCGGTCGACATATCCGGCTTCAGCACCATATCGCTCTCTTCTATGCCTGCAAATCCAGGTATGCTGCTTCCGTCCAGCTTGGAGAAGCCTTCACGCTTGTTTTCATCGGTCAGCTCCGCTTCAGAGATAATAACTTCTCTTAGCTGGCCGGATAGATCGGTGAACTGCAAAGAAACCCATTTTCTACCACTGCTTCTAAGGTCTTCCGTCGGCATATAGAAAAGTAATGATTACAACAAATATATAAGCATTATAACTGCGATTTAAGCGTATACGGATTTGAACTTAGAAAATCGCTGGTTTATTATGTTCCAGTCAAGATTGTTCAGGAAAGGAGTGAGATAGCTTGCTTTGTCCGCACCGTAATCCACGTAATATGCATGCTCATATACATCCAAAGCGAGTATTGGTATCGCGCCAAGCACTCCGCCATTGTCATGTCCGTCTAACAGGAAATTGCGGAGCTTATTATCTGTCGGGTCTATGCAGAGAACCGCCCACCCTCTGGATGCCTTTGCGGTTGTCGTAAGATCCTCTTTGAACGCATCAAAGCTTCCAAAGTCATCTTTTATTTTTTTGATTATCTCCATGTCCTCGGAGAACTTCCCGTCGCCGCCGAGAATATCAAAGTAAAGTTCATGGAGCAATTGGCCAGCTGCATTGAATGTCTCCTCCTTTTTGAGCTCTCTGAATTCACTGTAGTTCGCATTGACGCCGGCTTTGTCCGCCGTTTTCAGCTTCTCATGGACGAAATTACGCCTAGTTACGTATCCTTTGTAATGGATATCATGATGAAAACTTAGCTGCTTGGCTGAAAGACCCTTGAGCTCCTTATATTTAAGTGCTTTTACTTCATACTGCGCATCGTAGTTCATACCAACCTCCAGAAATTGAACCAGCATGCCTTTTCGCCGGCTGACTGCTAATTATACAAAGTCATCATATTTAAATATTTTTTAGATGAAAATGACTCGATTAATTGAAAAAAGGACGGCAAACCCAGAAGATACCAAAATAGATAGTTATTTAAATGCAGTTAGTTAATAAAAACAAATGAAGAAAAGTAGACTTTCCGGGAAAACTACCGAAAAAAATCTAACAAAAATCATAGGAAAACACGTTTTCGGTAATCTTTACGATATCGACGAAAAATATCTCAAAGATCTCCAGTTTCTGAAGACAACTATGATAGAGGCAGCAAAGATCGGAAACCTCCACATAATAGAATTGATGGAGAAGCAGTTTACAGCCATGAACTCACCGGACATCGGAGGGGTATCCCTTATAGCCCTAATAGAGGAAAGCCATATATCTCTGCACACTTGGCCAGAGAGTAAGTATGCGACGCTTGATATCTATTCCTGCGGCGAGCAGAGTGACCCGACTTTGGCATTCGAATACATAGTTTCTGTGCTAAAACCGAAGGTATACAATGTTTACAACATCGACAGAAGCAATGTTGACGATCCGGTAAACAAGGTTGTTACAAACTTTTAGCTGATTTTCAGTCGTTGCTGTAGACAGAACTTTCTTCCACTTTTGACCTTGAGATATATACTCCCACATCAAGCTTGAGCAATGAGTCAGCAACATCTTTGATCTGGTATTTAGGATGCGAGCTGTAAAACTTTATTGAGCTGTATTCGCCGTCAGGACTCTGTAAGTATTCCAATCCCTTTAGAGATCCATTGCCCCCGAGAAGTTCTATCGCAATGTTAAGTGCCATCGCACCCCTTCCGCTGTTTTTGGACAGCACACCGACTTCCCACTGTGATACTTTATCTGAGACAAGCAGGTCCAATCCTTGATTATTTTTCATATTAAAGTATGAATAGATCCAGTATTAAAGCATTGCATATTCACATCCTAAGGATATCATTCAGCGCCAGGCTCAGCTTATCCGGATCATGCTGCTCTGGATGCCTTTTGTTTATCAGATCATAAGAAAAAACATTGCCACCAAAAAGATCGTTAACAACAAAACCATGTTCCTTGCCGTAGTTGCTCCTCGAAACTGACTTGCCAGCTCTACCTTTGTTTACTACGACAGTGTCTATGGTTATCCCATTTTCTTTGAATACATTGAGGAAATCCGACGCTTTATAACCATATGTCTCATTGACTTTGTTCATTGTATTTAAGATCAGTATCTTTTTGGCATTCGAGGCCCTCAATGCGCTCTTAAACCCATTGACAAGAGTATTTGGCAGAATCGATGAGAAGATGTCCCCGGGCCCAAAAATTATGAAATCGGCCCCCTCGATTGCTTTTTTAGCGTCTGAACTTATACCCACCGGCTCGCTCAAGCTTATTCCATTTACCCTAATCCCTGACTGAACATCTAAGTTATGCTCGCCTATTAATTTGCCTTTATTCGTGTTTATGACCAGATCTCCCGTGTAATTTATGTCGTCTACAATCGGGAGAATCCTTATGTTTGATGGGATCTTCAGGAGATCATGCGCTGCTTCTAGATAATGTGATTTTCTCTCATTCATCAGCCCGACCAGTATGAGATTGCCGATGCTCTGGTTTGAGCCGCACATCCTCGATCTTGTAGAAAACGCCTTTGAGGTCTCCTTGTCCCCGGCTGCGGCGATAAGGTTGTCACGTATGTCGCCAATAGCATATATTCCAAGCTGCTTTCGCAGGAAACCTGTATGTCCCCCAGAATCAAAAGTTGATACTATCACTTTTATGTCAAGCCCCTTTATTTTTTTAAGCGCAGAAGCGGTATTTTTAACGCCCGCTCCGCCTATTACACACACTTTCTTAACCGATCCGCTACTGTTACCAGACATAAAATTAAATAAGATGAGAAGGGCTATAAATAGTTATACAGTATGCTGCTGGCACACACTGCTGACCACGGATGTCTAAAATATATAAACGCGGATTACATCGTTATTCATTATGGCTGAGAGGGTAAAAGGCGTGAGGGATTTTATAGGCCGAGAGGCCTCGCTAAGGCTGGAGGTAATAAATAAGATAAGGGACTCCTATGAAAGGTTCGGATTTGAGCCTATGGAGACTCCTATAATAGAGTATCTCTCCTTATTCACGGACAAATCCGGTCCTGAGATAGAAAACCAGCTGTACTCATTCTCAGATAAAAAGGGAGAAAAACTGGCTTTGAGGCCAGAACACACAATTTCAAAGCTTAGGGTGGTCGCAAACGACAAATCACTCGTAAAGCCATTCAAGGCTTATATAATAGGCAACGTTTGGCGTTATGAAGACACTGCAAAGGGTAGATATAGAGAATTTGTGCAGGCGGATATAGATGTTTACGGCTCAAACAGCATAAGGTATGACGCGGATGTCATAGGGTGCATTGATTTTGCGTTCAAAAATTTGGGGATTTCAAAGTATAAGATACACATAAACAACCGCAAGATCCTACAGTCCCTTATAGATGAACTTGAGCTGCAGCAAGTTGATGGACTGACGGTGCTGAGGGAAATGGATAAGATAGACAAAATAGGAGTGGACTCAGTCCTCAAGAACCTAAGCTCTTTAATGGGCCAGGATAAGCTTGAAAAGCTGTCTGATTACTTAAAGGGCAAGTTCAATCCGGAAAGCAAGGGCCAGCAGGAGGTAAACGAGCTTGTGGAATACCTCAAGGACTATGGTATAAGCAATGTAGTCATAGACAATGCCCTTGTAAGAGGGATAGCTTACTATGACGGAAATATCTTTGAATTTATACATGAGGATGACCCGTATAAGGGCACGATCGCGGGCGGCGGTAGATACGACATGCTCAGCCAAAAATTTGACGTAGAGATGCCGATCGTCGGGGGATCAATAGGCTTTGATAGGGTCATGGAGATAATCAAGGAGAGGCCATTTGAGGATTATACAAACAAGTACTGCATTGTAAACATAGATAAAATGGACAAAGCAATGGAAATCGGCAGAAGGTTGAGGGAAAAGGGCCTCGCAGTGGATATCCTGTTTGACCGGGTATCTCTGTCAAAGGCCTTGGACTACTGCAACTCAAAGAAAATAAGATACGCGGTCATAGTCGGGAGCAAGGACCTGGAGAAAGGCGAGATAACGATAAGAGACCTAAAGGAAAAGAAGGATTCGAAGGTAAGAGAGGATCAGTTATAAACTATAAATATAGTTATATGACCGCTGGTAAATGCACATGGTAATTGTAAAAAAAGCAATAATAACCGCAGCCGGAATCGGGAGCAGAATGAAATATATAACCAGTATCATGCCAAAAGCCGTGCTGCCATTGTTCAAGTGGGAAGACGAGAAACCTGTGATGTTCCCGATGATAGATTATATAATTTCAAAACTATCTGATGCCGGTGTGGATGAATTCTGCGTGATACTGAATCATCAGACTGACAAAGCGATAATATCGCACCTTAAGCAGGTGAACGTTAGGTATGAGTACCAGGAGAACAAGAAAGGCTTTGGAGATGCCGTGCTTTTCGGCGAAAAATTCGCTGGAAACGAGCCGGTGTTCGTGCATGCCGATGATGGGATCCTTGCAGATGGGTACAGGACGGGAGCCCGCATATTCGAGGAAAAGAACCCGGACGCAGTGGTTTTCCTCAGGGAAGTGCCTAATCCGAGCAGATATGGGGTAGTAACTCTAGGAGAAGAAAGCAAATTTGAGGGACACCGGCTCTATAGGATAACCAATGCGGAGGAAAAACCGACAAACCCAAAGAGTAATTTTGCGCTTCTAGCGACTTACATATTCAGCCACAAGATATTCGACAGTCTGAGAAAAGTTGAATCTAAGGGAGAGATAGAGCTCACTCCTGCCATAAACAACATAATAACCAATGGCGGCGAGGTCTACGGGCTTCTCCTGCCAAAAGAAGCTTGGCTCAACATAGGCGATCCTGAGAGCTACTTTAAGGCATTGAAGTACACTTTCGAGAACAAATTCAAGTAAGAGCTCAAGCTCTCCAATTGGTTTTGGGAGCTATTACGTCCTTATGCTTTTCTAACCTGCTTTTGTATGGAAGGAGATCTTTTATCATTATTTCTACCTCATCCTTAAGATTTTTTGTGGGCCCCTTCAGTCCCAATGCAGGCAAGACCTTTCTTTCCGGGTTATAATAATGCTTTTCAGCCTCAACACGCGGGTTATCTACGCTTTTTATTTCAACATTAAGCCCGAGGGACGAAGCCTTGTCCCGCACAAGCTTTGCCAGCTCCATAACGCTATAAGTCTCAGTAAACTGGTTTACCGTCCTGTATCCGCCATCGGGTGGGGGGTTCTCAAGAAGCAATGAAAGCGCAGTAACGCTGTCTTCGAGCGATAGAAAGGCTCTTGTCTGCCCTCCGCTACCGTAAGGGGTCAAAGGTACGCCCAAAACAGCTTCGACGCAGTACCTGTTGAGCACAGTGCCCCAAGTTTCATCAAAATCGAACCTTGTAAACAGCGCTTCGCTGGTTATATCGTTGGTGCGCGTGCCGTACACTGGGCCCTGCATTATGTCGGTCATCGTAAGACCCCACACTTTGTTTGCGAATATCAGGTTATCTGTGTCATAGACTTTAGACCAATGGTACCAGGAACCGGCGTTTTTTGGTGTTATGATCCTGTCGCTCTTGCCGTTTATCGTAGCCTCTACAAACGTCGATTCAGGAATATCAAAATTCGGGGTACCGTACTCTCCCATCGTACCCATCTTCAGAAAGTGTATCTTCTTGTTGATTTCCTTTATTGCATATATGAAGTTCAGCGTGCCTACGATGTTGTTCGACAGTGTATACGCAGCAGTGCTGCGGCTCCTCATAGAATATGGCGCCGATCTTTGCTCGGCGAAGTCAACTATCGAATCCGGCTTGTATTTCGAGATCACTTTCTTTAACCGCTTGTAATCGGTTACATCGACGTTGTAAAAGGCTATTTTGCTGAATTTGTCTTTCGGAAGGCCCCTTACTCTTTGATGGAATGACCCTATCGGGAGCGCCGAGTCAGAGCCGACTTCCTTCACTGCTTTTCTTGTATAGAAATTGTCTACACCTATTACTTCATGACCCTTAGAGAGCAGCCTGAGCGCAAGCGCCCAACCAAGATAACCATCTACTCCCGCAATCAAAGTTCTCATAACAATATTATAACTATTTTTAGACTACTTATTTCATCTATTTATCCTTTTTACTCCAAAAATTCATTATAAATATCCCCTCTTACATATTATAGCAATGAACGACAAACCGGACTCTGACAATTCAAAATACGTTGAGGAAGCCAAGAAGCGGATAAAAGAGCAGCTGTCTCTGGATGATTTCATAAGAAAGCTTGTTTCGATGGAGTCGGAGACGAAGAAAGCCGAAAACACACTTTTTAAGGCGCTTTTTGATACATACTTCTTATACTTTCCAGAGGCCGCAGACCTGATAAGGGACAAAGAAGCATTCATCTCGGCGCTGTCCAAAGGAGTAAAGAGAGACGAGATATCCTCTTATTTGGGGATCTCTGCCGATAGCATGGGATATAATTTATCAGATTCTGATTTATCGGCCATAACCGACAGCTTCAACCAGCTGGTGGGCTTATCCGGTCTAAGAACAATGATAGAGCTGAAGATAGGCTCAATCCTTGAAGAAAACTACATAAACTTGTTCAAGGTTGCGGGTCCGGATATCGCTGCAAAGCTGATATCATTGTCCGGGAGCTTAAAAAACCTATCTGAAATGCCCTCCGGCAAGCTGCAGGTGCTGGGTGCGGAAAAATCGATATTCGGTGGCAAAAAGGCTAGGACTCCCAAGTATGGAGTCATATTCTTCCATCCTGAGATCCAAGCGGCTTCAGACAAGCTAAAAGGGAGGATAGCGCGCGTTGTCGCATCAAAAACAAGCCTAGCAGCAAAAGTGGATTTCTTCTCAAAGGAGGACAAAAGTGGGCTGATCCTCAAAAAGATGAGGAAGGAGGTTGACAAGATAAAAAATGGAACTTAAGCGCGTGATGGATAATGTCTGTTGGGCATTCGACGGCAGAAAAAGACTTGTTTCGCTCAATCTGACGCCTTCAAAGCAAGTTTATGGAGAGGAGCTGTTTGAGTTCCAGGGAAAAGAATATAGAGAGTGGAATCCATTCAGAAGCAAGATGTCTGCAGCTCTATACAAAGGGGCAAGGCCATTAGAGCTGAAGGAAGGCGACACTGTTCTTTATCTAGGTGCATCATCTGGCACAACAGTATCACACGTGTCTGACATAATATCAAACGGGGGGAAAGTATACGCTGTAGAGATATCAGAGGAAATGGGGGTCAATTTGGTCTTACTATCAGAAATAAGGAAGAACATATTTCCTATCATAGGGGATGCCAGAAAAGTCGGGGAACTTGGCATGGCCGTGACATCATGCGATTTTCTTTACCAAGATATAGCGCAGCGCGATCAAACCGATATCTTCATAAAGAATGTAAGCAAATTCCTAAAAAGAGGGGGACAAGCTGCCATTGCGCTAAAAACAAAAAGCATAGATGTATCCGCTGATACGAGGCGGATAGTCGACAGGGAGGTCAAGAAAATATCCGAGCATTTTAAGATTTTAGCATCCATAGACCTATACCCCTACCAAAAAGGCCATTCTCTGATAATAATTAAAAAAGGATAAATATCAATAAAGAGACTAATAACTTATCTATATGGCCGAAGAAGACAAGCTTAAAGAGGAAACTTATGACCTGCTCTCCAAGGTGGAGGACCTAAAGGCCAAGATAAAACAGTATGAGAGTGAACTGGGCATAACTTCTCCAGAGCTGGAGTCATTTATTTCAAAAAAAGAGGCTTTCGTGCGCAACGAAGAAAAGACGATAAAATCTGAGCCTCCTGCAAGGACTCCACAGGCGGTCCCAAAGGTAGAAACACAACAAAAACAGGTGAATACGGAAACACTGCTGCCCTCACAGGATAATATGAAGCTGATAGGTAGTACAACAAATGATACAAAACTTAGCGCCTCAAAGCTTCAGGATCAGATAAAACGCGTCGAGGAACAATCGTCTGAAATAAGCGAAATCACCGCGCTTCTATCCAGGCTGAGGAGCTCACCAAACATAGCGGATAAAACTACTGTAGCGCCGCAGAAAAGCGAACCTGTAAAGGAGACTACTACGGTGCAGGCTAAGCCACAGAGCCATTATGGTGAGCAGGATCTGCCTTCCCTTGAGAGCTTGGTCTCAAAGATAGACCAGTTGGTAAAAGCCAACAGACAAATTTCTGACGATTTGAGAGAGGTAGTGAAGCAGGCATCAGAAGCCTCGGCTTCTAGCAAACTTTCAGAGCTTATAAGGAAACTTGCAGTGGTTGGTTTTAATGAATAAGACTGTCTTTTTAATAATTGATGGAATGGCGGATCTCCCGATAAAAACCCTCAACAATAAGACTCCATTGGAATATGCATACAAGCCGAATCTTTCATCGTTCCTGAAGCACTCCGTGCTGGCTTATCCTTCGGTTCTTGGAAAGCTTGCGCCTCAGAGCGATTCGGGAGTAATGGCCGATCTTGGGTATGACCCGATAAAGTATTCAACCGGCAGAGGGTGGTTTGAATGCCTTGGCCTTGGTATGGAACCAAGATCTGGGGATCTGAGCCTGAGAGTAAATTTTGGCAGGGTTGACAATGGCCTTCTGAAAGAAGTGCGAGTTTACATGTCAAAGCCGGAGCTGCACCAGCTTGAGGCAGAGATAAATGAGAAAGTAAAGCTAGAAGTGCCATTCGAATTCAAGTCCGGCGAAGGGTACCGCGGTGGGCTCATTCTTAGAAGCAAAAACAAGCCTTTCTCTCCCTTTGTATCTAATAATGAGCTTGGATACACCGCAAAATTCTACCCTCACGGCAAAAAACTGAGCTTTGCAACAGACGTAAAATCAAAAAGAGTCAAAAAGATAAAAGCGGAAAGAGCAGAAGCGGCTTACACAGCCGGAATACTGAATGAATTTGTGGAAAAATCATCGGATGTAATAAAAAGGTCAAGCGTTTACAAAGACCGAAAGAAAGAGGGGCTTGAAGTCCCAAATTACCTTTTTCTGAGGGATGGAGCAGCAGCGGATCCAGAACTGCCGGATATAAACGACAAGTACGGCAGAAGATGGGCGGCAGTAGTCGGGATGCCCCTGGAGAGGGGTATAGCGAAGGCAGCTGGAATGAGCGTAATCCAGGGTGTACATGAAGAGCAGGATCTGAATATAGACTTCAGTAATAAGGCTGAGGCAACCACGGCTGCACTCAGGAAATTCGACGCAGTATACCTGCACATAAAACAGACAGATGCAGTTTCCCACCTTGGAAAGTACACCGAGAAGTATATGATACTGGAGAAAATCGACAAAATAGTGATAAAGCGGCTTTCTTCGGCCTTGAACCAGTCGAATGGAGACTCCTTGATCATCACATGCGACCATGCAACGTCCTCCATCCTTAGAAGGCACATAAACTCCAACATACCTGTTTTGATATCAAATGACAAGTTCAAGGCATCAAAGGAATTCAGCGAATCTTCATGCAGATCAAACCACATAAACCAAATAAAGAAAGCAACGGACATAATGCCGTTTGCAATGAAACTGTGAGACATGACAAACGAAGAACTTGCAGACAAGTTGTATGATATCGCTGACATGCTTGAGATAGAAGGAGTTCAATGGGAGCCGCGGGCATACAGAACTGCTGCTTTGACGGTTCTATCGCTTGGAGCCGATATATCTGATGTCTATAAGCAGGGAAAGCTGATGGAGCTCGAGGGTATAGGCAAGTCGATAGGCGGATCTATAGAGGAATACATAAAAACGGGGCACATAGAAAAATGGGATAAGCTTAAGAAAAAGTATAATATAGATTTCTCAACCTTCAGGAAAATGAGGGGGCTCGGGCCAAAAAGACTGTACGTTCTGTATAAAAAGCTTGGTATAAAGGATGTAAATGACCTTAAAAAAGCGCTGGAAAAACAGGAGATACGCGAGCTCAGCGGGTTCGGAAAAAAGAGCGAAGAAGAGATAAAAAAGAACCTGGACTTCTTTCTCCAGACAGATGTGAGTCGCAAGCTGCTTGGACTTGTGATAGAATACGCGGAAAAGCTAAGGGATGACCTTGCGAAAAGCGGCTTGTTCGAGAAGGTTGAGATAGCAGGGTCCACGCGCAGGATGAAGGAGACTGTGGGGGATCTTGATATTCTTTGCGTTTCTGACAACCCTAAAGCAGGTATGGACTATTTTACAAAGATGAAGCAGGTCAAAGACATAATAGTTAAAGGCGACAAAAAAACATCGGTCGACCTTGATGCAGGGTTGAGCTGCGACCTAAGGATCGTCGAAAAGGAGGAATTTGGGGCAGCTCTACAGTACTTTACCGGCAACAAAGAGCACAACGTAAAACTTAGGAAAATTGCGATATCAAAGGGGCTAAAGCTGAATGAGTATGGTGTATTCAAGGGCAAAACCAGAATTGCCGGTAAATCTGAGGCTGAAGTTTACAAAATCCTGGGGTTAGAGATAATGCCGCCGGAGATGCGTGAGAATATGGGTGAGATAGAGGCTTCTCTGTCGCATACGCTGCCTAAGATAATTGAATACAATGAGGTTGTAGGCGACCTCCATGTCCACACGAACGACAGCGACGGAGCAGACGGCCTGGAGGCCATGGTCGCAGCCGCAGAAAAGGCGGGGCTATCTTATATAGCTGTCACAAACCACAGCCAAAATCTCAGAGTGGCAAACGGCCTGGATGAAGACAGATTCCGGGTCTTAAACAAGAAGATAGACAAGCTGAACGAAAAATCGAATGTAAAAATACTCAAGGGTGTTGAGTTGGAAATACTGAAAGACGGGTCGCTGGATCTACCAAGCGGGCTACTCAAAAATATGGACTTTGTGCTTGGGGCGCTTCATCAAAATCTGAACATGGGCGGGGAAGAGCTTACAGACAGACTGATAAAGGCCATAAACACCGGCTTGATAACATCGGTAGCACACCCAACAGACAGGCTAATAAACCAGAGAAGCCCGCTGCCGCTCAATTTCGACAAAGTATTTGATGCATGTGAGAAAAATGATACTCTTCTCGAGATAGACGGGTTCCCCGATCGATCTGACTTGCCATTCGATATGGTTAAGGAAGCAAAGGAGCAGGGTATAAGGTTCTCCCTCGGCAGTGACTCCCACAGGGTCGATCACTTCAAGTTTTTGAGGCTGGCAACGGCGATCGCAAGAAGGGGGTGGCTTGAAAAGAAGAATGTGGTAAACGCACTTAAGTATAGCGATATACTTAAATTAAGGAGATGACTCAATTTCATATGGTTGAAAAAATAAGCAGCGGCATAGCCGGGTTTGATGCACTATCGGGGGGAGGCCTGGTTAAAAATAGCGTTCTAGTCCTATACGGATCCCCTGGTTCGGGTAAAAGCATTTTCTCCACAGAATTCCTCCTGGAAGGGCTAAAAAACGGAGAGAAAGTATTCTATATAAGCCTCGAGCAGGATGTTGACTCATTCCTTAAAGAGGCTGAATCGCTGGGATTCCAGGAGTTCAGGCAGAATCTAAACAACAACTTCATATTCACAAAGATGACAGGGCATGACTTCAAGAATTTCCTGTCGGTTGAGTTACCGAAAGTACTCGAAAGCAGGAAGGGAAAGCATTCTAGGATAGCTATAGATCCGCTGACCCCTTTCTTATGGGAGATAAAAGACCAAGTCTTGCAGAGAAACATCCTCGGAGACACGTTTAATATGCTGAGATCATTTGGGACTGCGCTCATAGCGATAGAGAAATACGGCGACATAAGCAAGCTTGAGCTGTCTGAGGACCTTGCTATACCGCTGTATTTATCAGACGGTGTGATACTGCTTTCTATGGTCTACAATGAGAATTTCTACCAGAAGACCGTGTCAATACTAAAGTTGAGATTTTCATCACACAGCGCCGGCATGCATCCATTCGAGATAACAAACAAGGGGATACAGATATTTCAGGACCAGCCTGTATTCTAAGCGTAGATTTAAAGACAAAAGGATTATTTTGCGTATGAAACTGCTGTCATGGAACATAAACGGCCTGCAAAGTGCAGTCAAGAAGGGACTAGAAAAATTCGTAAAGGCGTCTGACTATGATATTTTGATGTTTCAGGAAACCAGATCGTCTGAAATCCCATTTGGGTTTCACCTTGACGGGTATACTCCGTACTCATTTGCTGCCGAAAGGGCAGGTTACAGCGGCGTAATGGTGCTCTCAAAGGCTGCTCCAATAAGTGTAATTAAGGGCATAGGAAACCCGATGTTTGACATAGAAGGCAGGGTTCTGACGATGGAATTCACTGATTTCTACGTCATCAACGCGTATTTTCCAAACTCAAGGAGAGACCTGTCAAGATTAGACTACAAGCTGTCCTTTTGCAATGATATAAACATATTTATCAGGAAGCTAGAAGAGAAGAAACCAATAATACTCGGAGGGGACTTCAACATAGCCCATGAGGAAATCGATATAGCAAGGCCTGCGGAAAATGCGAACAATGCCGGCTTCACTGAAAAAGAGAGGCAATGGATGACGAGCTTTCTGCAATCCGGCCACGTAGATACTTTTAGACTCTTTACAGATGAAGGAGGGCATTATACCTGGTGGTCCAACATGTACAAGTCCAGGGAAAGGAACATAGGTTGGAGAGTCGACTACTTCGTTGTATCTGAAAAACTGAAAAACAAGGTAAAATCCGCCGGAATCCTTGAAAATACGAAAGGTTCAGACCACGCACCGGTATTTCTCGAGCTGCTCAAGTAGAGAAAAATATTTAAGCAAGTTGCATTCTAATAACAATATAATAGTGGGGGGAAAAGATGGTAAATCCGCTTATAATCGGGTTGGCGATATTGTACCTGATTATAATGTTTGCGTTGGTGATGCGGAACAACGTGCTTGCCGCAAAGCACTGAAATCAAACCTTGATGCGGCGACGTTTGCTTATTCAGTTTTCTAAACACCTTCTATTTACTTTCTACCACACCGTTTCTCGGGCATAAGCTCCTTATTGGACAGCTACTGCATATCGGCACTGTTGACTGGCATACCTTGTGGCCATGTTCCTTCAGAATATAGGCAATCTTACTCCAATATGCTCTGGGGAGCTCTTTCATCAAATCTTTTTCTATATCGTCCGGCTTTTTGCTCTCACTCAAGCCTATCCTATACGCGAGCTTTATAACCCATGTGTCAACCGGTATCCCCTCAATTATTCCGTAAGCATTGATAAGGATAGTGTTTGCGGTCTTTCTCCCGACGCCTGGCAGGCTGACCAAATCATCCATCTTATTTGGGACCTTACCACTATACTTCTCTTGTATGATCTTGCAAGCCTTGATGATGTTCTCGACTTTCTTATCGGCAAACGACACCTTTGATGTATACTTTAGCAGATCAGACTTAGAGGCGGATGCAAAGTTTTCAATAGTCTTATATTTGCTGAAAAGGGCCGGCGTCAGCGAATTCACCACTGAGTCCTTGGTCTGCGCAGACAGTATAGCGGCGACAAGAAGCTCCACCGGGGTGGAAAAATTCAGATAGTACTTTACATTTGGGTATTCTTTTCTTAGGATGCCTATCACTTGATTTATTTGGGCTTGGTTTAGAGATTTAAAACCGACCATATAGCTTATTTGGATTTTAGACCGTACAAAAATGAAAGAAGCTCATCCGAATGCTTATCCGGGGAAACGTGCGGGTATACCTTGAGAATTTTCGAATCCTTGTCAAGAACAAATGTGACCCTCTCAGCCACGCCAGACAACGATTTTATCCCGAGTTTTTTTACCAATATCTTTTCATAATCGCTGAGCAATGGGAAGTTGAGGTTGTATTTTGCCTTGAATTTCCTATGAGAATCTGGACTGTCCACGCTGATCCCATAAATTGGGGTATCAAGCTCATTGAACTTGTCTATGTTGTCCCTGAAACTGCACGCTTCCTTTGTGCATCCGGGTGTGTCATCCTTTGGATAAAAATACACGACCGACACGCTGCCTTTAAGGTTATCCAACGAAACCTCTGTCCCACTGTCGCTTTCCAGTGAGAAATTTGGGAAAACGTCTCCTTCTTTTATGTCCATTGTTTTTATATGTTTTTTGCACTTAAATCCGTATCTATTTACTAAAAACACTTGATAATTTTAAGTTGTATCTTAAACCCCATATCTAACTTTATTTAAAGATGATAAGATAACTAAACTGAATCAAGACGCCCCAAGCGGGATTCGAACCCGCGTCCTTGCCGTGACAGGGCGAGATCCTAGACCACTAGACTATTGGGGCATTAACTTAGAATTGCATCCAGCAAATATAAATACTTTCGGGAAACGGCTTTATATGAACAGAATCCAATATTTTTATCTGCGTGGGGGCGTCACATTGAGTATAAGGCTGTTGGATTTCCTCTGGTAAGCCCTGCCATTCGACTTGAATTTGACAGTAGCCGGCTTGAGAGTCATGCTGCCGATTATCCCGATCTTGCTCTTAATCTCATACATTAGTATAACCTCATCCTTAGGGTTTAACTCCTGCTCTTTCCAGGAAACCCGCAGAGCGCCGTTGACTCTTGATATTTTTCCTTCTTTCTGGCCTGCGTTGGATACCTTTAGCGCATTCAGAGGGACGGGTTCGATGATTTCTATGTCTGTCAGCGGATGCTTTGATATATTCTTTAGTCTAAGGGCGATCTTCACGTCTATAAACCCTTCGGTTGATTTGTGTTCTACCACTTCCTTCTTGAGGACAGCTTTCCTATTGAAGTAGAAGAAAAGCACGATTGCTACGATTGCGAGCGCGATGATTATATATATAGGCACGTATGAAACTGAATAACTTAAGGTTATGCTCTGGCCAGGCAGAAGGTATGGTATAGATGATGACAGAAAGCCTTTTGATACGCTAGCGCTGCCCAATGAAGATTTTGCAGAGACCAGGAAAAGCGAATTAAAGCTGCTGACAGGAACAGACAGATTACTTTTTGGTACGTTCACATTGCCAGCATTCGTTATCGTAACAGTCTGCGACATCCCAAATGCGTTTGAGGAAGTATGCTGACTGCGCGAAACTGAGTAATAAGGAAGAACCGACACGCCTTCGCTAAGGCTCGACATGTTTCCTACATAGACAAGTGATGCTTGAAGCGTATAATTCCCAGGTGCTGTGGAGGTATTAATCGGCAGGGAGAAATGCAGGTTGTTTAAGCCTAGCCCCGTAAGCACTACATTCTCGCTGCCAGAATACAGTACTTTGGAGTTCAGCATTAAGCTATACTTGAAGGGGATGTTGATCCCAACTTCTCCTAAGCCATTTATTACGCTCAGATTGAAGCCAAACACTGATGAAGGGTAAATGGTTTTTGGGGCTGACATAGACGATATATAGATAAGACTCTGGTTTGGCGGGATTATCGGCGCATTAAGCGTGAAGCTCTCAGGACGGCCGTTGATGCTATATGGTATCTGTATCTGCACAGGAGAAGAGAAGAACACATCATTGGTGGAGAAGGAGAAAAGCACTACCTGGGATCCCCCGGGCTGTATTACAAATGAGTTTGGTTTTACACCTATCGCCGAGAAATAATAACCGTAGGATACCTCTGCACTTTGGGTGTTTATGGTGATATTCGCCGATATATTCTGGTTGTTGTAAAAAGTTATGTTTATGTATGAAATCTTCCCACCAATCAAAGTAAAGCTGGTTGGGGTTATATTAAGGGCGTGAACGCTGCCTATAGCAACAAGAACCACTAAAACTATCAGCGCTATACTTATGATTCGCATACCTTAATTAACAGTTTCAATTATTTAAACCTTAAAAATGTCAGCCTTTTTCCAAAACTGAATAATAAGCCGAGAGTAGACTATTGACTGAATTTTTTAGGGAGTATTCTTCAATGCCTTTTTTGGGTGAGTATTTTTTGATGTTTTTTAGCATTAGCGCAGCTTTAGCGCATAGATCATCCGGCCTGCTGCCGTCAAACGTTTCCCCACGCTTTCCCCCAAGAATAAGGTTTTCCTGGGACGAATTTTTGGGCACAAGTATTGGTATACCAGTATACAGCGCCTCTATATCAACGGTGCTCAGAACCTCAATCATAGATGGATTGACAAAGATATCTGCGGAGGCGTAATAGTACTTTTTCATGTTTTCAGGCACAAATCCGACAAATCTTACATTTGATAGATTGTTTGCAGCCGCTAATTCTCTAAGTTCATTGAGGGCTGGCCCCATCCCCGCTATAATTAAAAGGATATTTTTGTCCACAAATCCGCCCGCAGCTAATATGAGCGTGCGCAGGTTCTTCTCATATCCAAGCCTGCCAAGATAAAGCAGCACCTTATAATCATCGCTTATCCCAAGCATTTTTCTGGCCCTGGACTTGTTAACTTTAGGCTGCGGGTCAATTCCATTTGGTATCACGATAACATTGCTTAGGCCGATTTTCTCCAATACTTTCCTTGAATAATCGCTAGGCGCAATCACCAAGTCACTCTTTGAATAGAACCATTTAAAGTACATCTCAACTAGCTTTTTGGATATGCTTTTTATTGCCTTATTGCTGTTGAAATAGCTCTTCACCATATCATCGGAATTTACCAGCGTGTGAAAAGTGTTTATCATCTTGATACTATACAGGTTTTTCGAAACCAGGGCCATAAGCCCCATCGAGAAGGGAGTCTGCGAATGTATCAAGTCGGGCTTTATCTTCTTTATCATCTTAGTCATGTATGGATTCAAAGAGATAGTGTACTGGTTGTATTTAACGAACTTTACGCCCTTAAAAACAAAAAGCCTTTTGTCCTTTCTACATAGCTCCTTTGTTCTGCTGTTGCCGGCTGCGAAAATGTACACCCTGTGGCCTCTCCTCTCCAGCTCCTTGCGGGTTCTTGTTATATAGGTCACAACACCATCGACTGCTGGAAGGTATGAATCAGTGAATATAGCAATCTTGAGTTTTTTATGTGCTACCATAAATTCTGCTTTATTTGGATGACAAGTACGGCTCTTTTCTGTTCCCTAATATCTTTTCTAGCTCTGCGAGTTCCTTCTTCCCTATTTCCGGGAAATCCGGTATCAAGTGTATTATGAAGCTGCCTCTTCTTCCATTTTTCTTCATCAAGCCCTTTCCATTAAGTATTATCGGTCCTGTCTCGCCCTTTCTCAGGTTTATTTTCTCCAATCCATAAGGGGCTTCTATTTCTAAGTAACAGCCAGCGACCATATCCCTGATATCAAGGTGCAGCTTAGTCACGATATTCCCATCTTCGACAGAAAACTTGTCATCACCCACTACTTTTATAAACACATTCAGATTGCCATAGCCGGATGGCCCTGCATCGCCTTTCCCTTCCAAAACAATATAAGAACCACTGATAAGGTTGCTGTTTATCGGGACTCTAACTATCTCTTCAACGTTTATCCTGCCTCTTCCATTACAAGCATCGCATTTTTTGACTGTTATGTAACCTTTCCCATGGCATGCACTGCACTCTTCCATGCTTACAAACGTCGAATTGAAATGCCTGGAAGTGCGTCTGACACGGCCAGTTCCTCCGCATACTTTGCATACTTCTCTTTCGGATGCGCCCGTGCCAGAGCATTTCGCACATTGAACACTCCTCATTACCTTAATCTCTTTGTTTTTGAGCGTAAACAGTTCCTCTACGGTCAAAGTTAGCTCTGCAGTCAAGTCTGCGCCCCTCTCCTCGAAGCCGAAATCAAACCCGAAATTCTTGAATATATCCGAGAAATTACCAAAATTAAATATGTCCTCAAAGCCACCGAAACCACCAAATCCTTCCTGCGATGATTGCTGATTGCTTGTCCCCTTGTTCATGAGTTGCCGGTAAGCTTCGTTTATCTCCTTAAATTTTTCTTCGGCTGCCTTATTGCCCTGGTTCAGGTCAGGATGGTACTTCTTGGCCAGTGCCTTAAAGGCCTTCTTTATCTCCTCTTCAGAAGCGCCCGGCTTTACCCCTAGAACTTTATATGGATCATTTTGCATAGTTCTCTATCCAAGCCGGAGAATAAATAGTGTCAGCTTTGGTTGCTGCCGTCAGTTTTATCATCCTGCTGGCCCTGATCTGGCGGGGGCTGCTGGTAGATTTTCTGGCTAATCCTATTTATTATCTCTGTCAGCTTATCCTTATCGGCCTTTATATCGTCCTCGCTTGCATCCTCTTTCTTCGTGTCTTCATCAACTTTCTTGACGATGTCTTGTATTTCCTTTGCCTCATCCTCCGACATCTTGTCTTTGAAGTCATTCATTGTCTTCTCGAGCGAATAAGCTAGTGATGAGGTCTCGTTCTTCAACTCTATGAGCTCCTTTCTTTTCTTATCTATCTCTTCATTTTCCTTGGCCGCCTGCATCATCTTTTCAATCTGGTCCTTGGATAGCTTGTTTGGCGCGGTTATTGTTATCTTCTGCGTCTTCCCAGTTCCTTTGTCCTTTGCAGAAACATTTAGTATGCCATTGGCGTCTATGTCAAACGTGACTTCTATCTGCGGTACGCCCCTTGGAGCGGGAGGTATGCCCTCGAGATTGAAGGTCCCAAGGTTTATATTGTCCCTAGCCATTGGCCTTTCACCTTGAAGCACTTTTATAGTAACTGTGGTCTGATAATCATCGGCTGTGGAGAAGACCTTGCTCATCTTAACCGGTATCGTTGTATTTCTCTCGATTATCGGAGTTGCAACTCCGCCAAGGGTCTCTATGCTCAGAGTAAGCGGAGTAACATCCAAAAGTACAATGTCCTTTATCTCTCCCGCTAAGACAGCTCCCTGTATTGCTGCGCCCAGGGCAACTGCCTCCATCGGATCTACCCCACCTTCTATCTTATCCCCGAATATTTCAGTGAGGAAAGACTTGACTACCGGCATTCTTGTCGGCCCACCGACTAGTATTATCTTTGATATATCCTCCTTGGATAGCTTTGAGTCTTTCAAAACGTTGTCTATTGGTGCTTTTGCCCTGTCTATTATCGGCCTGACAAGCTTCTCTAACTGTGCTCTTGTTATCTTTATCTCAAGGTTTTTCGGGCCTTCAGAAGTCACAGTTATATATGGGAGATTTATATCGGTCTCAAGAACAGTGGACAGCTCAATCTTTGCTTTCTCAGCTGCGTCTTTTATCCTCTGCATTGCGACTTTATCATTCCGCAGGTCCAAACCCTCCTTAAGCTTGAAATCATCCAGAATGTAATTTGTAAGCGCCTCGTCCATGTCAACGCCGCCAAGTTTCACGTCCCCCGAAGTGGCCAGCACCTCGAATGTGCCGTTGCTTATCTCCATCAACGTAACGTCAAGAGTCCCGCCACCGAGGTCAAAAACCAGTACCTTTATATCACTTGATTTGTCGAGCCCGTATGCCATCGCCGCGGCTGTGGGCTCATTGATTATCCTTACGACGTCAAGGCCGGCTATCTGGCCTGCATCCTTAGTTGCCTGCCTCTGGTTGTCATCGAAATAAGCCGGCACTGTTATCACGACCTTATTCACTTTTGTACCCAGAAATGCCTCTGCATCCTTTTTAATCTTCTGTAGAATAAAAGCGGAGATCTGCTGTGGGGTGTAGGTCTTCCCAGCTATCGTATACTTGAAGTCAGAGCCCATCTTACGCTTTGCTGCAAATACCGTGTTCTGCGGGTTTGAAACGGCCTGCCTCCTTGCAGCCTCGCCAACTAGCACCTCTCCTGTTTTTGTGAATGCAACCACGGATGGGAACATCTTTCCTGCGACTGTGGCGCCCTCTGCACTCGGGATTATTGTTGGCTTGCCGCCGATTACGACTGCTGCCTGGGAATTTGACGTCCCAAGATCTATACCCAATATCTTCTCTTTCTCTGTCATAATGCAACCTTCACTTTCGGGTATCTTATTGTTTTTCCGTTAAGTTTATACCCCGCCTGTATTTCCTGTATTATCTTCCCACCCGGCTTGTCGGATTTTTCCACGCCGACAGACTCCGCGATGTCATGCGAATAGTCCAGCCCCACTACATTCAGCCTTTCTAGACCATAAGTAGAGAGAACCGACATGAGGGACTTGTACAGCGCCTCCACCTTTTCGTCTTTTTCCGCTTTCATAACGCTGTCAAAATCATCCAGTACTTTCAGAATATCCGTCATCAAATGGATATTCGAAAAGTTTATGTACTCCTTAATTTCCTTGTCTTTAGCTTTCTTATAGTTTTCTACCTCTGCTAGAAGATATAAATATTTCGACTTGTAATCTTCGTTGTCAGCTTGCCCGGTTTCCTCATTTGCTGGCTCCTGAGTGGTTGGAATGTCCTGTTTTTCTTCTACCATAAGCATTAGTTTAAGTCAACAAGTTCGAAAAGGTAAAATTCAAAACTTCTACTTTTTACTCCCTTTCTTGTGCGAGTCTTCGCCGGCGTCATTTGGCGCGTTAGTAGATACCTTTGGCAGCGGTAGTATCGATGGCAGTTGTATCATCTTTGATATCGACATCGCCTCAAGTATGCTAACGTTAAGGCTTGCCTGAAGTATCTCCTCAGCGATAGACGGATCTATCTTCTTCGAGTCCCCCCATGTCTTATATATCTTGTCAATATCGCCGCCAGTATAGACAACAAATCCTTGTATAACTATTTTGCCCAATTCCTGATCATTCCCGCTGAAAACTGCATCAAACTTGAATTTGAACTTCAATACCTTGAACTTCTCATCTAGCTCAACGTCTATAACTGTTATGTTGTTGGATATGCCAACTTGCGTCTCAGCCGGTATATTGTCCTCTCGGCTTGCTTCTATCTTATCTATAAGGTAATTTATTATCATAGGGACTGAATAATATCTTCATATTTAAATCTTTCTATTGATTAATAAAGTCAAAACACCCGCTGTAACCCCACTTCAAGTGCAATATTCGTTTTTTAAAACATAAAAAGACCAAGCGTCAATAACAGTCATGGGTGATAAAGTCCACGTGCTTTCAAAGAACGGGCTGTTTATATTCAGATTCAACGATAGTGAATTCGGCTCGAAATGGTGCGGTATCTGGAAAAAGAACCGGAAGTACTTCGATTACTTCGCTTTCAAGTTCGATGGAGAGGCTCTTTCAGCTTCAAATGTAAAGAAATTCGAATATTACAACTCCCAATCTGCATACTTTGAGTTCCAGCTAAAAAGCGGCCTTGTAAGGGAGAAAGTAACGTGTTTTGATAATAGGGTTTTGGTCAGCGTTTCTGTGGGTTTTAAATCAAATATAGAGATGGAAGCAGGTATAAACATAAGGGACAGGACGGAAGACTACTCCGGCGGAAAAAGGTATTCCCTAGAAAACAACAGAAACAAAGTCGAGGCCAGCTTCGGTCAGCACAGCGCATATATAATTTTTGATAAAGGTGAATTCATAAAACAAGAGTATTACGGGATTCATGCTCCCGGAAAGTACGCAATCGAGAAAGGCTTTACGAAATACCTGGACGACGGAGCGGTTCAGAACAAATACGTCCCGGGGTTTGTCAAGGCTGAACTCAATCCTGATGAAGAAATTAATTTTATTTTCTCTACCGAGGATATAGATCAGGAAGTCGTCTACAAAACCATAAAAAACAGGGATGCTTACACGAAGGAATACTCAGAGCTTTTGGAGTTGATGTCCGCTTCATTTGGCAGCATACCCGGAGTGCCGACTGCTCTCTTAAAAGCGTCTGTAGACGCCCTTTATTCGTATTCAAATTTCTTGGAAAGCGAGATATATGCGGGGTTCCCATTTTTCAATGAGTTCTGGATTAGGGACGCGCTGCTTATCCTGCCATCTTTCCTGTCACTCAACAGCACACAGTTCGTCAGAAATGTACTTCTAAATATATCAAAAATAATCTCACCTTCCGGTATCCCAAGCATATACGGCGGATCGGATTATCCTCTTGATACTCCTGCTTTATTCATCAATGACTTGTATGAGTACGTAGTAAACACGGGTGAGATCGGGATCTTAACCAAAGTTGGTGATAAGCTGGACACCATAATAAACCTGGGAAAAGACAGACTACTCGAAGGGCTTGAAAGGGATGTAGGTAAAGCTACATGGATGGATACACTTGACAGGGAGTTCTCCATAGAGATACAGGCACTGTGGGCCAAAGCACTGTCCAGATCGGCGGGTTTGATGAAGATTTTAGGGAAGGAAAGCGACAGCCTTATCCAGACGGGATTGAGCATAAAAGAGAATATAAGCAGATTCAAACGCGATGGGTACTATTCAGACCAGCTGAAAAAGGACATGAACAGCGCAAACCAGGTTTTTCTGCCCTTCTTTGATGTAATCGAGCCTGAGGAAGATATCTTAGTAGTAACCAACCTTGAGACACACTTACTTAACGAATATGGAATGCTGTCTGTCTCTAGCCAGGATCCTACATTCAATCCAAAAGGATACCACAATGGAGCAATATGGCCATTCTTGACGGCTATGCTCGCCGGATCTGCATATAAGATAGGAGATTCCAGGCTAGGCAACAAGTGCATGGAGATACTGTGGAAAAACAACTTTGATGTGCAATGTTCGCAGAGGATAAACGAGATATTTCAACCAGACGGAAAGCCAAAGGGGTGCCCTTCGCAGGCATGGTCGATAGGACTTTTGCCATTCATAATAGACCGCTATATCCTTGGTATAAGAGTGAACTCTCTAAAAGGTGAAATTGAAATAAGGAAACCTGGCGATTCTTTAAATGCAACAAGAAAGCTTCTATTGCTGGGCCGGCAGGTGAAGATAGAGATATCAAATGGGAGAGTAGTATCAAACCAAAAAATAGAAGAGAAAACCGACTCATATATAATAAAACTAAATTGAATCACTCTGTGTTGAAAGGTTTAAATAATGCCTGTCCTCTTAATACTACGTATGCAAAAAGAAAAGATAGGCTTGGACATTGACGGTACACTCGCAGATTTTCACACAGTTTTCCTTAAGGTTTACAATGAGCTACATAAAAGTAATTACACCCCGGATGATATATGTGACTACAAGCCGGAGAACTGGAGAATTCCGATGTCTACCCCCGAATTTCTTGATATGCATGGCCAGATATGGAGCAACATGTGGGAAGAGATAAAACCTACGATAGGAAAAGAAACACTGGACTCGCTGGCAGAGACGCACGAAGTCGAGGTAATAACACAAAGGCCAATTGAACAGTCTGAGTATATCGTGAAATGGCTAAAGAAGAACTTTGATGACGGGGACATAAAAGTCACATGCGTACCGACCATAGATAAGAAGCTGAACTACGGATACAAGACTATATTTGATGACGCAAATACACTGGCGGAGGAGATAATAAAAAGAGGAAACAGTTCGCCGGTGACCTTATACTTGATAACACAGCCGTGGAATTCCCACCACAAATATGAAAGAAATGGCAAAATAATAAGAGTCAATGACCTTAACTCGGGGATAGAAAAGCTCCTTAAAGGCGAGGAGCGCAGGGTCAGCTACTAAAATCTGTAGATTAAGTATTTTTAGTTTGCGTGTTTTCCAGCTCCTGCTGGTACACCTCCAGAAGGCTGCTCTTGAAGGAATCAAACGACGAGTTGTTTAGTATATATCTATCAGCTAGTGAAATTACCTCTGATATACCAAACTTAAGCTCCTTCTGATCCCTTAGCTCGAATCCACTGAAAGAATCGGAATCGCTTTCATTGTGCCTGTCAAGCATGCGAGAATACCTAACTTCCTTGTCGGTCAGTATAGCAATTGAGCGGGTCTCGTGTCCGGCTTTTTTTAGGAAGTCTATCTCTGCGACATTCCTCACTCCATCTAAAACGGCTATGTCATTTGACGCAAGAACGCCATTCAACTTTGAGCTGACAAGATTTATCACATAGTCAGGACCGAATTTTGCACGCATCTCGGCCGAGAAACTCCTAAGGTTTATGTCATTTATCTCTATGCCGCGTTCACGCATCTGTTCCCTCACCGCATCGCCCATCCCTACAACAGGAACTTTTATATCTGAGAAGATTTTTGCAGCCGTAGATTTTCCACTGCCCGGCATGCCGGTTATAAGTATTATTTTTTTCATCTTTATTGAAGGGTTTTAGACATTAAATTCATTTGCTTTTGGCCTCAGATGTACCTTGATAGGAGGTATTCAGCGTACTTTGGATATCCGAGATAGGGTACGACGTATTCGACCTTTCCTACGACGGATGAGTATGGAACATTGTATTCAAAGGGAAGTGAGTAAGGGTTCGCATCACCTTTTGTTGTGTAGTAATATGAACCATTCACGATCGTCTCATTGATGACTCTGTGTATTATATCCTCATCCAGACCATCATAACTCGTATAGTAGATTATCACGTCTCCTACCTTTATTGACGAGGGAGGTACCTTATACGCTATAGCTATCGAACCGACCGGTATACCGTTTTTGAACGGCCAGGCGCTAGTGATTGATGAATTAAATCCATGCAGCTTGAGCCAGTCATAATAAGTAACCTGTATCGCCGGGTAGGAATGCACCATACTGCCCGAAACAACTGCGCTGACATCGCTTAAAGGCGTGAAAGCATATACTGCAGGCATAGCCGCATAGAAAATAATCAGATAGAATATTATAATATAGAATACTATTGATTCCCAGTTGTTACCAGAGAGAATGTATCTCAAAAGCCTCCTCAGCTTCTTTGCATCGTCCATAAGGAGGAATCAGAATGCCTTTAGAATCTCTTTTTTTGCATTCTTTAGGTCTTCTTCAGTTTTTTCGATTACTTTCTTGAAGATTTTGTTGACGTCTTTGGAATCGGTCCTTATAACAAAGATGGATGCTTTCTCCAGAGGGTGTTCCATAACAAAGCCGGCAAATGTGACGCCTTCGATAGAATCGGCTTCCTCTTTTATCAGGTTCAAGATTGACTGCGATCCGCCCGACACTCTGAATTTCAACGATGAATCGGTCCTTTCCAATACTTTTATTTCCATCCAGTTTGATGTTTATTTACATTTTAATACTTTTCTTGGAGCTTGACGGGTGGGGTAAACATCCCGATTCAAAGCCTGCAGTACAGGCTATCTGAATCATCAGCTATGCTTCTTCGCAGCCTGTCGATAAGCAACAGCTCCTTGCGGCCCACTTTGCACTTGTACAAGTACACCGTGTATTTGCCCTCATCCTTATATTCCCTTTCACCTAGCCTGGCGTAGCCCTTTAACCGAAGGGAAAAATTCTGCTGCCTTGTCGGTTTTACCGGCTCCAAGCTGCGCGTGATGCGGTTGTAAGCCTGTAATCCGTCGGCGTTGTAAAAAACCCGCTCTAAATCTGACAGGAACTTATTTTTTATAGTAATCATACAATTTATATGAAGAGAACACTTATTTAAACTTTAAGCCGTCCTCAAACTAGATATTCGGTATAAGCCTAGGGTCGAGCACAATCTGGTCTACGTTCTTTATGTCTTTGCAGCGTGCGCTTTTGCTTGGTATTATATTTATGTCATTTGGAGAGATTATCCCAGCAGATGCGCTGTAAGATTTTTCTCCGTTTAGTATTAGCACGCCTTCGAGGCCGGGTTTCATTCCCTCGCCAATATCTTTGATGACATAATCACCCAGCTTACCTAAAATTTTGCTGTTTAGAAGATGCTCAAGAAGCTTATTGTCGTGGAATCTGCCTTCCATACTATTAGAAAGCTTTTCATCGCTTATTATTAGATAATAGTCGAAAACCGGGGAAGGAAATTCCACGCTAGCATACAAATCAAGATTCAACTTATCTATCTTATTTGCCCGGGTTTCGAAATAAGTCGGCTCCTTAATGTTATAGCTTATCGTACAAGGTATAGCAACTCTTTTGATAGCATCTTCAAGGCTGTAAAGGCCGTCTTTTGAGATGTAAAGCTTGTGGAGCATCGGATAGACATCCCCTCTTGAATAAGCGCTGTCTATGTATCTTTCTGGATTCAAGACCATCTTTGCCATTTTAATTATAGAAGTGTATTGGTATTTAAACTACTCGCATTTTGTATAGCCGCATGTTTTACAGATGTAACAACCATTCTCATATATCAGTGTGTTCTGGCCGCATTTTGGGCACACATGTGCCAAGGCAGAGTCGGGTGTCTCTTGCATCACGCCATGCAGATTGGAACCAAAGGCTTCTTTCTCCTTGTTCTTTGAAACTATCTCTATCCCCTTTGCTACCGCGTCTGGTATCGAGTATATCTGTATCCCATTGAACCAGACCGACTCGCCTCCCTTTATGCCCTTAAGCGTCTTGATGACCCTGTCAACATTTCCGCCGGACTGTAAGTATATACTAACAAGCCTTCCTATCGCTTCGGTGTAGCTCTTCTCAATTTCTCCAGACCTGCCCATGTCTATAAAGACTTCCTTAATCTGGCCGCTATCATTCTTGTTTATGACAAGGTACATATTGCCCTGGGAAGTAGGCATCTTCAATGTCATCCCTTGCATTAGATACGGCCTTTCTTCTATGTTCCCAGATATGGTCTGTTCTTCAGCTTTTGCATTGGTTGCTTTCTCATCGGTTGCTGTAAGTATGTTCTCTTTGGAGCCCTCTCTGTAAATCGTTATTGACTTGCAGCCAAGCTCCCAGGCATAGAAATATATCCTATCGACATCTTCGATTGTCGCAGTGCTTGGGAGATTAACAGTTGATGAGATTGATGAGTCAATATGCTGCTGGATTGCTGCCTGCATCTTAACTCTTGAGAATGGGTCTATCTTGTGCGACACGACAAATGTGTCTGGTAACCCGCTTTTGTCCTGTATATTGAATTTTGTCATGTAGTGTCTCACTTCTGGATCTAGGACTTCGAATTTCTCCGCTGAGAGGGATTCGGATCTCCTTATGTAACTAAGAGCGTAAAAAGGTTCGACCCCGCCGCTTGCCCCCGCCATTGAAGCTATTGAGCCTGTGGGGGGGATCGTCAGTATGCAGCCATTCCTGAGCCCATTTTTCTTTAATTTCTGCTTTAGCTCATCCGGAAGTCTGGAAACGAAGTCCCTTGCAAGATGTTTTTCTATATTGAGCCCTTTGAACGAGCCTTTCTCTTTAGCAAGTTCAATACTCTCATCGTATGCTGTTTCTTTGATCATCTTGAAAAGATTTGCAGCAAATTCTATTGCCTCCTCTGAATCATATCTCATGTTGAGCTTTACAAACATGTTTGCCATACCCATAGTGCCAAGCCCTATGCGGCGCACGTACTGTGTCTCTTCAGCCTGGGCTTTCAAAGGATGTCGTGAATAACTATAATCCAAAACGTTGTCTAGGAACCTCACGGCGTATCGGACAGCCTTTTCCAGTTTTTCCCAGTTGATCTTTGCCTTGTCGGTGTATTCATCATCGACAAAGTATCCCAGGTTAAGACTACCAAGATCGCACGCACCGTAATCCTCAAGCGGCTGTTCAGCACACGGGTTTGTCCCTTTTACAGCCATCTTATCATCATATTCGATAGGAGACTCCCTTTTCACCCTGTCCCAGAAGATCAAGCCGGGATCACCGGTGTTTATTGCAGTATCCAATATCTTGTTCCAAAGTTCAGCGGCATTTATCTTTCTGCTGATATCCGCTTTGTCATTCTTAAAATGAAGTTCAAACTGCTCCTTATTCTTGACAGCGCGCATGAAATTGTCGTCTATCTTTACGCTGATGTTAGCGTACTTGACCTGGGTTTTGTCTTTTTTCACAGTTACAAAGTCCTCGATATCCGGATGCCTTACATCCATCGTTATCATGAGAGCACCACGTCTGCCACTCTGCCCTATCAAGGATGTAGTCAACGAGAACAGGGACATGAAGCTTACCGAACCGGTGGACCTTATTGCCGCGTTGTTAACGAGCGAATTTTTCGGCCTTAGGATGGATATATCTATCCCAATGCCCCCTCCAAATGAGTAAGTTCGGGCCATTTCCTTTGCCGTGTCGAATATGCTTTCTATCGAGTCTTCCTTCAATGGTACATAATAACAGTTGAGAAGGGAAGATTTTCTCTCGGTTCCGGCGGCAAACAGTATTCTGCCCCCGGGGACGAACTTAAAGTCCTCGAGCAGCCAGTAGAACTCCTTTTCAACCTGCTCTTTTTTCTCCTTCTCCACGCTTGCAAGGGCTTTTGCTACTCTGGCCCACATTTGCGTAGGAAGCTCCTCTATTATATTTCCATTGACATCTTTCAGCGCATACTTTTCGTAGAAGACTCTTGCTTTGAGTTCATCATTCCCAAAAAATTCAAGCGTTTTTTTCGGTATTTCAATCATAAGTTACCTTAGATGCGAGTGTAAATGATAATAATTACGATAAGTTTCCCCTTTTTATGTATGACGGTAATAGCACACTTGTATTATGACCTCACCTTTGGATATATAAATAAAAGGAGGTGATCCAGCCGCATGTTCCCATACGGCTACCTTGTGGCGACTTAACCCTACTCACTGAATCTAGATTCGGTTATCGCGAATACGACAATCTCATCTAAATCCAACTTGTTTGGTTTGACGGGCAGTGTGTGCAAGGAGCAGGAAAGTATTCACCGCGCTTTGTTGAAACGCGGTTACTACGGATTCCGACGTTCACGAGGCTGAGTTACAAGCCTCGATCCGAACTGGGGTAAAGATTGGGGATTGGCTCCTCCTTTCGGAGTGGCATCCTATTGCCTTTACCATTGCAATTCGCGTGTAGCCCAGAAGATTAGGGTCATACTGACCTACCGTCGCCCTCGCCTTCCTCTTTCT
>JAJZIX010000010.1 GCA_021810345.1 Nanobdellota archaeon | reverse complement strand
TTATTAGGCAAGGAAGTAGACGTAAACATATCAACAGTAGTTACAGCTTCGCTTGAACCCGTAGTAAATCTTAATGCATTTCCAGTATTCCCACCTGGCATATCAATACCTGTTTCCTGCGTTACTGTGTCTCCCCCACCAGTAACAAAATCACTTGTAGCAGTATTCCCATTAAAATACAAAGAGAACACATTAGCACCATCATCGTATTCCGCATAGGTTGAGGAAAGCTGGGGGGCTTCGCCATCGCTTACGTTGTTCAGTAGATTCACTGAAGCGAGGCCAAAGCCCATATGGATTGTTATGTGCGAGGAGATTGGGATGCTTTCAAGCTTTAGCCACCATACCGCGTTGGATGAACTATAGCTCTCCAGCCATGATGGTATTACACTGCCATTGGAGTAGTAGAACACGACATTCTGCAGATTCGATGCTGCGTAGCCGGAGTAGACTGACGAAGAGACATTAAGCATCTGCTGGTATGGGTTTGGGGTCGGGGAGGACTGTGAGTTAGTTATGTTGATGGGCAGGCTGTAAACCACTCCGGGCGGCACTATAGCTGGAAGCTGCGGGGCTTCGCCATCATTTACTTTATTGAAAAGATTTGTTGATGGCTGGGCAAAGCCCATGTAGACCGTCTCAGACGAATCAGCAGGTATGCTGCCAAGCTTTAGCCAGTACAACGTTGATGTGCTAGCCGGGCTTGGCATGCTGAAGGAGACATTGTTTACCAACCCGTTGTTATTGTTCCCTGAGTAATCCTTTGCGTTGCCTGCCAGCGGCCACCATCCTATCAACCCGCTGGTTTGCACTGGGCTGCTGCCAAGCCCATTTGAATATAGGGTGGCCGCAGCTGATGCAGGTATCACAGAGGAATAGAGCTGCACATCCGCTATAGATCCGTAGAAGTCTCTGCCCCCATCGGGAGCCTGCCATCCAATAATCCAGTTCCCTCCTGAGTTTGTCAGTACATTATTGGATGGGATGGTCTGCACCTGCCCATTAAAATAGAAATTTACAGCAGTGGATGAGGCAGAGAACCCTACAAGGCTCCAGGAATTCAGCGGTGGAACGAACGATGAAACCAAGTTTGTCGAACCATTCCACAGCACCAGGTCTCCATTGGTGTGCAAACCAAGCTCGAACTGTCCAGCGGAGGAGTAGCTTCCTCCATACTCAAATATTACCTCGAAGTTGCTGCTGCCGTAGCTTTCCGGATAGATCCAGGCAAATGCTGAGATTGGAAAAGAAGATTGAGACGTGCCATTGATGTAGGATTCAGGCCCGCCGGGAGTCCCTGAGTTATTGCCATTGAAAAATGCGGTGTTGCCCCCCTGTAGCCATGACGGGATTATCGTTCCGTTCGGGTAGAAGAATTCTGTATTGTCTAGGTTGTTCGACTCAAAGCCTCTATAATTTTGGGAGGATATGTTGACAAGCTGCTGGAAAGGAGATGGAGTGGGATAAGGCTGAGAATTTGTTATCGTAAGCGGCACATAGCTTTGCAGCCCCGCAGGAGGTATAATCGTGTTTGAAGGCTCCATGCACGACGGGGACATCACACCCTGCGACGGCACGTAGACTACGACAACATCGCCTGGAGTGAAATACGGCAGTGCAAGATTTCCTGTAAACTGGCCGCTGGTCGTAGTCTCATTCTGCGAAGCAACAAGCTTATGCGTTGATGTGTACACCAAGACTGTGAAATTTACATCATCCACTAGGCCATTTGTCTGGTTGTAGAAGGAAACACTGTAGTATAGGTTGCCGCTGTTCATCGTATACGAATAATTTATATAAGAGAGAGGAAGATCAAAGTGAAGGCTTGCCACTGGCGCCCCGCTGAACAGCCCAAGATATGCTACTGCCTTGTACGTTCCCGCAGACAGTGGCAGCTCGCCGGAAACGCTTATCGGCAGGGACATGGAAGCTTCACCTTTGCTGTTTACGAATGAAAGGAAGCTGCTACACATTGAGGATGTCAGGCCAAGCCCTGGAGAGATAAAACTAAAGCTGACGCTTGATCCGGCTTCTGACGAGCTTAGAGACTGCAGTGCGTTCTGTACGCTCTCGGCTGCAATCTGAAGCTGCTGCGCGGAGCTCTGTGTGCTGTATCCGCCGGAGTAGTAAACGACATAGGATACTGCGGCGCCGACTATGAAAAGGCCTATGCCAACGACTATAAGATATTCAAGGGATGACTGTCCCTTCCTGTTTCTTTTGGATTTTTTCATTGTATCCCTAAGGCCCTGCTGGTTATCTTCGATATCTGCTTGCTAACCTCATCTATACTTTTCGTGCCGTCAACGACCTTCAGGTGGAATTCTTTGGCTATGTGCAGGTAGCCCTGCCTGACTTTCTGTAGCTTCTCCTTCTCATCAAAGAGCTGGAGCCCGACTGATTCTTCCGATATCCTGGACAGCGATACAGAAACCGGCACGTCTATGACCACACCCAGGTCTGGCATCCTAAAATTCAGGTTTATCGACCTCAGCCACTTGTAGTTTATGTTAGAACCCAGGCCGTAGGCAAGCGTTGAGAAAAGATACCTGTCACATATTACATTGATTCCTTTGGCAAGCATCGGCTCCACCTCTTTCTCCAGGTGGTTGGCCCGGTCTGCGCAGAAAAGCAGCTGCAACGCTTTAGATGACAGATCAAGCTCCTTCGAAAGCACGGACTTCGACAGGCTGCCTATTATGCTACTGGTTGGTTCCTTTGTCAGATGGACCTTAAGTCCCTTTGAAGCAAGATATTTTGACAGCATGCGGGATTGAGTAGAAACGCCGGAGCCGTCGAGGCCCTCCACAACTATGAATTTACCGTACATTCTATTAGATTTTCAGCCTGTATTTTTATACTTTTTTATGGCTTGACTGCCTGCACCTTTTCTCCAAGAAAATCAAGCATCATGTATGACTTGTCCCTTAGATTGACTATCGGGACTTTGGCTATGTCCGGGTTCATGCCGTACTTCTTCTGGTAGGAAGTCTGGTACTGCCAGCAGGAAGAGTTTATAAGGATGGTTTCCTTGTACTTCGACACGAGCGCCTTGTGTATGTGACCTGTCGCATATATGTCGGGAGTCTCATCTATCACTAAGTAGTCTCTTTTCAGTGGAACGACCTGTGATGAACCGTGAGTGGGTGCAAGATGCCTCGATTTCAGATGCAGCTTCATTATCTCCTCTATGTCCTGCGGGTCCATCTTGTTGTACTTGCTTATGGTGTCTGCGTAGTATGGGATGCTGAAACCGTGGTATGATAGCAGGTTTGTCTTTGAGCTCCCGACCACAAGATTAACCTGGTATGGGTTTGACAGGAAGACTGCGTTCACGAGCTTATAAACTGGACTGGCAAAATTCGGGTCCAGCTTCGGCTGCGGCTCGGCTATGTGCGTGGCGTCATGATTACCCTGCGATATCAACAGCTTTATGTTCTTCGGTATTCTGTCAAAAAGCTTGTAGAAAGCTTCATACTGCTCCCTCAAGTCCTTTATCTCCAGCTCTTTCTCCTGGTTTGGATAGACGCCTATGCCGTCCACAAGGTCGCCAGAGATCACTATAAACTTTACAAGCTTCGCAATGCTTGAATACTCCGATACTTCTTGGTTTATCCACTTCATGAAAAGCTCTGCCGCGTCCTTGACAAAAAGCTTCGAACCGACATGTATATCCGACAAGAACAGGACGTATGAGTCCTCTATGTCCTTCGGCTTGCTGTCCCTAACCTGGATGTCAGGGTAGACTATGTCCTTTATGAAAACAGCGTCCTTGAACTTTCTACCCTTTATTAGAACGACCTGGTCCGCCAGCAGATCTGAATTTTGGGAGGTCAGTATTCCCCTGTAGGAGCCGGTGTTGTCCTCCATGTCGAAAACGGTGTACTTTTTGATTGGGCTTATTGATATGTTGGACAGCATCGCTATGGTCTTGATGTCTGCGCCCTGCGGCATCGACTTTATGTTTGAGATTGAGGTTATCCCGCTGTTGTCCTTTAGCAGAAGCAGGTCCCTGAGCCTGTTGAACCTGTCGTTGAAGTAGGCAACCCAGTCGGCTGGCTTGCCAGATGATGTCTCCCCCTCGTAGTTTTTGATCACCTCAACATAGCAGTCAGAATTGGACTGCTCCCCGTCATACAAAGCATTCAGGACTCCCGAGTCCAAAAAGGATATTTTCCTCTCCTTGAGCTTGGTCAGAAGGTCTTCAAAATCCTGCACCTCCGCGTCCTTTATAGAGGAGTCAACGAGTATGCCATTCAGAAAAAGTGTATCGAGCTGATTTTGGTTCATGCCTACTCTTGCAGCGCTTCGCTTAAATATTTATTCAAAGGCAGACTGCGGAAATCCGCTTTCCAGTAGGATCTTCTTCGCTTTTTCGATGTGATCCCCCTGCAGCTCTATGACATTGTCCTTGTATGTGCCGCCGCAGGCGATCTTTGTCTTCAGTGTCTTCACAAGCTTGTAGATGTCGTTCAGCTTCGGGTCTATGCCGCTTATTACAGTCACAACGCGCTTATAAGAAACATTTTTTGTGTAAATTTTAATCTTCTGCTGCTCCTGCGATATGGTCCCGCATATACACAGATTCTTAGGCAAGCCGCAAACTGGGCAAACTTCTGTCATTATAGTATTTTTACTTTTAACCTCACAAAATGTTATGATATTATTAGCTATAAGCTAGTATTTAAAGCTTATTCACTAAGTTTGTCGAAGATGTTTTTGCCGCGCTTTGGATTGCCTACAAACTCCTTGAAACCGATGTCCTTTATGGCACCGTGACCGACTCCGAGCTGCTTGTCAATCTCATCCGAAACGGAAGGCATGAAAGGGCTTATCAATATTGAAATCATCCTAAGCGCTTCTAGCGCGTTGTAAAGCGTGTTAGAGAGCGACTCTGGCGTTGAAGCCCACGGCTTCTTGTCATTGAAGTATTTGTTGACTTTCCTTATGCCTATCAGTATCTCTTCCAGGGCGCTTGAGATGTTATAGTTATCCATTAAACTGGAGAATCTACCGAAGTCTATAAAACCCTCCAGCTCCGCCTCTCCAGATCTTAGATTTCCGGTTTTTTCGGCAAGAGTGACTACACGCGCGACAAGATTGCTCAGGTCCGCCATTAACTCGCCGTTTATCCTCTCCTTCAACGCCTTTTCAGAGAAGTTCCCGTCGTCCCACACGGTTTTCTCGCGCACCATGAAGTACCTCACAGGATCCGCTGAATACTTTTTGGCCAGCTCTACTGGATCAACAACATTACCCAAAGACTTGCTCATCTTCCTGCCGTCTATGGTCCACCATCCATGCGATAGCACTGCTTTTGGTGGCTCCATCCCTGCTGCCATCAGCATGGCAGGCCATATCACCGCGTGGAACCAGACTATGTCCTTGCCTACTATGTGCACATCCGCGGGCCAGAACTTATTGAACTTGTCCTGTTCGGGCCATCCAAGCGCAGTTATGTAATTGAGCAGGGCATCAAACCAGACGTAGACGGTATGCGAAGGATCGGGCGGAAACTCTACCCCCCACTTCACGGACTTTCTTGTTACATCCAGGTCCTTCAGATCGCCCTGCAGCCTGCTGAGAAGCTCATTTGCCTTTTCCTGTGGGATGACGAGGCCTTTTTTAATCAGCTCTATCACTCTGTCCTTGTACTTGCTCAGCCTGAAAAAGTAGGCTTCTTCAGATACCGTCTCCAGCGGCCTTCCGCATGAAGGGCATTTGCCGTCTTTGGCCTCGGACTCTGAAACGAAAGTCTCATCGGGGACACAGTAAAGGCCCGTGTAAACCCCTTTGTATATATCTCCATTGTCCCATAGCTTCATGATGAATTTCTTAACACGCTCTTCGTGATCCTTGTCGGAGGTCCTTATGAACTTGTCATATGAGATGTCTAGGGACTTCCATGCAGATACGAACTCCGGCACGACTGCGTCAACAAACTCCTTTGGTGTCTTGCCTTTGGCCATTGCGGCTTTGTAGATCTTTATACCGTGCTCGTCGGTTCCAGTCAGGAAGAAAACTTCTTCCCCTTTGAGCCTGTGCCACCTTGCAAGAACATCCGCCACCACTGTCGTGTAAGCCGTACCTATATGCGGTTTGTCGTTCACGTAATATATTGGTGTTGTAACGTAAAATTTGCTCATATCAAATTAGCGGGAGATGGATTTGAACCATCGACCTTCGGGTTATGAGCCCGACGAGCACTCCTGGCTGCTCTATCCCGCTTTACTCTTAAAGAAGCAAACTATGTTTTTATGTCTTTGTGTGTCTATGGCTTAGGAGAAAACCGCATTTTTAGGCAGGCTTGTCACGCCCGAAATGGTCGGCGTACTGCCCATGGTGGATGACAGCACAAAAGAGACAGAGAATCCAGATGTTGGCCCACTGCTTGCTGTTGAGGCCAGCTGCACGTTTGCAAACAGCGGCAGCCCGAGTGTGTTAGACATACATACCTTTCCGCTGACGCTCATATTGGCAGAGTTACCGCTCAGCGACAGTATAGAGCATTCATTGCCCGAATAATTCTGCACGCCGGTATATTTTATTGAAATACCATTTGAGCTGTTTAGAGCGCTGAGATTGGTGACACTTGGCAGCAGGCTTGTTGAGTTAACCGGTAAGAACAGACTTGCGGAAGGGGACTTTGAATAAGTACAGTTTGATGACGAGTTAAACGTGCTGCAGTCTATGTACCCAGTCGTGTTGTATATTGAAAGGCCGTTTATTATCGGGTTTACTTTGTTTATCTTGGATGAATTTGACAGATTTATCAAGGAAGATATAAATAACAACGCAGATGACATGTTAGCAGCGAATGAAACTCTGTAGTAGCTCCCAGCTTTCGCTGCATCGATGCTAAGTGGTATTGAAAGCAAAGGAGCTGCGCCTGCCGACAGGGACAAGCTAACGCTGCCAGTATAACTTATATTCAGCGATGAAGCTGCTGTGACTTGTGTAGTCACAGTCTTAACTAGCTGCGGAGTGTTTGTCACCCCCGAAAAGGTTGTAGCTGGTAGCGGCGCAATTATTCCCTTGACGAACACCCTTACGCCCGCTATGTTGAAGTGGTAGAATATGTATGCCAATACAAGAAGCACTATAATAATTATGATTGCTATAGCCAGCTTGCTGATTCCTTTCTTCGGCGCAGATGGCATAACCTTTACAACCGAAGGATTTTGCGGCTGATTCTGATCCATTTAAACAATATATCCTATGGGTTTAAATACCTTACTTAATCGGAAACCAAAGCGGCCCTTTATCCATTAGACAAACGCAAAGTACTTCCTTCAGGCGAAAAGATTAAAACCACGGCTACTATATCATTAAAATGAAAAACAACGATTGGCTCTATACTATACTGCCGATATCTGCAGTGTCATCAGGATTCAGCGTGCTCATCCCTCTTTATATACTCTATCTGGGCGGCAACGTGCTCGACGTCGGCATTGCGGTCACGCTGTTCAATATATTCGAGGTACCTGCTTCGCTTCTCTGGGGGAATATCACTGACAGGCTGCACAAAAACAAAACCCTTATCCTTCTGTCCATCTTAGGAATAATGCCGATTTTTGCGCTGCTTTACCTGATGACCTACGTCGCGACAGGGGAAGTGATGTATGGGATCTACGCATTCATCGCCACAGCTTCTTCTCCAGCGATAAACATAATGATTATAGGCAAAAGGAGAAACAAGTCCCTGCCGAGGTACTACAGCAAGTACAGCATGCTTGCAATACTCGGTGGACTGCTTGCGCTTGTGCCAGGGGTTTTCATCCAGAAGCAGACGCTGTACTATTACCTGCTGTTCTTGTTTGTGATAAACATCGCTGGATTGGTGATGGCTTATTTCTTAATAAAGCCGGACAAGCTGCAGCCCAAAACAGCGGAACCTGCATTCAGGAGAAGCTTCTCCCTTCTGAATATGCTGAGTGTCACGCCTTTGCTGATGACCGGCAAGCATCTTCTTGATAGGATGGTCAAAGAGGTGAGGATGAAGAGGAACAGACAGATCTACCTGATACTCGCGGCTATGAGCTTGTTCAACCTTGGCCTCTACCTTTTCAACACCTCTTACATTCCGTTCCTTGACCACAACGGGATAACCTACGGCAGCATATTCATAATAAACATTGCCAACTCCTTCGGCCAGATCTTTGTCTACGGCGCTGTCATGCTCGCCATAAGGAACTTCAGGATAAATCTCTACTACAGATCTGCAAGCTTTATAAGGGCCCTCAGCTACTTCATAGCTTTCCTGCCGATGCTGATAATCCCGGCGTACCTGCTGTACTTCAACATATTCGCTTACTTTATAGCCGGCATAGGGTATTCCATCTGGAACGTCGCATCGTCCGTCCTGCTCTACACCCACATAAAGAACCGCAGGGAAGGCAAGTATATAGGGATATGGCTCGCGGTGCTGGGCACATCAGCCATAGTAGGCTCTCTTGCTTCCGGTGTCATATCGCAGTATGTTGGATACCTGGAAACTTTCTCGCTTGCGATAATTGTAACCTTGATATCAATAGTGGTGTTTTCTAGCGAGAGCAGAGCCGACCCAAAATCCAATGATATGCTTAAATAGCAGGAGCTTCAACACCTAATAATGCAACTTATAATTGCAGAAAAGAGCACCGCCGCCGAAACGATCGCCGAGAACCTCGGCGAAACCAAGATAAGAACAAAGGAGTTTGGGCCCGTAAAGGTGTGGTTCACCAGAGTGATGGGTGAGGATTCTATTATCGCCCCCCTGAAAGGGCACATAACAGAGGTCAAGTACCCAGATGAATTCAAGAAATGGCGCGAGGACACCCTCGACCAGATGACAAAATCAGAGCTTGAGTACGTGCCTTATGACCTGGAGAATGTAGAGATACTGAGAACCTACGCCAAAAAGGCTGACAAAGTGATAATAGCCACGGACTATGATACGGAGGGCGAATCAATAGGCTTCGAGGCTATAAACATAATAAAAGGAGAGAACAAGCAGGCGAAATTTTATAGAAGTGTGTTCTCCTCGCTCACAACCGAGGAGCTCAGCCAGGCCTTTGGCAACCTCCAGAAGCCAAACAAGAACCTGGCAGACAGCGCAGACGCAAGAAGAGAAATAGACTTAATCCTAGGAGCAGTACTGACAAGATTCATATCACTCGCAGCGAAAAGACTGGGCAACTCCTTCCTGTCCGTCGGCAGGGTGCAGACTCCTACGCTTGCAATAATAGTCGACAGGGAAGCAGAGAGGCGTGCTTTCAAGCCTAAGAAATTCTGGCGCTTCTTCGCCACGCTCAAGGCAGGCAAAGACAGCTTTGTGGCCGAGCTGTCCGAAGGGAAGGTCTTTGACAAAGATACTGCGGATAGGATTAATCTGCTGAAAAACGAGAAAACAGCGATATTATCGGGGGCCGATAAAAAAGTCAGGCAGGTATCCCCTCCAGCTCCATTCAACACTACAGATTTCTTGAGAAGCGCGTCCTCGATAGGATTCAGCGTCCCGAATGCAATGAGGATAATCCAGGGGTTGTACATGAGAGGGTACGTCTCCTACCCACGTACAGACAGCCAGGCTTATCCGCCGACTCTGGATTTAAAGAAGATCCTAAGCGAGCTTGGAAAATCTGGTGCGTACAAAAAGTTCGTCAGCAAAATACTTGCAGGTGAGGCGCTACACCCAACAAAGGGTAAGGAGGCCAAGGACCACCCACCAATACATCCGGTCAAGATGCCAAACAAAGCACTTAGCCCGCAGGAGGCAAGGATATTTGACCTGATAAGCAGAAGGTTCCTAGCTACGCTCTCCGAGCCATCAAAGGAGGAGACCATCAACCTAACCGTAAAGATCAGGAATGAGACCTTTCTATCCAAAGGCAGTAGGGTTCTTGTGCCGGGGTGGAGAGCCGTTTATACATATTCAAAGTATGAGGAGAACCTGCTTCCGCCCGTAAAAGAGGGAATGGAGCTAAAAATCGAGAAATTTGAGATGTTGGAGGGCGAGACCGAGCCGCCAACCCATTATTCGCAAGGGGGCATACTCAAGATAATGGAGGACCTGCATCTTGGGACAAAGGCAACAAGACCCGAAATAATGAAAAAACTAATGGAGAGAAGATACATCTCGACAAGCAGGACACTCCTACCGAGCGAAATGGCTTTTGCAGTCACGGAAAACTTGAAAAAGATATCACCGGAGTTGACCGGGGCCGGGCTGACTGCACATCTCGAGGAGGAGATGAAGAAGGTCGAGCTCGGCGAGAAGACAAAGAAGGAGGTCGTAGACGAGGCAAGGGGGATAGTCAGAGACATGCTTCTGGATCTCTCCAAAAAGAAGGAAGATGTAAGCGAGCTGATGCACAAGGCATTGCTCAAGCAGTACATATTCGGAAAATGCCCTAAGAGCGGTGGGGACTTGAGGATGATTGTCTCAAAGAGAACCCACAAGAGGTTCGTCGGCTGCTCGGATTACCCGAAATGCCACTTCGGCATGCCTCTGCCGCAGAGAGGATATGTATTCATATCCCCACAGACCTGCCCTAAATGCGGGCTGCATATGATAGAGTGGAGAAGCAAGGAGAGCCCAAGAACATACGTGTTCTGTGTCAACCCCGCATGCAAGGTTGAGAAAGGCAAGACCGAGAAAGCTAAAGCCAAATAAGCTTAAAACTCGTTTGCGGTATCTGAATCAGCCGGATTACTTTGTGTCCTGCTTTGGAACCAGATCGATGCATCTTCCGGCTGCTATTGTGAGACCCATGTCCCTTATCGCAAATCCTGAAAGCTGTGGTATCGTGTCTGATTTTTCTATTGACAGCGGCTTAAGCGGCTCTAGCACGACTATCGCAGCGTCTCCCTGTTTTATTGTGGCGGGGTTCTCCTCTGCCGTCGCTCCGGTCTTTGGATCGAGCCTTTTTAGTATCTTCTTAAACCTTACTGGTACCTGCGCAGTGTGTGCGTGCAGAACTGGGCTGTAGCCAGCCGATATTGCTGTTGGGTGGTTGAGCACGATTATCTGGGCTGTGAACTCTGAGACCACCGTGGGTGGAGCTGAGACAGTTCCGACGACGTCGCCTCTCTTCACCTGGTCCTTTTCGACTCCCCTGACATTGAAACCAATGTTGTCTCCAGGACCCGCCTGATCCAAAGTCTGGTAGTGCATCTGCACAGACTTGACTTCACCTGTTACGTGCGAAGGTTCAAATATTATTTTGTCTCCCGGCTTGATTATACCGCTTATCACCTTACCGACTGGTACGGTACCAACTCCCTGTATTGAATAAACATCTTCTATTGGTATCCTTAATGGCAGTTGTGTTGGTCTCTCTGGTAGTGGCAAAGCGTTTAGAGCCTCGAGCAGAGTTGGGCCTTGATACCATGGAGTCTTTTCGCTCTTCTTGACGAGGTTTGTGCCCTCCTTCGATGCGATTGGTATGTAATTGAGAGATTCTGCGTTGGGGTAAGAGGCCTTGACTGCCTTCATGACAGCGTCCTTCACTGCCTTGTATTTAGCCTCATCATAACCCAAAAGGTCTATCTTATTGAGTGCAATTATCAGGTTCTTTATCCCGAATACCTTTGCAAGGTAAAGGTGCTCCCTAGTTTGCTGCATCACCCCCTCCTTTGCGTCGACTACAAGCACCGCTGCATCCGCTTCCGATGCTCCTGTTATCATGTTCTTTATGAAGTCAACGTGGCCTGGAGCGTCGATTATTGTGAACTCGTATTTGTCGGTGACGAACTTGACATGACTTAGGTCTATCGTTACACCTTTCTTCCTCTCCTCTCCCGAAGTGTCAAGAAAGTATGCGAACTCGAAATCAACCTTACCGAGGGTTTCAATCTCTTTCTGGACCTTTGACTTGTCCTGCTCGCTGAAGCCGCCTGTCTCATAAAGCAGCCTTCCTACTGTAGTGGACTTACCGGAGTCTACGTGACCTATAAAGATCAAATTCATGTGCGGTTTAGTTTCTGCCATTTCAATCACCTTTTTTGAACAATTACTCTTAAGGAATTGCATCCCCAGAGATAGGTCTAATAATGAATATGCGCCTATAAATACTTTTTGCTTTGCGCGCCTGAGCCATTATACTTATTTAAATAAGTAGCTTATTAGAAAAGAATGGAGAGAAAAGCAAAACAACTTGGGGAAGTCCAGGAGCGCACGAAACAAAGTGGCGTCAGAGGGGTCCTTAAAAACAGGAAATTCTCGTTCGTTCTAGGACTTGTCGGCGGGATCGCTGCCATAATATCCGGGTTGGTTTCGATTTTTGGGAACTGGTCGGTAGTGACCTTCAACCCAAGCAGCATCTCATCGCTTGTCAATTCATTGGTCGCAAACGGCACCACAAATTCCACTAATCTGGCGGATTATATTTCTCTACTGTCGCAAGGCGCTGTGTCGCTTAAGAACGCGCTGCTGCTTTTTGCGCCCCTCATCATAATCGCCGGCGCGTTTATGATCTATTCGTCCTTTTACCTCAAATCCGATAACCGGAGAACTATAAAATTCGGCATCGCCTTTATGATAATATTTTCTATGTTCGTTTTCATCGGCCTTATGATCTATCTGCCGTTTAATCCACTGACGATATCCATACTGGATAGCTATTTGGGATTCAATAACGGCTCGAATTCCGCAATAGCAATAGTCAGCTATGTAATGTTCCTTTCATATATGATACTTGGCCTTGCGGCTGCGGTGTCAAAAATTTTCTACATCGAGTAGGGGGGATAAAAATGGAAATATCAAAGATAATGGTACGAAAAGTAATGAGCGTTGACGAGAACACAACGATAAGCAACGTACTTGGCGCAATGGATTCGAAAGGTGTAAAGGAGGTCCCAGTTACATCAAATAAAAAGTACATAGGCCTCCTTTTTTACTATGACCTGATATCGGGGGACATAAACAGCAACGAGAAAGCAAAGGATCTAATCCGAAAGGTTCCTACGCTAAATTCTAGGGACTCTTTAATGAAGACAATAAAACTCATGCAGGAAAGTGGAGTTGGTGCCCTGCCAATAGTCGATGAGGATGACAAGCTCATCGGGATAGTCTCGGATTATGATATACTGAAGGTACTGATAAGCAGCAGGGTGTTTGACTCGCTCAAAGTTGAGGATGTCGTAATAAGAAGATTCCCAATCGTCAGGACTGAGGATACTATCGCAAGGGCGCAGAAGCTCGCAGCGATAAATAAGATCGACAACCTGCCCATAATCGACGGGTTCGGCAGGGTCACCGGACAGATTGCACTGTCGGACATCATGAGATACATGTTCACTAAGACCTCTCTCCAAACGAAGGGTAAAAAAGATATCCAAAAAAACAAAGTACTAGAACAAAACATAACAGAGATTGCAAGGAAAGAGCTGCCACAGATATCTTTGAGCCTTAATCTGAGGAAAGCGCTTGAGATAATGCTGGCCGCAAAGATGAAAGGAGTGGTAGTAGTCGACAGCGATGGCAAGCCTGTAGGCGTGCTCACCAGGTCCAAGATCTTAGACCTTCTTGGCGGAAGAAATTTAGGAGACGCAATAGACATCGAGCTATCTGGAGATTATGACTGGGACTTCGTCCTCATGGTCCGGTCCCAGATAAGCAGGAGGGAGTCAAGATTAAGCGCCATCGCCGGCATAACTAAGATAAAGATCCACATAAAGAAAGTTCATGATATAACTGGCAAATACCAGATAAACTTGCTCTGTCTGGGAAGGAAGAAGATCAATATAAAGGTCGATGGTGTGATAAAGGAAGCACTCATGAACGACATCGTCGACAAGCTGGACAACTTCCTTGAGCACATGAAACGTAATTAGAACGCAAGAAGAGACGCCTGCGATTCAACTTTCTCCCCAAATAGGGCATCAAGCTCGATCTTTATGAGCTCGAGCTCACTTTTGATGTATGTGGGAACATTGTACTTCTGGGCTATCTCAAGCGACATTTTCAGGTATTTCTTTATGTTACCCTCGCTGGATGTCAGGACGAGATTGCCTCCGCATTTGGTGCACCTTCCGACTAGAGGCGCACGTTTGTACCTCTGATTGCACTTGACGCACCTGAACTCCTCCGTTCCGAACCGCCTCAGGTTGCCTTTGATGTCCTTTATGAAGTGCTTCTCTATGATTATCCTGGCTATGTCCGACAGGTCCACAGCCCTCAACTTCTCTTCAAGCTCCATCTGCTTTGAGACCTTGTCACTCATAGTCTCGAGGGTTTTGTAGGCTGACACGTTCACGCCGAGGTTTATGTTGTCGGTGTCGTGGGTGAAGAGTATCTTTTTATCCGGATCCGACAGGAGCTCCTTTGCCTGGGGTATCTTTACCTGCGAAGGCTTGTCATATCTCAGTGTGTCCTCATAAAACTCAAGAGGGTACTTTCCAACTATGTCTAGGTTGTATGCTTCGGAGTCTATGCTGTTCAAGTCCATAACAGTCGAAATAACAAGCGGCGAATCCATGTACCTTGCGCCCCGGGAGTCCGGCAGAAGCGCCCTGTCAAAGTTCAGGAGCATGTCTGAAAGCAGCAGGAGAGCCGCCTCGTCCCCGTCGCAGTTCCTTCTCATGGCCGCATGGAAGAAGGGATGGGCAAACAGGCCCTGCGTCTTAGAAAAGCCGATTATCCTGCCAATAGTCCCCGATGAGGTATGCGGCGCCAGCCCAACCACGAGTTTTCCAACCAGGTCATCTTTTGTTTTAATGTCCATTATGCTGCTTGTTTTATAGTATTTCACAAGAAGGTCGTCCACGAACTTTGACACCCTTGAAAATACTTCAGCAGCATTCTCGTCCTCGGTGCCGTACGTCGGTAGTATTATGTCCTGTGGCTTGAGCTGCAGGATCTGGTTCTGGTCCGACAGTTCTTTCCCGAAAACGTCCTCTGTGTACCCCAGCTGCTTAAGCCGCTCTATGCTTGTTTCTACCTCTTTCGGCTTGAAATGAGTTATCGGCACCTCTATCGCATCGAACCTTACAGTGCCATCCTTGTTAACATTCAGCCTGTGCATCGACCTCAGTATGCCTTTTTCTATCGGCTCGATGTCCCCTGTTGAGTTGAAAACGCCCTTAACCGCCTTTATCACAGGCAGCCTCTCAGTGATGCCAAGTTTCTGGTATGCTCTCTCCAGGTACTCCTTCAAGTTTATGCTGAGCTTCGTCTTCGCAAGAGTCTGCTTTCCGTGGTGGATCAGCTCGTTTGTCTTTGCACCGCATACTCTGCAGAAATAGTACCTCTCGGCTTTGTTGCCGCATACATCGCAGACACTATATATTGTGTCCTTTTTGCAAGTGTTGCAGTAAAATGTCCCGTATTCCGCGACTATATTACCCTTTTCTGCCGCAGCCACCAAATTTCTGGAAGACCCACCGTTTTCACCTATCGGGAAAATAATGTTGGGGTTAGTCTCCATCTCGCGCATCTTAGCCTTCTCCGGCCTTCCCAGCCTGGCGCCTATGAATGTGCCGGCGCTGTCCATCACCTTCACTCCTAGCATCTTGCTGAGTATCTCCAAGCTTGTACTGCCTTCACTAAATAGATTTATGGCTTCATCAAAACTCAGCCTCCCGTAGCCGATTGTCTCCAGTAAGGCATCCACATCCTGCACGACTATGCCGCCTGAGAGCTTGTGCTCGACTCCCAAAAGCTCTAGGATCCTCTTTGCCTTCTCATCGTTTTGCAGGAGAAGTACCTTTGACCCCTGGCCTGTTATAGTCTGCTGTATGTCGACCTTTGCATGCGTGTAGACATACTCGACAAGATATTGAAGATCCTCCCTTGTTATCTGCGTCCAGAAGTACAGATAATTGGGGTGAAGTGGGACATCGTATTCTTTTGAAAACGCTAAGTGGTCCTTGAATGAGTTTAATTCCGTTGATTTCCGGATGGCTTCTTCTCCTTTGGTTTCAACTATCCTATCCCACCACTCGGAAACAAAAGGCGAAGGCATTAAAAGATGGCCCTGCTCGGCGAAATCGCCGTAGTTGAACAGTATATCACCTATATATAGTATCTCGTCTATGCTGCCAAGAAGCTCCTCTGCCTGCTTTACGCTCTTCAGCTTAACGACCGAGCCGTCCTTCAGCTTGACTATCGGTGGCTCTATGTCCGAGCAGGGAGTGACAGCGCACGCCTTGCCTGGCAGCTCCACGCGAAGCTGAGATCCTGTCGCAACGAAGTCCAGCAGCACCTTGTTTGTTATAGGATTGATGGAAGCTGCTGCCAATCCAGATACCCTGCTCCTGCCATAACGCAGCCTGAAGCCTCCGCTTGTAAGAGGGTATGAGAATACCGGCCTGCCGGCCGCAAGCTCCTCTATATAACGATAATTCGGCAGTACTTTCTCCTTCTTCTCCTTTTCCTGCGGCTGCTCCGAATGAGACAGCTCCTTCAGCTCTATGTACTGGTTTAGGAAGCTGAAATCTTCATCTATTCCATAGTCTTTCCCAAATACCTTAAGCATCTTGTTGACCTTTGGAGCTTTCTGTGCAAATCCTTCGCACAGCACCAGGGCCATGCCTCCCCTTATTTTGTTCGTCTTTATCCTGGGTAGATTCTTATAAGCAGAAACTTCTCGATCAGAAGTCGGATCGCCCTCTATTTCTATCGGTATGTTGCGCATCAGGAAATCGAGCTCATTTATGCTCGGCATGTACTGCAACCTTGCTTCAAAATCATTGTAATCGGTGACCTCAACCTTTATCCTGCTTATCTCATCTTCATCTGCGTCGTATTTTCCCAGATTGAAAGCTGCTCTTAGGGCATCAGCAATCACTATTACAGACGCAGCTGCTGTCCCGCCAGCGCCTCTTATCGGGCCGCCGAAATGGCATGCCAGGTATTCCTGACCATCCTTCCTTTTCTTCATTTCGAGTTTTACAAAACCCTCAAGAGGCGCCGAAACTATCGCGGCTGTTATATAGGCCAGCCCAACCCTTATGCCGAATTCTATTGCTTCATCTTGGGTGTTGAACTTTATGAACTGAGATTTCGCCGCTGCCAATGCGCTGTCTATTGCAACCCTCCAGTCATTTGGGGAATACTTTTTTTCTGCCTGCCTTATAAAATCCGCAAGCCCGCTGCCTGCTATGCCTGGCTTCAGCACCGAAAGAAGCCCCTCTATCCTGTCGCCTACGTCGGATGCGACTGGTATCTCTATTTTCTTGACTTTGCCAATAATCTCGTACTGTCTTTTAACTTCATTTGCTATCTCCTGAGAATATTCTTTGATGTTCATGCTTTTAGAAAAGCCTTTTTAGCTTATAACTATTAGCGTAATTTTTTGCTATATTATAAAGGGCCGCGAGTGGGATTCGGACCCACGTCAACAGGGCCACAGCCTATTGTTCTACCTGGCTAAACTATCGCGGCCATATACATAAACTATGGAGTTTCAACAAATAAATACACCAGTCTGCATTAAATATTTAGATATGGACAAAGCACAGGCAAAAAGAGAAATATATGACAGGCTGAAGAAAAACCCGGAGAAACTGGTTCCCTTCTCCACTCTGGAAAAATTAGGATTCAAGCGGCAGCAGTGCTCCTCCTGCCACAAGATGTTCTGGGCTGTCACGCAGAGGGACCTGTGTGGGGATGTAGAATGCCTGAAAGATTACACATTCTTTGACAGGAAAATCGCCAAATCCGGCAAGGATTACAAAGGCTTATGGCAGGACTTCGCTAGGATGTTCGCCAAATCTGGGCATAAAGAGATAAAGCGCTACCCTGTCGTTGCAAGATGGCGCGATGATATATACTTTGTTGAGGCTGCAATAGATGATTTTGCGCCCTATGTCATACAGGAAAAAGCGGATCCACCCGCAAATCCACTTGTCGTTCCGCAGATATGCCTTAGATTCAATGACATAGAGAATGTCGGGCTCTCCGGAAGGCACCTGACAAGCTTCATAATGGCAGAGGAAGCCGCATTCAACACAAGGAAAAAGAAGACTTACTTCGACAAAGAGGCGATAGGATACATATACAAATGGCTTATTGACGGATTGAAGGTAGACAAAAATGAGCTTACTTTTGTTGAAGACGCGTGGGTAGGGGCTGGATATGCGGGCAATTCATTGGAATTCTTCGCCGGTGGATTGGAGTTGGGCAACCAGGTTTACATGCGTTACCTTATAACAGAAGAAGGTCTTAAGGAGCTCAGCTCAAAGACGATAGATATGGGAGCAGGACTTGAGAGGTGGGCCTGGATAAGCAAGAATACCCCAACTATTTATGAGGCCACGTTCCCTGAAGTCATAAAATACATAAAGTCAAAGGCCAAAATAGATTACAGCGATGAGCTGCTCAAGAAGATCTATAAGTTCTCCGGGATGCTTGATTTTGAGTCGTCAACCATAGACGACGCCGTGGAATACGTTTCAAAGAACACTTCCCTGCCAAAAGACAAGGCCAGGAAAATCCTGGATGACATGCGCGCCGTGTACAGCATAGCGGATCATACCAGGACTCTGCTGATTGCAATACACGACGGCGGGCTCCCTAGCAATGTGGGCGGGGGGTATAACCTGAGAAATATACTGCGCAGATCATTGTTGATGCTAGATGAAAAGAAATGGGGTATAGACCTGAACGACGTCATAGAAATGCACAAAAAGGAGTTTGGAAGCTGGTTTACGGAACTTAAAGACATCGATGTCTCCCAGATAATAAACAAGGAGAAGGAAAGGTACTCTGATTTCAGGAAAAGGACCGCCAAGACTATGGCTTACCTATTGAAGAAGCAGTCGATAAGCACAGACGAGTTGAGGAAACTGTATGAATCCGAGGGGATAACGCCTGAGGATATAAGGTTAGAGGCCGAAAATGCGGGCGTAAAGATATACATACCTCCAGACTTCGAAAAAGCCTCCAATTACACCGCTGCTAAAAAGGAGGAGCCCCTGGACCTACAAGGCATCAAAAAAACAGAGAAGTTGTTTTACAACGAGAAGCTGCTAACTGCAAAAGCCAAAATTATAAAGCTTCTGGGGCCAAGGCAGCTGATTCTGGACAGGACAATATTCTACCCAGAGATGGGCGGGCAGAAGCCCGACTTGGGCATGATAGATGGAGTAAATGTTCTAGATGTTAAAGTATTCGACGATGTCATCGTCCACTACTTGGAAAAGGACATAAAAAAGAAAGCCGGCGGTCAAGTGGACCTTAAAGTCGATAGCAATAGACGGGAGCTACTTAGGAGGCACCACACTGCTACACATATAATTAACCAGGCTGCGAGGATGGTTTTGGGCGATTTCGTCTACCAGAACGGAGCGGAGAAGGACGTTGACAAGGCGCATCTCGACATAACCTACTTCGAAAAGCTGACAGATGCACAGATTAAGAAAATCGAGGAGATAGCAAATGAAACCGTGGCGAACAATCTGCCTATAACCGTTAAACTAATGGACAGAACATCCGCTGAAACTAAGTATGGGATGAGAATCTATCAAGGTGGGAGCGTGCCAAATTCAACATTGAGGATAGTGACTATAGAAGGGTATGACACAGAGGCCTGCGGCGGGCTCCACTGCCACATGACCGGAGATGTCGGGCTCATAAAAATAATAAAATCCGAGAGGATACAAGATGGAGTTGTAAGACTTGTGTTCAAGGCTTACAAGCCTGCGCTTGAATACATCCAGGGCCTTGATGATACCGTAAAGAACTTGATGTCGCTGTGGGGCGTAAAGCAGGAGGAAGTTTACAAGACGGCCGGGAGGTTCTTCTCTGAGGCAAAATCAAACAGAGAGCTTTACAAAAAATCCGAGCAAGAGCGGATATCGACCATCCTTGGACAAACCACAGCCAAGGAAATTGACGGGGTGCTGCAGATAGAGACAAAGCTCAACGAGCTCGGATTCTTTTCAGCGCTGATTAGCAAATACACAAAGCCCGTTGTGATATTCGGCGATTCGATAGGCATTGGGAAACCCAAAAACGATAAAATAAAGGAGCTGCTATCCAAAAGGTACAAAGTAATCACGGACAAAAACGACTTTGTTTTCGGGCACAATTGAATCAAGTTGTCGTATTAGAGGTATAAGTCGGCGTTAAATCAAATATAAACTCCAGCTCGCCATAGTACGGTGTACTGGGCGTCTTTATTGAGAGAACCAGATTAGTAGTTACATTTCTATATACAGTGACTGGGAAAACGGGGCTTTCTGATGATACTGAAAACCCGGACGTGTTCAAAATTAGATTCGTCAGCTTTACTGAAGAAGGGGCAGTTGATAGCCCTGTCGGGATGGACAAATACACATTAAAGGTTTCTATGCTACCAGGCGTTACATTGAATGAATTTACGGATGGGGACATCGAGAAGTAAATGTATTGGCCGGTGGAAGAACTCTCCTCTAGGTTGAAATAGTTAACCACAACGTTTTTATTATTTTTTGGGGCTGAAGGTGACGGTGGAAGAGTTGGCGAGCTTGAAGGCGCTTTAGAGGCGGTAAGTGCGGATAAATTAAGGTGGAAATAACCCTCGTGATATGACACACCCAAGGCAATTGCTATGATAAGCACAATTCCGACTATGGCGTAACCCTTTGGCAATTTTCTATGTGGTTTGCCTTCTGTCCTGTGCGGAAGCTTGATGGGAGGGAGCTTTATCTTTGGTGTTTTTGGTGGCTTTTCCTCTTTTATCTTATTTTTATAGGTAAAATTAAACTTTAAAGGATGTGGCTCCTTTGAAGGGGGTAGAAACCCTTTCTTCAGGCTTCTCTTAAACCTGTATAGTTCCACCTTCTCCTTAATATTTTCCAATGGTTTTTTTCCCATATTTTATATCATAGTCATGTTGAATAAGCGCCCGGAGCTCCTATAATTATCCCTCTCCAATTATCTGCCTCTGGAATTGTTATTGGTGAAAGAAAGGCATTGCTGGGGTTAAGCACGGCAGCGGATGTGTTTAATACCGAAATTTGATCGGTGTTCCAATTCGCTATGTAAGCCATACCATTCGGGGCAATTGCTATACCTTTTGGTGAGTTCAACCCTCCTCCACCGACATTCTCAATCTGCTGCATCGATGTAAGATTTATTACATGCACAGAATTTGAGCAAGAGTCTGTAACAAAGGCCAATGTTCCGGTTGGGTTTACCGCAATATTACCTGGGCAGCCACCTACTGGAATTACTTTTGTGATGCTATTACTACTTGTGCTTATAATGATAATTGAATTTGACGGGAGACATTGAGATGCTACAAGAACATAATCACCATTCGGGGTTATAGCATCGTGATTCGGGCAACCGGGTACTATAATTCTGTCAATTACTTGGTTATTCGAAGTGGATATTACATCGACTGAGCTATTTCTCTGCAGTCCATTGCCTGCAAGCACGCCTCCTTGTGCAGTACTGACTACATACAAATCCTGATGATTTGGTGTTATAGCAATTCCATATGGGTACGAACCGACATTGTCAATAATCCCGATCGGAATAAAGGAAGGAAGACCGGTAGATGATGTTGTTGTTATATTATAGATTCCAACAGAACCATTCTGCCAATCGCTATTTTGTGTCATGTATGCAGTGTTGCCATCGACTAAAACCTCAGAATTGCCCCAACATGGAAATCCACAAGCAGGAGGGACAGGGATAGTGTTTGAGGAAGTTGAAAGATAAGTAAAGGAGCTTCCATCCCCTGAGATAAGGAGATCAGAGCCGCTGCTCGACATTGCAAGGCCCCAAACTGCTATTCCGGTGCCATACACATATTTTATCACATTCAAGGTTGGCGAAAGTATCACCATACCATTCTGACCTTGTTGTATAAATGAATTGCTTTGGCACGTAAAGGTTTCGTATACCAGTCCTGTGGAAGAAACCGTAATCGGGCCGGGGCAGTCCCCATCTTGTGAAGTGTATTCAATATTGCCGCTTAGAGTATTTAACGCCTCTATAGAGTTTCCAGTGTCTACGTACAAAAGACTGCCATCATTTGAAAACGCCTCATAATTTATATTACCTTGTTTTATGGGCGTGCTGTACATTACTGCACCAGAAGTTAGATTTATCATTGACACCGCAACTTGCTCATTGCAGCCTTGATCCCCAAGTGCTGCAAATTTCCCATTCGGGGATACCGCAATCGCGCTGGGGTCTCCGCCGCAGCCAGGTTGGACATTTAAGAAAAACCCGACACCAGTTTCGAACTGAAGATTATTTGGATTTAGAATTTCCATGGCGTACTTATCACTCCAATCTTGAAAAAGCGCCAAGAGTCTATTTCCATTTTTAGACATTAATAAATAATTAAGAGATGATTGACCAGCCACTGGCATTCTTTCGATTAGTTGGTTTGTTGATGTTGATATTATACTTATATCATTACTTGGTTCATTCCAACCACCTACATACACATACTGTCCATTGTTAGACGCGACAATTGCCCTTATCCCGCCATTATTAGTTATTCCTCCAATCACAGTGCCAGTGAAGGTATTTGTAGCAGCGTCTACAACAGCAACTGCATTATTACTCCAACATGCCACATAAGCATAATCTCCGTCCGGCAGAAAAGCAATTCCTTCTGGCTGATTACAATTACCATTTTGGTTTACATTTATTGTGTCTACAACCGAATTTGTGTTGGCGTCTATAACTGATATTGTATTTGATCCATAGTTACTCAAATAAATCTGCGAGGAATTTGTGGGAGAAACCATAATCCTATAAGGATTTGAGCCTACGCTCAGGGTAGAAACAGCTCCGCCAGTTGACAGCGAAAAGACGGAAACGGTGTTTGAATTCCAATTTGTCACATATATGTATCCATTTGTTATAGCAATATACTGTGGATTGTTAAGGCCATTGCCGCTTAATGTACTGGTAATCGTGTCTGTGTTATTGTCTATAATTGAAATGGTATTCGACCCTGAGTTTACCACATAGAGATATCCATTCGGAGCAATAGCAACACCCCGTGGGTCATTTCCGACAGGTATGTTTTTTATAACATTATAGTCGGAAGCATTCATTATGGCAAGGGCCCCTTGATTAACACTACAGCATACATAACTGTACGATTGGGTTATATAGATTAGTTTACCGTTGCTACTTAGTACCATAGAATTTGGAGCTGGCCCTAAGCCAGTAAGGCCACCGACTACGGAATTCGTCTGCGTGCTGACTATAGACATATTATTGTAACTAGGGTTTACGCTAGTTGTGCCTGAAGGGATATACAAGTCGCCATTTACTGAATTATAAGCCATCCTCCAGCTGTTTCCATTGCCTACTCCAATATCAGTTATATTATCTACGTTCTGTAGTGTAACTGGATTTATAACTGATACTGCATTCGATCCGCCGTCTGTGACATAAATATAGCCATTTGAAGCAGTAACTATTTGGTTTGGCTGTGGTAAAGTCGGAATTCTCTTAAAATCTGAGAATGTATTTGGATTTGATAGGTTTACGACATCTACTGCATTCTGGCTGCATCCATCCAAAGATATGAAAGCATATTCGCCATTTGGAGAGAGTGTCATAAAATAATCGCCACAACCGCCAGTCCAGTATTTTTTCACTAATTGAAAAGAGGAAGAGTTAAAAACTCCGAGTGTACTCCAACCGTCCGGGATGTACGCAACTGAACCATTGTGAGAGAAAACCAGCTGTGCCGTGCTCCAAGTGGGGTTACCAATCACATCTATCACCTGATCATCGCTTGTATTAATCTCTGCTACTGCACCAGTCCAGCTTCCGACGTATGCAATGTTGTTTGAGGGCTGAAATGGCCCGCCCTGTATGTACGGAGCCAGCTTAGAAGTCACCGTCCCTACAGAGGTATAGGGAACGTTGAATACTCCTAATGACAAGTAACCTATACTGACATGTACCGATGAAATAGAAGCGGCGCTGCCGAAATTACCTGAGACGAAGCACTCCGTATTCCCGCCTTCTATTATTGTAGTCTGATCACATATGAATGAAGTATAAGTTTTACCGTTTAAAGTCGCGTTGACAGCTGTTATCTGTATTGTGCTGCCTGTGATGTCCTGCACTTGTATACCGACTTCTGTCGGAGAAACGGAAGCTGTAGAAACTGTGACACCGCTAAATCCTGTTATTGACGTTGATATGTACGAGCTTGGGGAGAATATACCGAGTACATACAACAGAGCTGCTACTATCACGATTACTAGTATGGCCCAGCCATAGGTCATCATATACTCCAATGCCGATTGGGATCTTCGTGGGGGACTCATATAATAGAGACAGAGAGAATGAATAAATAGTTTTCATAAAGCCAACAAGAGACAAAGGCATCTGAGATCTTACTTGAAGTTAGGCCTATCATATGATTTATGCAAGATGTTTGCATCAGATAAACTTTTTATAATACCAGATGCTAACTTACTAATGAGCATTAGCAATTTCGTAATACTGGCTGCCATGCTGGTAGTCTCTGCTTTGGTTTGGATTGGCATAATTCTTCTCGAGAGATTTATCAGCCCGCGCGTACAGTCTGGAGGTATGTCGAAGGCCCCGATAGAAAGCGCTGAAAGAAGCATCGCCTCGGCAAGGACAGTGGGTTTCCAGTATTTCTTTTATGCTATAATATTCGTAGTCGTAGAGGCGCTGATGGTCCTGCTCTTCTTGTGGGCCCAGAGCGCCAAGGCCCTTGGGCTCTATGTTTTTCTGGGTGTAGGGGCGTCACTGCTTTACCTTATATTCTTCGTAAGATATCTCTTCAAGGTGAATGCATACGGCTAAAAAACAGTTGGATGACATAGAAGGAAACGAGTTCTCATACCCTGGATTATCGGATATAATATTCATGAAATCGGAAAAATTCATAGAAACGGTCTTGAACTGGGGCCGGAGCAACTCGCTGTGGCCTCTTACATTCGGTACCTCATGCTGCGCAATCGAAATGATGACTTTTGGCGCGACCAAGGTGGATTCTGACCGCATGGGCGTGCTTTTCATAGGCGATTCTCCGAGGCAGGCTGACTTGCTTCTTGTGAGCGGGACCATAACGAAAAAGATGGCCCGCAGGCTTCTCAATGTCTACGAGCAAATGCCCTCTCCAAAATACGTGATAGCGGTCGGCGCGTGCAATGTCAGCGGTGGGCTTTACCACGACAGCTACAATACAATTCACGGAATAGACTTGATAATGCCTGTTGATGTCTATATCCCTGGTTGTCCGCCCAGGCCAGAAGAATTCATGGATGCGGTAAGAGTCCTGCAGAGACTTATAAAACAGAACAAGGCGAAGGCGAGCTTGAAAAATGGCAGCATACTTTGACCTTTTGTCCGCAAAGCTTGGAAAGGCCGTCTCTCAGGCGCAGTCTAATAATGATAACGAGACCCTGATAGTTCTGTCGGACAAAAAACTCATTAAAAAAGCCGCATTGGAGATAAAAAAGAAGTTTGACATCCTGTTCATGCTCGTCGTCGTGGATTACAAGCCTAGATTTGAGCTGAATTACGTCTTCTCCAGCTATTCGAGCAAGAACATCCTGACACTTAGGGTCAACATAGATGAAAAGGACTATTCAATCGACTCGATATCAAAGATATTCGACTCCGCAAACTGGGAAGAAAGAGAGGCCTACGACCTTTTCGGGATAAAGTTCAACGGTCACCCAGACTTGAGGAGGATACTCCTGCCGGAAGACTGGCCGGGGCATCCGATGAGGAAGGATTTCATCGTAACGGATGAGGTCAGGAACTGGACCGGCCTGGATTTGAAATTTTAATGGAACAGAAAAAATCCTTTAGGTTGAATATAGGGCCTGTGCATCCCGCGACGCACGGCGTGTTCAAGATAGTGGTAGACATAGACGGTGACACGATAAAAAGAGCGCAGACTGAAATCGGATTTCTGCACAGGGCAAAAGAGAAGATAGCCGAAGCGAGGTATTTTTCCAACTACTACCCTATCGTGGACAAGCTTGATTATGTTTCTGCAATAAATATGGAGGTGCTGTACGCCTCACTCGTGGAGAAGGCCGCGGACATAAAAATCCCGCCCAGGGCCGCTTACATCAGGACGATAATGTGCGAGATACAGCGTATCATGAGCCATTTAATATTTATGGGCTCCTTCG
>JAJZIX010000009.1 GCA_021810345.1 Nanobdellota archaeon | reverse complement strand
GGAGGTCATAGGCAAACTGAGGGAGAAAGGCCTAAAACTCGGTCTGCTCACGGGTGAAGGTCTATACAAAGGAGCAAAACGCAAGATGCTTGACAACATCCTTTTGCTCAATGATTTCGACGTAAAAATCATCGCCAGGGATGACATACCAGAGGACAAAAACGACCCAAAAGCCTTCATAAAAACCGCAGAACTCATCGGGCTCAGGCCGATTGAGCTGCTTTACGTAGGGGACATGCCGGATCTTGATATAGACAACGCAAAGGAAGCGGGCATGACGACTGTGCTTTTTGACAGGTACAACCGCGAGAAAGGGAAAGTCTCAAGGCACCATCCTGACTTTGTAATAGAGGACATGAAGGATCTTTACAGGATACTGGAGATACGGGGCTAATTCAGCCTAGAATAGGTTGCGTAATCACTGTTGTAGACTGTTAATTTTTTCGCTTCGAATTCTATCGGATCGAAATCGATTCTGTGCTTGGTTATGTCAACAAAGTTCCTTTTCCTGCACAGGGTTACGTGGGGATGAAAGCTCTTCTCCGGCTCTACCCCTAATGCTCCGCATAGACTGGAGTAGACTCCGCTCAGATCCGATTTAACATCCGCAAAAACGACCCTTGCTCTTATTTCGTTTGGAAACCCGCCCAATCCGCTTATAATAATCCTCTGATTTAGCTCCACAGAGTTCGCCGCTTGCACTATTTTATCATCGCTTAACGGTGTGTTGCCCAAAAATTTGATGGTGACGTGCAATTTGCTAGGTGATACGTAGACGGCACTTATCTCTTTCTTTAGCTTTTCGATCAAGCTGGTTACTTTAGCTCTCGCCTCGTCTGGCAGGTCTATGCCTATGAAGATTCTTCTCATACTAACAGGATTATAATGCAGCCCGGCTAAAAATACCCTTCAAACCTCTGCTTTATGCTATCGAAACTCTCCTTCTTTAGATCAAACCGGTGCCCAGGCATGTTGTTTATTGAATTTAGCAGCTCTATATACTCCTGCTGGCTGGAAGGCTCCATCCCTAGCTCTGTGCATACATCCATTATGTAGCGGCGCTCTTTCTCTATATCCTCTTTGTTTTCCGTTAGCCTTTCGGCCTCAAAATAGGCCGGACCGGATTCATTCGTACTAACAAAAACAAACTCTATATCCTTGTATTCAAATTTGTAGCTGTCCGTGACGGTTACGACGCCCTGCGTAAATCCAAGCAGCTTGAACAGCTCGACGGCACTTGAAAAATCCGAAGTTTCTATCGGGACGGACACCTCTATGCGGTTGTCAAACGAGCCTGACTCTCCGTATTTTAGCACTATCTCTGACTTTCCGTTGCTAACCCTTATCCTCAGGTCTACTGGATCATTTTTTATATCATTGGTAGGCTGGCGCATATAAATCAGAGAAAACCTTTTCCTTCTCTCTAAGAACTTTCCACCAAGTCCCTTCAACTTTGCGGACGCTTCATCAACGCTGATAGGCAGTTTCCCCCTTGCTTCGACTTCAAACATGCTGATTTAGGGGATTTGTGATTTAAAAATGTTAAAGCTTAGTCCTTATGGTTATCAACTATCTTTGATATAAATATCTAGATCACAACGTTTAGTAAAAAGCCAATGATTTAGCACTTTGTGCTCCACTGAGGATTAAAAGCCTCGGGCGAGGATCGAACTCGCGGCCTTTTCCTTACCAAGGAAACGCTCTACCACTGAGCCACCGAGGCACTGACTATTCTATACTCTTTACAATTAAAAACTTAATTAGACAAAGTTTAAATACACCCTTAATGTTAAGATAAGACATGGGAAGAGTTAGAGGAAGACTTGTGAGAAGCGCGTCTCTGGAGATACTGAAGCGCTATAAGGACAGGTTTACCGATGATTACAACGCAAACAAGCTGGTTTTGAATGAAGTGATAACAGCAAGCAAGCGCGTGAAAAACAAAATTGCAGGTTATATAACAAAGCTCGTAAAAAACAAGAAAGTAGAAGAGTTGCTCATATCCAGCTCCACTAAATAATCACAGAGGATTAGAGCTCTATTTTTTCTATGCTGCACTTCCCCTGAGGCAGAAGCTTGTCTATCTCATCGGACTTGATCTTTATCCCCATCTTGTCTTCCAGTTTCTTTAGTATCTTCTTAATGACCTCTTCTCTCTTTTTGTTCCCCGGCCTGACAAGAACAAAGTTCCTTTTTGGTTCGTGGATTGACAGGGTTATGCTCAATGCGCTGTCATCCAGAGAAAACGACAGGTATATACCCAAACTTACATTTTTGATGTAATTCTTCCTGCCTTCTATGTAGAAAGCGCCTTTCTTCAGGGATTCGCCGGAAGGAGGTGTCTTTGTGACCTGCTCTGGGTACACATAGTAGACATCAAGGTTCGATGCACCAGCTTTCCACGCTGATGAGTAAGAGGCTACTCCGGCAGCGGCTTCCTCTATGTCGCTTTGAACCGCCCCCTTGGCGCTTTTAAGCAGGCCAAAAGGACTGCCAAATACATCTGCATGCAGGACGATATCATCCTTCTCCAGATGCTTTTCAATCAGGCTGCCGTTCTGGTTTATGTCCCTGCCTATCACGACAAGCCTGTTTCCGGACGTGAAGAACCACCTGAACTTTGAGTACCATACTTCGCTGTGGGCCACTGCAACGCTTCTTGCTTTTTTTGCGACTATTTTCGGGGTTGATAGGGCTTTAGACAGCCTTTTCTTTTTTGTGTAGTATTCGTCCAGAGTCTCCCTTAACGGCTTTGTAATGTCTATCCTTATGTCCTGGTTGGATTCATTCACTATGAATCTTCCATCAAGTAGCCAGCCTTCCGCCTTCAGCTCACTTTTCCTCTTATCTATATCGATGTTGGAGTCTTTTGCAGTCGAGATCGCTTTCTCTATCCGCTCGAAGTAAGTAGTGATAAATTCGATTATGGCAGCATATTTGTCTATCGACGCCTTAGCAGTGTCAATATCCTTCTCTATCTTTTCCTGCCTGAAGTCCTTCTGAGCCGGAGCGGAGAAGAAGGCCTTTACAGCCGAGTTAATACCGCTGAAATATTCCCTGTCTCCCTGGAGATGCTTAAGCTCGACGGCGGAGAGAATGTTTTTATCTATTATGTTAGGCTTTGCTTCGTCCTTTATCATGCTGGTTATTATTGAGAATATCTTCTCGGTGTTTTCCCTGCTGCACGCGCTCTGCTGCATGTTTTTGTCTAGCCCCGCCCTGTAGCATACTTCTTCTGCGTATTCTCCGCCCATGGAGAAATCGATGGCGAGTGCCTTAACTAGATTCTCCCTGTCTGACTTCCTTAGAAGGGAAGAAAACTCGTCGAATCCGATCGAAAAGACATCGACACGGCCCGGTGGGTACTCAAATTTCTCGCCTGCCGAAACCTCCCTGCCTGAATAGCTCCTGTTGTAGAGGGCCTGCACTATCTTGCCGTCCTTTACAAGTATAAGATTACCCTTAGAAAACAGCTCAAGGCTCAAAAGGTAATCATTTGACTTTATCTCGAATATTCTGTCTGGAGTGTGCATCGACACGACTATCCTTTTGCCTTTAAACACGCTTCTTAACAGCAGGGTAAATGGGAAATCAACCAGATCCTCAGGTTTTTCCTGGCTTATTGAGATATGGCTCCCAGGAACAAGCTTTAGCCACACTTCTTTGTCGGAGAAAATCAGAAAATATATCTCATTTTTCCTGCTCTTTACATTCCTTACAAATCCGCCATTGAGAAAGCTCAGCTCATTGACAAGCTTGTACAGATCCAGGGACGAGAGGCTCTTCGCAGCCATATGAGATTATCCCACATGAGACTGCAGTGTGGATTTTATATCCTGTACCTCGGTTTCAAAAGCCTTCTTGCGCTGCTCTATCAGATCCTGGTTCATCTTATCGTAAACTGGCCTGACCAGCTTTGAAACACCCGTAGCCCACTTGTTCATGTAATCAAGCAGCAAATCTGCTACCAGCTTTACCTGCACGGTGCCGGTTTTCACTTTCACGGGCTTGCCGTCCCTTACCCCACTCGCTTCGTTGAGGTTTCTGTAGTCAAGGGAAATATTCAGCCTGTAAGCCATATAATCGTCTATGACCTTTCTAGCGGCCCATTTTATGCTGTAATTGTTACCTGCGAACTGAACGTACGACGTTTCTACGACGGAGTAACCCAGGCCTTCGAGCGTGTCCTTGAAGAAATTGTAGAATTTCTGGTCATCTAGCACCCCCTCGTACTGTATAGTATTCGTCCCTATTGGCACTACTTCCATTATTTCTTATGAACTCCCAAGTAATTTAACCTTTTCATACGCCATTTTAGCGCTGGTTTACCATACAATGGCCAGCCCGATAAATGCGACAAAAAGCTCTATTAAGGTGAATATCCACACTATCTGCCACTCTTTGAACCTTCCGGTCCTCAAGAAAATGTGCGTAAGCGAGTATATCTTGTTCCCATGCGGGGATTTAAGCCTGCCATCGCTCTGCAGAACACCCCAAGAATGCGCGTGGAACCTGGCTCTGGCTTTCAGGAAAAACTCTATTATCCACGGTACAAGCAGGATTATCCCCAATACTTGCATACGCCCTATCAGGATCGTAGCTGCTATCCCTCCGCCTATCAAGTATGTCAGACTATCCCCAGGGAGTATCTTTGCGGGGTATCCGCCGTAGTAAACGTATGCTGCCAGCGCCCCGGCGAATATTGTCGCAAACGCAAGCGAAGTGTATGAGCCTATATGGAAGGAGTATATGGCCAGCGCGGCAAAGACCACGAAGCCCATCTGCACCGACAGGCCATTCAGCCCCTCGAGCATATTCAAAGCATTCGACGCAAATATCACCGCCAAAGGCACAAGCACTATGATGTAAAGGATCGGGTTTATGTTTATCGTGCCCAAAAACGGTATGCTTACACTGGTGCCGAAATTTGCGACCATCAGCGGCGCGGCAGCAATAAGCGTAAGAAGCGGCTTCTGCCACTGCTTTATCCTGCCGTTGAAAGTGGCGTAGTTTTTGGTCATTTTCTTAAGATCCTCCTTGGATGTCCTCACGCCGCCTCCTGACAAGTCATCCACAAATCCTATGAAAGCTATTGAAACGACGCTTACCAGCGCCAGAAGAAGATACTCTATGTTTATGCTGGAATTCACGAAGTAGTCCATTGAAGCTATAAGGACCATCACTCCTGCGAAAAGACCCACCAGAATAACCAAGCCCCCGCTGGTTGGCAGTATCGGACGGCCTTTTTTGTTTATATCCTGGGCCACTAAGCCGCTCTGTATAAGGAGATTCCTAAGAAAGTAGCCAGCAATAAGCGTGGATACGAACGCGATTATGGATGCTATGAAAACTTCCAACAGCATTCTATCCTATGCCTTATGTGGTATTTAAAGATTTTAGAGATAATGTTTTATCCTATGAATGACATGATTTTCTGTGCAGCCCCGTAGTGTAGCGGCCAAGCACGAGGGCCTTTGGAGCCCTAGACACCGGTTCAAATCCGGTCGGGGCTACTTTTTGTAGGGGATAATGCTATCTAGTGAAAAGTGTACACTTTAGAAAGGTTTATTTATAACTTTCACCAACTATAAAGTGATATGGGCATCGGCGGGAATCAGAAATACAAGATGAAGATAAATTTTTGGCTATTTGCTTTTTCGATATTTGCACCATTACTTGGTGCCACAGGAGGTTACTTAGTTCAAGCCTCTACTAATAATGGATTTTATCCTCTATCCTTTGTTATTGGAGCTGTGCTAGTCTTTATGTATGCTGCAGATGTTATACTGCTTAGGTATAAGATAAGCCATAAAGCTGCATTTACTCCTATATTTTTCTCGCTACTATTTGTATTTTTTATTGGGTGTTGGTTATTTACGGGCGAATATTTTCCAAAGTTAGCTGTGTTAACAACCTTACTATTAGTTCTTGGGGCCCCTGCAATAATTGTTTACTACGAAAGAATTTCGGACTTGTATAGCGAAAAATAGAAGAACGGATAGTAACTGTAAGTTACGCAGATAAAATTTTGGATGATTTCACTAAAGACCACAATTATGTTTTAGCGTACACATTGCTAGGGGTGAGATATATCTAGATTATTTCTAGGGAAGTGTACTCCTTTAAAAAGCTTAAATAGTCATTTATTATATCGCTTTTATAACAAAAGGCGCGACTATGACTGAGTCTTTGAACAAAATAGTGAGTTTGGATGAAAGAGAGCTTGCAAGAAATGAGCACATTCTGGGAGATCTATTATTAGATATATTCCTTTTTTTGCTTTTTTCCTATTTTGGAATCGATACACAATATGGGGTATACGCATTTGGTGCAGATACTAAAATTATAATTATAATAATGGCAGTGATATCTCTAAGCTTGATTATTAATGTTTTTATAAAATATAACTCTGCAGCAAAGTCTAACAAAATAGAATATTGGGTCAATGTTAATAATCTAATAAACAAAATTTATCGTGCAGTAATATCGGTTTCATCTATATCATTATTATTAGGTTCTATTGGACTTTATCTATATATCACATTTAGATTAGCACCAATAAGTTATATGAAAACATATGCAGGAATATTTTTTGTTGTAGATATGATTTTAGTATCTTCCTATATTACTATGGTGAAATTTAAATTGGATGCGCGAAAAGTTATTTCATCATATCGGACCCCAATAAATCGAGTTTTAAATTTAAAAGTATTGCGAATTGCAACCATTATATTCAAACATGCGATTAGGGCACTCGGTTTTGTGGTAGGATTTGTTCTTAGTGTGTTTATTATTGGAGCACTGTTGTCTTACTTTATAGCTACAATTATTGGTTTGACTGTTATTTTTGCGTATACAACCATTTTCATTCTTCTACTGGTTTTTGGCAGTTTATTTCATGATAAGAATGAACTAACCCTCTTGCGTATAAAAGGAGTTAAAGTAATGTAATTTACCATTCATATAATGAGCTACTTTTTATCTTATCCTTCACCTTCTTCAGAATACTTATATACTTTATCAGAACTTTCCTGGCAATCTTAGGAGATTATTTCTTACACCTAAATAAATTTCTTCCAACTTATAAAAGCTAAAACTGCAACTGTCACAATTAATCCTGCTCCTACTCTTACAATAGTCCCATAAGTTACAATAAAACCAAGCACACTAAAAGAGCTTTTTCCTAAGTTGTTAGGCGCAATATAGAAGATTGCTGTTACTACACTTGAAATAGCTATTATTGCAGTCAACGCTAATATCCCACGCGTAAGGCTTCTATTTTCTTCAATTAAGACAGTATTTTTTAAACTATTAACAAATTCTTTAAGGTTATTTAAATTTTCCATTGCAATTTTTATATCCTGAGTTATTATTTTAGATAGTGTAGCTAATAAGGGCGCATCAGATTTGTATACCTCTTTTACAGAAGTATCTAGGTAATTAAATTTTGGGTTATTTATTTTAATCTCTTCGGTAAAAATTCCCTTTCCACTAGATAACGAATTTAAAAAAGGATTATACCTATTTGCTATGAATATATTTTTTGCATATAACCAATACAGTCTTTTTTGTGTATGATCTAATTTTTTAAGATTTTTGGAATTAAGACCAAATTTATCTATATCTAAGGTAATATCACCTATTTCCTTATTAATATAACCTGACCATATCTTTAATAACATTAAAAATGATATAAATCCATCACCTAATAATATTTGGTCTAAGAGAAACTCTTTTTGGAATGTAGATACAACACTATCTTCGTGTATTAAATTTTCTTTATCTACAATATTCGTTACATATAGTTGATTTATCTCACTACCTGAATTAGCAAAAAGTGTTCTTATTATCCAAATTTCATCTCTTATTTCTAGGACATAAGAACAAAGTGCATCATTGTTTGAATATAGTTGAGGTGGTTCTAGACTAAGAACAGCATTATATATATCACTCTCTTTATTCTGAGCTTTATTAAAATTAAATGCACTTTCAGAAAGTCTATTTAATGTAGATTCATCTGTAACGAAATATGATTTTATTAAGAAAGGACACGTTCTTGTATTTTTATACAATCTATTAGAGAAGCCTCCTAAACTATAAATAAAAGCACTAACACCTGTAGAAAAATTAGTTATATCATTTTTATATTTTGTAATATCACAGCTCTCATCTAAGCTCACTCTTAAAGTGATTATATTAAGATTTAGAGTCTTCGAATTTTTAAATATAGAGAATTCTATATTTTTTATAATTTTAATTAAATAATCATTATTTCCACTCAAAAAAGATTTAGGTATTCTGGATAAAAGTTCTTTTGGATTGACTGTAATTATTGTTTGTGTATCGGGGGTTTCTTCTTTTACGGAACCAATTTGAGATAAGACTGTATGAATCTCTTTTACTTTATCATCAGCTATCAAATCAATAAAATCAATATTAATTTTTTTAAGCTTGTAGTTTGTTGAGTTTTTAATCTTTTCCATAAATCCTCACTTTTCTCCTCTATTTAATTTTTTTCTGCTTATACCATAATGTGCTTTTGTTTATTTTAAGCCTTTCTGATATCTAATGTTACTGACATTATTTGATCACGTAATTCTATGCCACCACTCCCGTTGATTTTCATAGCTTGTCTGGCACTATTTTCTCTTCTAGCTGTCCTTCAGTTACTTTTATAGTTCTATTAGTAAGAATATTACTTTCCGAAATGCTTTTCGGTTCTCTACTTTGGTGTAGATTTATTTCTAATAGAGAGACATGGTTACTTTATCTGCTAATAAGTTAATCTTTAAATAATTCTTTTGGATTATACGTTTCTTGTGGCCCTTGATTTATATCATTACCTAAAGTCAAATATTCTGCTTTCTTAAATCCATGTACTTTCGCCACAATACTTCTTGGAAATCTTTGTACTCTTTCATTATAATCCCTAACAACACGGTTATAAGTTAATCTAAACTGCTGAAGTTTTCTTTCTACGTTTGTTACATTACCATGCCCCATCATCTTTATATACAATGCGTCCGCCCTAACCTTTGGGTATCTTTCAAATACTGCCTGTATTTTAAGAAAGTTATTTTCAATCTCATCCGCAGCCTTTACTCTTTCATTTAAAGACTTGCTTTTTGATCCAATACTTCTGGCTTTAATTGTGTCTGTTAATGTTTTGTATTCATGAATACTATATTTTTTAGCAATTTGCGCAAGAGCAGGAAGCATATCCATTCGTCTCTGCATTATTACATCTATACCGGCGAATTTCTCTTCTAGCTTATTTCGCCAATAAATGAATTTGTTATACACAGTTATCCATGCTCGTACAATTACAATTGCGACTACTGCAGCGATGATGCCTGCTACAATTTCTATTATTCCGGATAAATTCATATTTACACCTCGAAGTAATCCCTCTCTTTTAAATGTGTCGGTTTTACTTCCGCTTTAAAATACCTTACCATTTTTTTAATCGCTTCCTGTTTTGTTTTTAAGTTGTTTGCGAGTTTGTAGATCTCTACAATTTTATTTTCTGTCTCGTCTAAATCTATTTGTAGCTTTGTCATGTTGTATCATTGTATTATATTATGGTATATGATAGTATATAAAGCTTTCCAACATTAAAATATTTAATGAGAAAAAGAGGTTAAGGCTTATGGGATTATTTGACTTATTTAAAAATAAGAAAAAACACAAGAATTCAAATATTACTAATAAAATAAAAGAAGAGACCGTTTTAGTTAAAATGAGTTCAAAAAATAAGCAAAAAGTACTAGAGCTTGCAAAATATGAAGAACACGCAGGGGAATTTGAAAAAGCGCTAGAGCATTATAAAATGTTAGATGACCTTGACTCCGAAATCCGCTTAAAAGATAAAATCGCTAAGAAAAAGAAAGAGGAACTGTTGAATAAAAGGGAAGAGATTAAAAAAAGGAGGGCACTTGGTAAACCGTATGAGGAAAAAGACTTTTTGAGATATGCAGAAATTTTAGTTGGTTCCACTTGGAAAAATAACCAAGGATTAAATGAAATTAGGTTGAATGATTTTAGAAGAGCAATTCAGTTCTTTAAAGAATTTGAAGAATACAATGATTTTATTGGGGAACTTTGGTTAAAACAAGCGAATAAAGACGCTAATTCGCTAAATTTTGATTTAGCGGTTGAAGACCTTAAAAAAGCTTTAGAAACTAAATCTGGGTACTTAGAAAAAGAAGAGATAGAACGAATGATAGAGCTTTATAGTAAAAAATCTAGATTAAAAGAAAAATTAAATTTCACCTGAAGCTGTTTCAATATTTGGGCTAATTTGTAGAATTTTAAAGGTTTAAATGCGATTAAATTTAATATGGTATATGGGAAATAAACCAAAAAAGGCAAGTTCAACTAAAGGTGTAATTGCAACAGTTGTCATCGTTATATTCATCGTAGTATTTATATTATTAGCTTACATTGGTTCAGGTCACAATAGCAATGGAATAGACATTACTGGTGTGAATATGATTATAGACTATACTGGAGTTAGTAGCGGATACTTTGGACCTTCTTCTCAAGCTTTGGGAGGAGTTGGAACTTTATCTGGTGGCTCAGAATTTACATATACCATAACGATAACTAGTAGTGCACTGCTGCTCAGTCATAATATAAATTACATATCTGTTGATACACCCGGTTTTTCTATAATAAGCATTTCACCTAGTTTACCCTACAGTTTAAGCCCAGGATCTGATGTTAGTATAACCATAACAGTACAAACGCCAAATGTTAATTACAACGGTCCAATTGATTTTATCTTATCTACTAGTTAATTATAATAGTTCTATTTATTTTGACTTTAAACATATACAATAATCTATTTAATAAATTACAAAAAGATATGCTTATACGATGTCCTCTTCGGCTACGACAACGAAATCGCCAACTGAGATCACCGCACCGTACGGAATCTCATCGTTGTGATTCTCATCTTTTTCGAATTGGAATGTATTTGCATATGATGTGGCCTGTTTTATAGTCAAGTATACCAATTCACCTGTCCTGACCTCATATATCAAATCTGCTACTATACCGAGCTTCTTGCCGCTCTTGCCGACGACCGTCTTACCGACTATTGATTTAGCGTCCACTTTTTCCCCTTTTGTTATACCTGACATGTTGAACCTCCCTGCTATCTAAAGATAGCTTATCATCATTATAGACTAAAGAAGCCTACCAATTTAAAGCTTTTTATCGCGGCTTTGTTTCACAAAAACGAAGAAAACATCGTTCTCCGCTTCCCCTTTTGCCTGCGGGCCCAGACTGCTGTAGTCCAACCCAGATTTTTTCAGGACAGAGATGACGACTTTCCCGCCTTCTTTGCACATCTCGAACATCTTATTGACCGCCAGGATCCGCTCATCGGCTCCCATATCCTGCAGCACGGTCAAAGCAAACACTATGTCAAATTTTCTATCCGTCCTGAAGTCCTCAAACCTTGATTTTTCGACGGCCACGTTCGGTATCTTCTTGGATATTAGTATATCGGCTAGATTTGATGGCTCTACCGCAACAATAGACGACACTTTCAGCTGCTCCTCCAGGATCCCGCTCCCTGCGCCTACATCCAGCACTGTATCGGACTGCTTCGGGTTTACATAGGGCAGTATCTTCATAAGCTTGGACAGCTGCTCCTGCCTGTACAAAGCCTCGTAACTATCGGCTATAGCGTTGTAGTAATCTGCAGAATCCATCAATAAGTGTGCGAGAAAAATGCATTGAATTTTGCTGGCATGCCGCAGTATATGCAGCTCTCTGATATCAGCTTCTCCTTGGCCAGGGGAATGCATCTTGATGTCGCCCCTGTCTCTTCATGGATTTTGCCTTCACAGGCCGGCTCGCCGCACCACGCCGCCTTCACGACTTTCTCGTCCTTCTTGAGCAGCCTAATGAACTCTTTTTTGTCGATTGTCTCGGCGATTTGCTTCGATATGGCCTCCTTTGCTTTCTCAAGCATGGCTTTCTGCACGTCTGCAAGCCTATCGGCGATGTCTATCAGATTCTTCTCGGAGATCGTATCCTTAGAGCCATCAAACCTAAATTTCACCGAGACTGTGCGGGATTTTTCCTCGCGTTCCCCTATGTCCAGTCGAACCGGCACTCCTATAAGATCATACTGGTGAAATTTCCAGCCGGGAGACTGGTCATCTCTATCATCAAGGTACACGCGAAGCTCCATTTTGCGCAGCTTTTCGGCGACTTCCTTTGAGTATGATAGTATCTTCTCCCTGCCGGATTCGTCCTTTATTATCGGTATTACAACTACCTGTATCGGCGCCACTGCCGGAGGAAGAACCAGGCCATTGTCGTCTCCATGCACCATCACCATCGCGCCCATTGCTCTCATTGAGATGCCCCAGGAAGTCTGATAAACATATTTCCACTGATTGCTGCGGTCTACGAACTTTATGTCAAACGGCTTAGAGAAATTCTGACCCAGATAATGTGAAGTCGCTGACTGTATCATGAAATTATTCGGTATGATCGTCTCAATCGTATATGTCGTGACCGCGCCGGAGAATTTTTCCGATTCGCTCTTTTTTCCCTCAAACACCGGCACGGCAAGCACTTTTTCCATGAACTCTTTGTATATCCCAAGTATAGAAAGGGCGTTCTTCTCCGCCTCTGTGTCGGTTTCAAATGCGCAGTGGCCCTCCTGCCATAGGACTTCTCTGCCCCTAAGCAGAAGCCTTGTCTCCTTTGTCTCCCACCTGACGACGGTGTTCCACTGATTTATCAGGAGCGGGAGGTCGCGATAGCTCTGGATCCACTTCGAATAGCTGTCGTACATTATGGTTTCCGAGGTCGGGCGTATGGCAAGCTTTTCATCAAGATCCTTGTCGCCGCCCCTGGTCACCCATGCTACTTCCGGGGAAAAGCCCTTGATGTGCTCGCTTTCCTTTGAAAGGATGCTCTCCGGTATAAGCAGCGGAAAATATGCATTCTTTACGCCTATTTCCTTGAATCTCTTGTCTAAGTAGGCTTCTATGCCCTCCCATATCGAGTATCCATAAGGTTTGTAGACGGGGAACCCCTTGACTGCGGAGAAATCCATCATCCCCGAATTGAGTACAACGTTGTTGTACCACCCCACCAGATCATCGCTTTTCTTTGTTTTAATTGCATCTGCCATATTCATTTGGTTATTAATCTAAAACTTGCTCTAAATTAATATATATGTACAGTTAGTATTAATCGGATATATGTCAACTTATAAACCGGGTGAATTCGAGGATAAATGGAATAAAGTTTACGCTGAGAAGAAGGTATTCCAGCCGGAAATAAACACAAAAAAGAAGAAATTTTTCATAAATGTACCGGTTGCTTACCCCGATGGAAGGCTCCATTTGGGGCACCTGTACACCTGGACGCGTGCAGACATCTACGCAAGGTTCATGAGAATGAAGGATTACAACGTGCTCTGGCCGCAGGGCTGGCACTTCACAGGGGGCCCGATAATCGGGATGTCGATAAGGCTGAAGGACAAAGATCCTACTGCAATCAAAATAATGGAGCAGTCTAAAGTAAGCAAGGAGAACATAGAGAAATTCGCGTCCGACCCAGTCCAGATGGGATTATATTTCTCGAAAACCTTCAAGGAGGATTTCGAGCTTGCCGGCATGTCGATTGACTGGCGCAGGGAGTTCATACTATCTTATACGCCGCAGTACACAAAGTTCGTAGAATGGCAGCTGAGGAAGCTCAAGGACAAGGGACTGATAACCCAGGGCAACCACCCTGTAATATGGTGCCCGCGCGAAGACACCTCGCTTGGTGACCATGACCGGGCCGAGGGAGAGGGGGAAAGCCCAATGCTCTTTTCGATCATAAAATTCAAATGCGGAGGACTTATCCTCCCGGTGGCAACCCTCAGGCCGGAAACCGTCTTTGGTGTGACTAACATCTGGATAAACGACAAGATAAAATACAGGAAGATTGAGGTTGACGGTGAGAGTTGGATAGTATCATCAGAATTCGAGAAGAAACTGCCTTACCAGCTGAAGGAGATAAAGTCCGCAAGCGACTTCGATATCTCTTCTATAATAAAGACTACTGCCGTAAACCCTGTCAACAACGAGGAGATACCGGTTCTCAACGCTGATTTTGTGGACAAAGACCTGAATACAGGAGTGGTTATGAGCGTGCCCATGCATTCGCCGGCTGATTATGTATACTGGGAGAAAGTCAGGGAAAGCGCTCCATCGCTGTACAAAAAGCCGAAAAAGATAATAGACGTCGACGGATACGAGAACCTGATAGAGGATGCGGTAAAGAAAAACGGCAGCGACAGACCCGGGCTTAAAGAGGCTACTAGATTCGTCTACAAGAAGGAAGCCAGCGAAGGAAAGCTCAATGACAAAAACGGCCCGCTATCCGGATTGACGATCAATGAGGGCAGAGAAAGGGCCATCGAGCTGCTGAAAGGCCTGTCGGCATACGATTCAATATACGAGCTGAGCGGCAGAGTAGTATGCAGGTGCGGCAGCGAAGGATTGGTGAAGATGGTGCAGAACCAGTGGTTCATAAAATACTCCGATAAGAAGCTCAAGGAGAAAGCAATAGACCATGTGAGCAGGATGAACATTTATCCGCAGGAAGCCAGGGCGCAGGTCATAAACTCGATATACAACCTCGAAGACAAGGCAATGGCCCGCAGAGGCGGACTTGGGACTCCTCTGCCCTGGGATAAGGAATGGATCGTTGAGCCTCTGAGCGACTCGACGATTTACATGGCATTCTACACGATTTCGCACATAATAAAAACCCTGGACCCTGGTGATGTGAACGACGAGCTTTTCGACTATGTTTTCCTGGGCGAAAAGCCAAAACACCAGATAACTCCAAAAGCTGATGAGATGAAAAAGGAATTTGAGTACTGGTATCCTGTAAACCTGAGGATAACAGCAAAGGAGCTGCTCACAAACCACTTGATTTTCTTCATACTAAACCACGTCGCGCTTTTCCCTGAGGACAAATGGCCCATCGGATTGGGGATAAACGGCTGGCTGGTTATAAACGACATAAAGATGTCAAAATCCAAAGGAAACACCATGCTCATCTCGGAGTCGATAAAGGAGTTCGGTGCAGACGTAGTAAGGTCGATTGCAGCGACATCAAACGGAATCGACGATGTGAAATGGAGCACATCCGACATCAATACAATAAAACAAAAATTCGAATTTTTGATGGATATAATAGAGATACTCAACGATTTTGGCGACGAGCGCAGGGTTGTAGACAGATTTTTGGTGTCTAAATTGGGCCGCATGGTCGTAGATACAGAAAGCAACTACTCGCAGCTGAAGTACAGGAACGCAGTATTCACATCCTTCTTCGAGGGACTTGATTACCTCAAATTTTACCTGGAAGCTGGAGGAAAGAACAGGGAAACTCTCAAAACATTCATCTCCTGCATCATAAAGCTGGTGCACCCGATATTCCCGTTCATTACCGAGGAGCTCAACAGCAGACTGGGGGCAAAGACGCTTCTTGAGGAATCGGAAAGCTGGCCCCGCGCCGAAGATTACGGCTTGGATGAGATTGCTGAGAATGAGGTGTCTGTTTTAAGATCTACGGTGGACGACATATCAAAACTTATCAAGATCACCGGCAAAACCCCGAGCAGGATAACGATAGGCATTGCTCCGGCTGAAAAGTTCTCCACGTACAATGAGATCGTTGAATCCGCCAAAAAGACAAAGAACCCGAAGGAGCTTAGAAGTATGCTGAAAAAGCAGGATGCTTTCACGGACAGGATCCTGAAGAATCCAAACAGAATACCCATAAACGAGCTTGACATTGAAATAGAAAGGAGAATCTTCGAGGAATCAAAGGAATATCTTACCAGGATCTTTAACTCAGAGATAAAAGTACAGGACAGCGGGGATGAAAAGGCGTCTCCCGGCAGGCCAAAAATAGAATTAGCATGAGACTTGACAGAGGTTTTGATGTCATAGGCAGTGTAGCAATAATAAAGCCCAAGCCGGATGATAGCCCTGGCAAAACCAGGGCAATAGCTGCGCAGATAATGCGCGAAAACAAACATATTGCCTCCATTTTCATTAAATCCGGCAAGGTGGAGGGGGAGGACCGGACGATGAAGCTTAGGTGGGTAGCCGGCAGCAGGAAAAGCCTGACGCTGCACAGGGAAAACGGCTTCATGTTTTACGTCGACGTCAGGAAGGTTTTCTTCTCCCCCCGTATGGGTACTGAGCGGCTCAGGGTGATAAACCAGGTAAAGCCAGGGGACAGGGTCCTTGATATGTTCTGCGGGGTTGGCCCTTTCGCCATACCTATTGCAAAAAAAGCATCGTACGTCTATGCTATAGACATAAACAAGGAGGCGATAGCGCTGCTAAAAAAGAACATAAAACTCAATAAAATCACCAACATAGATTTCAAGCAGGGCGATTCAAACAAGCTGGCAGGCAAGCTCGGCATGAAGTTTGACAGGATAATAATGAACTTCCCGAGCAACCCTACAAGATTTCTGGAGTCGGCGGTAAAGGCCGCTGCTGACAGGTGCGTCGTATACTACTACAAATTCATCAATGCCTCTGACAGAACGGCGATCAAAGATGAAAACAGCAAGATCCGCGGGATTATCGGGAAGGATTTCACTGTAACGGGCATAAATACGTTCCGGGCCGGCGAAACGGCACCATTCGTAAACAGAATGTGCTTCCAGATCAGACTAAGGAAAAATCAGTAGATGGAGTAGTAAGCATCCCAGTCCGGAGCCGTATAATCAATGGTCAGGGGGGACTTTGCCTGCACCGATCCCATTCCCTGCGCGAGCAACGCCGAAAAGTACTTCATAAGCCCCCAGTTCTGTTTCTTTATCCGCCTTAGAACTATATCTGCGTGGGATAGGACAAGCAGGAATTTGTACAGATCCTGCCTAGAGAATGCCCGGCCGGCTTTGTCGGCAAGCCAAATTTCCATGTTCTTTGCCTCCATATCGGATGGAAAGTAAAGATAGCGCAGGTCGGCCGTCCCTGAGAATACGGATTTGATCCTATCAAAAATTGTATCCTCCACAAGTCTGGAGGCAAATTGACCAGTAGCCGAACCAGTTATGCTGACCATGTTCATGTCGGTGAAGACGCTGCTGAGGTTTCCGCCGGAGTTCTCTGCTATACTGTCTATAGCCGACATTGGGATGCTCAGGTGATTCAGGCTGGCGATCTTCATAGCATAAAGCTTGGCTATGCGCTTGTTCAACCTGTAAAACTTTATTATTGAGTAATCCGCCAGGTATTTCTTGTACTTGGCCCTGAAGATGTCTCCGCTGCTCGACTCAAGTATTATAATGGAACCTGGTATCGATTTTATCTTTGTTAACAGAGAGGGGTCAACAGAAAGGACTTTTTCCAGGTCCTCCAGGTAGAGCAGCTTCTTGCCGCCTCCGAAAAGGGAGGTCGATGACGCCATATTCTTTATAGTAGAGTACATCGATGCTCCAAGATTTCCGCTGTCATCCGGCTCCAGGGTATAAAGGTTGAGTTTTTTTAGCTCGAATTTCAGGTCTTTGGCCGCGGACTCTGCGAGAAAATCCTTTCCCGAGCCTGACGGGCCGCTGAATATAAAGAGAGTCCTGCCGGAATTGATCTCCGAGAGGAACTTGTTCTTTATCGAGCCGGCGTAGTTCTCAAGGAACGACGCAAACCCGGGCTCTATATTCTTAAGCATATTATGATTTCAGGGTCGAAAGAAAAGCGAGAAACGCCTGGAACTGTATGAAGGGGGTGGCCCCCTCAATTATCCTGTATTCCGTCTCAGCAAGCCTTTCTATCACGTATCCCTTTGCTTTTTTGTCGACGAGCCCGTCTGTCGTAGTGATTATCTCAAAAGTCTTAAGGACAAGCTCTTTGACGTTAACGCCAGAATCCAGAAGCTCTGAAAAAACCTGCTTTGATGAATCGTAATTGCCCGACAGAGCGAATTCTATTCCCTGTTTTATCTTCATTACATCCGCAGAGCCGTTGTTTCTGTAGACAAGCTCCGCGTCTATGGTCTTAGAGATATTCGAGAGCGACTGAAGGAGATTTGTAAGAGCCCTCAAATCCCCCTTGGAGACATAAATGAGCGCGTCTATCGCTTTGGAGTCTATCTTAAGCCCCTCCTTTTCCGCTATGAGTGTTATAAATTTCTTTACGTCGTCGCTTGTGAGAGGCTTGAACCTCAGTATTGCACACCTCGACTGTATAGGTTCTATTATGTTGCTCTGGTAATTTACGCTGAACAGGAACCTGCACGTCCCGCTGTACTCTTCCATCATTCTCCTCAGCGCCTGCTGCGCCTCCTGGGTGAGCGAATCTGCCTCGTCAAAAAGTATAATCTTGAACGGCGCGTCTATAGGCTTTGTCCTAGCAAACTCCTTCACTTTTCCCTGTATGACACTGAGCTTTCTGTCGTCTGATGCATTCAGCTCTATGAAGTTCTGGTTCCATTCGTTCTTGAACATTGTTTTTGCCAGCACTATCGCGGATGTTGTCTTGCCAACCCCGGGCGGGCCGGAGAGTATCATGTGCTGTATGTCTTTTTTCTCGACCATCGCCTTGAGCTTTTCTATGCTCTCCTGCTGCCCTATTATCTCATCAAAAGTAGACGGCCTGTATTTTTCTATCCAGAGTGCCATATCAAACGTCCTGGAAAAGCTCAGCGTTTGGATAAACAACCAGTCCTTTGTCGGTTATCTCTATAGGCATGAACTTCGTTATGTGGTCCGTGTTGCGCATCTTCACGATCCTCATGGCGCGGGTAAATGTGCCCTGTTTTTCAAGGAGATAGAGAGCAATCACACCGTCGGCCGCAAATTCCTCTACGCCAAAGGTCGAAAGCTTGTCCTCACCGGATGGAATCTCACCTATTAAGATTCCCAGAGCATGCCTTGATTTGAGCATAAGAGACACTTCCATTATCGCCCTTCTTATAGAGATTATGTCCGGAAAGAACATTTGGAAGTAGTTTACTGAGTCTATTACTATCCTTTTCGCGTCAAGCGCATCCGACTCGGCGGATATAGTCTCCTTCATGGAGTCATAATCCACAATCGGGACTTCTACTATCTTCAACATGTTCGATGCTATGAGGTCATTGACTGAAGGATCAAAAAGGGATGCTTGCTCTATTATATCCGCTGCAGATTCCTCAAGAGTAAAATATATCCCCTTTTCTCCATGCTGCGCCCCATATATCAAAAACTGCATCGACAGTGTTGTCTTTCCAGAACCTGGAGTCCCGGTAACCAGTGTTATTATGTCTTTTGGCAGCCCTCCTTTCAGGGCCTCGTCTAAGCCTGGCACGCCGGTAGGTTCCCGTTCTATCTGCTTTCTCGTTGTTTCCATTTCAAGCCTCGAGCTTTGCGTCACCGACCAATTCGTATCTCATCCTTATAAGCATGTTCTGCTGGAGTATCTTCGCCCATTTTTCTATGTACTCTCTAGGGACCTTAAGCTCGGACGCGGCCTCCGAGATGGTTATGCTTTTCCTGCTTTTAACGAGTGACAGCAGGCTTGATACCGGATTCGTTGAAACATTTATTGGCGCTGCTTCGGCTTGTGGTTCCGCCTCTTTCTCTGGCGTCAGCTTCGTGATGTTAAGGGGTGGCCTGATTTCATTTAGGTTCCTTAGTTTTATTTCCTTCTCACTGGGTATGGCAGCCTGCTCGTATTTGGTTAGATTCTCGCCTTTCAGCACAAACGCGCCGACTTTCGGCGCGGATGACAAGCTTGGGGCCTGGACCGGCTTTTGTACCTGCGGTTCTATCTGCGGCTTTGGCGCTATGTTCTGAAGATTCTGTGTCATTGGAGGGGTTGTTGGCGGTGGTGTCGCTATCTCTGTTTTAGGAGTAGCAGCAGGACCTATACCCCTAAGAGGAGTTTGAGCCTGCGGAGCCTGTGGAACTTTTCCAGCAGCTATAGTGATAGAAGGGGCTTTCTGGGCCGGCATCACAGGCAAGTGCAATGTTTGCGTCAAGCTTGGCTCTTCATGCTCAAAATGCGGCGCAGGTTGACCCTGCCTTGCACCAAATCTGAGTGGAGGTATGGGCGTTTCTTTTCTTTCTGCGTGTATGGCCGTTGCCTGGTTCTTTGTACGCTTAGAGAAGAATCCTCTATGATGCTCTTTAGCCTTGCTGGTTTCCGGTAAAACTGCTTCCTGAGCCGGCACTTCCTGGGCTGCACCAAGATCTATTTCAGGCCCGCTCTCAAATTCAAGCCCATAAAGTGATCCTGCCCTCTGCATTGCCTTATTTATTGATGAAACATCAGAATACACATTATATGAAGCTTGCATTATCTGCTGTGCGATCGACTTTATATCCTGATCCATAAAATATTAGAACAGCCAGATTTTAAATACTTAGACAACTAAGTTGCAGTAGAATTAAGGCTAGCCCTTGCTCCTACCTCGCCCTGTACGACTATCTTGTAGGTGTCTCCAACGATTGGCGAAATCAGAACTTTGCTAAATCCAAGCGATATTCTCCCTGTGAACGTGAACGTTACCGAAGAGAACGGGCTTATTGTATATCCTAGCGGAGCAAAGCAGTTTTTGACTATATCTGTCAGATCGGCTTCAGAATTGTTGAATACCGTGCGGTTGCTTGGTATAGCAGCGCAGCTGGGGTTGACTGCAGTCGCGCTTATGCCAGTTCCTAATGCAGTTGAGAATGGAAGGACGAGTTTTCCATTATTGGAAATGAAGAAGTTTATGGCCTGCATATCATGGACTTCAACTTCCTGCCTATCGGTTATTTCTACCTCGGTTTCGCCTGGCTGGTTGCTGTTATGTGCGCCGCTAATACCCGCTGACAGATCGGATGGGGAGATAGACTTTGTTGCGGTACCGTATACTGTTCCTGTAGCGTTGGCTCTAATCGTACCCAATGCACCGTTCTGATAGCTATAACCTATCGTTAGGCTTGCATTGTAGTATGCTCCGGATGAGCAAGCGTTAGAAACGATTCCCTTGACAACGAAGAACGAACCTGTGCCGTATGTACCAGAAGCATTCATGGAGGGTACTACGTTAAAACCGGATGAAGAAGTCACTTTTACAGAACTTATTGTAACTGGCGCTCCCCCTGGCGTTCCACCGACGTCAAATTCTACATAAAACCCAGTACTATTACAGGCTGATGAAGTTGCAGCGAAAGGCGCAAAACCGGTTGACCCGGCTTTCATAGTCGTGTTTGAGTTATTTATAGGTGAAGTTATGTTTTGCGATGAATTTGTATTTTGGATGCCTCTTGGTACTCCGCCCTCTATAATATTATGCATTGTCTCGTTTATGAACTTCACTGCGCTGATGCTAACACTCACGTTTTCAGGCCCATACACCAATATGTGCTGCAGAACGACACTTTCATTTGAATTGTCCGTAACTGTTATTGAGAAGTTAGTGGTGCCATTAACCACAGACAATGACGCCCCAGACGCGGTTATGTTCGGCCTTGCGGTTTCAATCGCTGCTCTCTGGCTTATTGATACGTCCTCTTTTGCTCCAATGCTTACTTTGTGGAAGCCTGGAATTACAACAGCTCTTACTGACGGAACAAGTATAAAGATTGTCGAATTTGCTGTTAGTATAGGTATGACAGTAGGTGAAAAATCGGTCAGAAGGTTCACGGTACCGTTTACTTTGGCCTGAGATGGGGGTATATTTATTATGATCTGGTTGCTCGGCACCGTTACAGGGTATACTGTGCCGTTCAACTCAATCGAAGAAGAGGATATGTTGAACTTCAGGATGTTTATGGATGTGCCGTTCGGCGCCGCGAACGACCCAAGAACCTGCGATACATTTGACAAAGTAAGCAGATTCAAGCTGCCAGAAGCACTCAAATTTATCCATGAACTTGAGGAATTTGACTTAATAACGTGAACACGCAATGAATTGTAGGTTATATTTAGACTGGTTGTTCCTGATGGGACATTTGCCGGATCTGTCAACGAAACGAAGACATTTGAAGCGGGTTTGCTAATTGCTGGAGAAATAAAGTAAGAGATAGCGAAAAGTATGACCGCTAATACGATTATCCCAACGTAAAACGACTTTTTCATTCCTATTATGTGTTTTTTTTGTTTAAATACTTAAAAAGGAGATGCGGTGTTGTATAGCCCGTTTTTTGTGATGCTTCCGCCCCGGAAGGGCTTCACAATCGCATCTTGCAACATTCGACTAAGCGCCGGTAATTCCGGTTTGCACGCCGCAGGTTTGCCGTTTCATCCTTGACCGTGCCAGTCAGTTTGACATCATCCCTTAGCATGGAAAAGGTTCGTTTCTGATCAATTGCCTACACATTTAATGTACTGCATTGCTGCAGTGCGGTTTTTGCCGTGAACGGACTTCCTCCTTTTGTGGTGTGTTGCATGCAACACCGCATACTAACATTGATGCCGTAGGTTATTAATACTTTCTTGTATAAAGGTATGGATATGGAAATAGAGCTTATACCCGATGAGATTCTCAAAAAGGAATCAAATCTGTACATTAAGGGGATAAAGCTCGCTGACAAAGTTAAGCTTGACTATGCCACCGACAGGCATGCCTCGTTTTTGGTTGACCATGATGGAAGCATACACAACGTCATGTACTTCAGCGAGAAGGACAGTGTGAAGAAATGGCAATGCGACTGCAAATGGTATACGCTGCATGACAGAGTATGCTCCCATATAACGGCCGTCAACATAGCGCTGAAGGAAAAGAAAATAAAAGTGTGATAAACATGCTGTATTCCGTGCTTTCAAAAGACCATAAGAGAATCGACAACCAGATAGTGAGCTTCCTCGATTCACTCAATGATTCTCCAAATACAAATACGCTAATGACCGCGTTCGGCGCGATAAAAAACCACATTTTCTGGGAGGAAGAATATCTGTTCCCTGCTGTGGAAAACGGGAATGAAACTATGGTGAAAGGACTCGAAGCCGAGCATGGCGCGATATGGAAATTGTTTGATTCAATAAGTGATGACCTGGGCAAAAATGACTTGAAGGAGGCAAAAAATAGGACTGAAGCATTGCTCGGGGTTCTTAAAGGCCACAACAGCTCCGAGGAAAACTACATCTATAGGGAAATGGACAAGCTAAGCACAGACCAGCAGGCAGAACTTTTGCTCAGGCAGGTTGAGAGCTCTTCCGCACCGAAGAATTGGATCTGCAAAGTTTTGAGGAAATAATTTCTTTAAGCGCTAATCAGGTCTAAATTAAGGAGGAGACTGCAAGTGCTCATATATTGATGTATAACCCAGGAACAACGCTGCGAAAGCGGTTATGACCAATAGTATGAAAAGCAGATAGTACGCGTACTTCCCACTGTTCTTTGCGTTTAGATAAACGACAGGCGAGAATAGCGCTGATAGTGATGCTGCGACATAGAATCCAAATGATGCCAAGAAGTGCGAGCCAGTCTCGAGGTTAAAGTTTGCCATTCCAGCTGCGGACATTGCAAGGTAAATCCCAAAGAAAAATGCGAATATCGACAACACCCTAACATCCATCTTCTTGTAGATCATGTAGGATCCTGCGATCAAAAGCAGTCCAAGCACAAGTATAGGGTCGCCGAAGAGCATGTTATAAGCTCCTGGCAGAGGCCACGTGAACGACATTATAAATCCGCTAACTAAGTCGAAGACTCCAAAGATAAAACCAGGGACAATAAGCATGCTCATGTCCTTCTTTCCGCGTGCGGATAGGTAAACGAAGAGTGCGAGAATAACGGCACTGAAACCTGTGACCAAAAGCATCACAGACAATGAATCGATAAATGCCATCCGATTAAGATGCATTTTATATATTTAAAGCTTTTTCGTTCAGGAGGCTGTTGCATAATTCGATTGCGGACAGCCTGTGATAAGCGATAAATAAATAAATGCCTCCCATTCTGCATTAAGGAAACACAAAAAAAGGAGGCATTTATGGATAAACTAATGGTTGGAATAAAAAGCTTTTAAATTTGTATCATATTAATTTTATATGAATAGATACAGACTTAAAGACGATATTGATAGCTATGAAAAGTGGAGAGCTATAAGACTAGCGATTATATTCGGTTTCGTACTGGCAGTCATAGTCATCTTCTCCAATAATAATTCGAACTACGGTTACATTAGCGGAATGGCCCCACTTTACACTATCAATATCGGTTGGATATATGTATGGAACATTGTAGGTATCTTGTTTGGTGTCTTGTTAATAATGTGGATAATATCCTGGTTTTTACGTCCTCATGGCAGGGATTACCATGCCGAGAGGGTACTCAAGGAGAGGTACGCTATGGGAGAGATAAGTTACAGAACTTACGTTGATATGCTTAATAAGTTAAGAAAGTGAGGGCCCTTCAGAAACAAAATAAAATTAATTGTATTGACACAGAATAAGTACATATATCCTTTGTGAATTTTGCGGTGGTAGAAAGAATTACACATATAGAAGACAAGACACCTTAAGGCGACTTCGTCATCCTTCTTTTCCTATCACTTTCGATGAGTTTAAATTGTGATGTAGCGATACGTTTTAATGCAACTTGAATACGAAGATTTTACCGAAAAAACTAGAGAGCCACGATTAAATCGACCATACGGCTCGCCGGAATTAATAAATCAGACTGTGAGCGCAGATGATGTTAGAGACGGAATAAGGGTAGTTGTAGATGATGAGATGGCTTTTGACGCCGAAAAAATAGCGAACGGTACATACACTCCGATAACTGGTTTTTTTAGAAAAGACGAACTTGATGGCACAATTGACAAGCTACGTCTACCAAACGGACTTCTATGGACGATACCTTTGATACTGGCTCCCAAAACTCTTCAGTCTAGGATCAAAAAAGGGGACAGAGTCGTGATAACATACAAAAATAAAGATATAGCTATGGTAGACGTAGATGAAACATACCATATAGATAAAACAAGAATAGCAGAAGGTGTGTTCGGTGTAAACAACAGCTCACACCCTAACGTCAAAGAGCTGAATGAGAACTATGGGGATACTGCTATAGCTGGTAAGACATATCTCATATCACCCCCTGAACATGTCCTTAAAAGATATGAACTTACTCCAAAAGAGGCTAGAAAAAGGATATTTGGGCTTGGGTTCAAGTCTGTGGCAGCATTCCAGTGCCGAAATCCTCCCCATAGAGGGCATGAATACATGCAGAGGGCGGCCTTAGAAAACGCAGAAGCGCTGTTCATACACCCTATTCTAGGGAAGCTGAAAGTGGGCGATTACAAACCAGAGGTTATTTACCATACTTATGACTATTTCGTGAATGAATATTTCCCTCAAGATAGAGTCCTTTTAAGCCCCCTCTTAATATCAATGAGGTACGCCGGGCCGCGATCTGCAGTATTGTATGCGATAATAAGAAGGAATTTCGGCTGCACCCATTTCATAGCAGGAAGAGATATGTCTGGGGTCGGCAACGTATACAATCCTTTCGCAGCCCATAAGCTCCTAAAGGAATCCGAAGTAGAACTAAACATGAAATTTATGTTCTTCAATGAGATCGGTTATTGTAAGAAATGTGAACAGACGGTCAGCGACAGGAATTGTAACCACCCCTCAGAACAGGTAAAAATAAGCCAGACTGCTATAAGGGATATGCTGCTGAATGGGGCCCCTCCACCACCTGAGATGATAAGGGAGGACATAGCAAAAAAAATACTTGAAATCAGCAGCGCACTTGGCGGCCCGTTCGTGACGGATTAACTGACTTGATTTTTGTCGTACGAAAAATGGATACCGCACTCTTTGGCTGAATCTTTTCTTTCCCACCACCATCTTCCTTTTCTTAGTTCCTCCTCTGTAGGCTCATCACCTGTAATGAAAGTCGGTCTGGTGCAGGGTTCACAGCCTATGCTGGTATACCCCTTATCATAGAGCGAACAATACGGTACATCTTTGTCCTTTATATAGTCCCAGACACGTTTCCATGTCCAGTCTGCTATAGGGGATACTTTTACCAATGAGAACTGTGCATCAAACTGAATTTTCTTTGTCTGCGCTCTTGTGGAAACCTGGCCTCTTCTGACGCCAGTTATCCATGCAGCGTAGTCTTTTAGAACCCTCTTAAGAACATTTACCTTCCTTACACCACAGCACATTATTCTATACTTGGGATCCTTATAGAATAGGTTTGCACCGTACTTTCCGACCATGTCCTCAGTTTCTCCGCTGTCAGGAGAATACAGCCGTATTTTAATCCCATACTTAGAATATATTCTGTCAACAAGATCATATACTTCTTCATTTAATCTTCCTGTGTCCAACATAAATGCGCTTAAATTTTTTCCAGAGATTTCGTGCATAATATGCAGTATCACGCAGTCCTCTACTTGGCCACTGAATGCGATGGTTGCTTTGTCCCCGAATCTGGAATTAACCCATTCAATTATCTTATACGCATCCTTATCTTCGAACTCGCCCGCCAAATGACTTATTTCCGCACCATCTAAAAACATATCTATAAACTGGATACACATCTACGCTATTTAAAATCAAAGCTTGCCCCCGGCAGGATTTGAACCTGCGATATTCGGTTTAGGAAACCGACGTTCTGTCCAAGCTGAACTACGGGAGCTTTACATGCAAAATGGTATGGTAACATAAAAATAAATACGTGAATTACCGCAAAAACAGCAGCGTGTATACTAGATCGATTAAAAACAAATCGAAAACAATACGACCGTGTAATCTGCTAAACATTTTTGGTTGGTTAGTAATCGTACGCTGAAAACCTCGGCTTGCGCCTTGGTTCTTACACGTCGATTCTATCAACGGGGTCTTCTTCCCCAACCTATAACGATGCCTCTTTTTGCGGAGGGTTTCAAGCTTAGATGCCTTCAGCTCTTATCCCTTAGCGCGTGGCTACGCGGCGTACCCTGTCGGATAACCGCTAACTAGAGACGCCGACTCGCTGTTCCTTTCGTACTAGTCGAATCTTCCACTCAAGCATCGAACACCCCCACTAGTTAAATCCCGGCCTGCCTCGCGGCGGCCTAAACTCAGCTCACGGTCCCCTTTAACCAGTGAACACCTGTACCCTTGGCTGCTTGTGCACAACCAGGATGGGGAGAGCCAAAGACTGTGGAGCAAGCTGCGAA
>JAJZIX010000001.1 GCA_021810345.1 Nanobdellota archaeon | reverse complement strand
CTTATTAATGTCTAGGGGCAGCGCAACTGCTTCTGCCATCCCTTCAAGCTTGTATTTTGCATCGAGTAGCGCGCTTAAAGCTGCTATGTTTGCCGCATCAAGAAGATTACCGTCATTATTTATAGCAACGATGTCAACGTATACAAACCCCGCTCTTTTCCCTGGTTCAAGCACCAGCTTTGAAAAATCTATCAGATTGGATTCCCTTATACCCCTATCGGTCACCCTGCCGACTTCAACTGAATAAGTAATGCGATCGCTCGAGTACTTGCTTGCAAGCTCAGAGGCCTCGAAGTTCACTATCAATCCGCCTTCATTAGGCCTGTCTTTGAATGGCTCGCCTTCCATTACTTTTACACCGGCTATAACATCTGTTTTATCGAACTTTACCCTGGCAGAGCCATCTGAATGGTTTATTACATGATTTTTAATTTCTATGTTCCTCCTCTGTCCTAGGGCCCTACCGCTTATACGCAGGTTCTTCGCAGCCAATTCCTTTATGTACTCATAGTTCTCAAGTGTCATATTTCTCGTAGCTCCTTCAAAGGCTTCTCCAACTCGCTAAAGAGCTCCTTGCTGATTTCTCCCTTGTCGGCGAGTTTCTTTAGTCTATCCTCGTTTTTCACGGTAACCTCTCCGTTTTCGCGCTTTGAATATATATCCATAGTGATGAACTTTGCAAACTTGGGGAATATCTCCGGTTTCAGGACCAGCATTCGCTCTTCTGAATCGCCCCTCTTTATTATCATATACTCCCTATCCGCACTGATCTGGTAGATCTTTTCGTCCCAGCTACCAGATGAAGCCAATGTTATGGATTTTACCTCATTGTTCTCAACCTGCATATCACGTATTATACCATCTACCTTAAACGACGTACCGTTAAGCCTTGCAAAATTAAGCCTGTACATTTTATCCTTAATCGGCCCGTACCTTGACAGCACCGCACCTATTTTTGAAACGAGTTCGCCCTCTGAATATTTATCCAGCATCGTTTCTGCTAGGTCCGTAAGTATCGTGTACCCTGCAGACTTGAGACTGTGGTGCCCTTTGACGGTCGGCATGGCCTTTGAACGGATCTCGTCTAATTTGTATTTATCGTCCCTGCTCACCAAAACAAAATATTTGTCCAAGCCTTGGTATATTACGGATGGCTCTGTGGCTTTCTCGAAGTCGGCGCTGATTCGCTTCTCTTCATCCTGTAGCTTCAGCAGCTCATCCTTCAGCGTAGATTCATCCTTATCCTCCGCACCCTGCATCCATAAGATACCCCAATCCTTGAGATTAAGGCCTTTTGCGATCTCATACAGCTTATCTTTGCCCTCGCTTGAGCGTATCCCACGACTTATCTTCGTAAATCCATTTTTAATTAATATAACATCGTCTCCAAAAAGACGCAGCTGGTTTGAAAGCATTATTTTGCCATCATAGCTGCCTTTTGCCTGAACTAGCAGTTTTGAGCCCTGCTTGACGTATCCCCAAAAACTCTTCATGTCTAGAGTCCCTTCCTCATTGTCAGGAAGTGATATAACTATCGACTGAGATTTCTGGTCTACGTTCTTTATTATACCGCAGTATATCTTGCCGACTTCCTCCTTGTAGAATATGCTGAATTCAAGCTGTTTTTTGATTACGTCGACAACCGTTTTTGCACCGGTTCCAAAAATGTACACTCCTTCCCTTGATTCTATATCCTCTATTACTACGTCCGGTCTATCTTCCGAACTTATCTTAAATACTTCTTTGATTGCGTCTGCTGCCTGCGTTATCTCTATGCCAGCATCGACAAGTATCTTCGTTATTGCAGTCGAATAAACTCCCCTAACTTTTACTTTCATTTGAAAACCTCCCTTGTAAAACAGACTTCTCCAATTCGTATATTTTCATTGCACCCAGCTTTCCCATTTCTACTATCCTGCTGAGCTCCTCCTTCGTTACTTTTCCGTCCAGCTGAAGAAGCACTATCTCGTTCTTCGACGGCAGAAAACCTATGGGAACGTCGGTGGCTCCCCCCTCATGGAAATCCTCTTCCTCTTTGGTTAGATCCAAGCAGATCGAATCCCCTATCTTTCCGGCCGCAACCGCGGCGACCAGATCCCTCATTGGAAGACCAGCATCAGCGCATGCCATCGAAGCGGCGGTAAGACTAGCGCACCTTGTTCCCGCATCCGCCTGCGTTACATAGACCCTCACGGTTATCATCGACCTTGGAAACTCTTCCAAAATCACGGCTCTGTTCAGGGCATTTGTGATGACATCACTAATCTCCATGTCACGCCTATCCATACCCGGCTTGGCACGATCTGGCACTGAAAATGGAAGCATATCATACTTGCACATTATTATACCCTTGTCTACTTTTTCAAAATGCTTCGGCTTAACTTCTTCCGGGCCGTAAACTGCGGCTATGGCTTCTGTGTTGCCTATCCTGAACCTGGCGCTGCCTTTTGCATTTGGTATTATACCAGTCTCGGCCTCCATCGGCCTCAACTCATCAAATCCTCTTTTATCAAACCTTTCCTCGTACATTTTCTAATAACCTCCTTACGCTTTCAACCATGTTCTGGTTCATGTAATTTTCGTCTATGAATTTTACGGCTGCCAACGCTGCAGCCTTGCCATCTTCAGGCCCATTCACCCACACTACTCCATTTTGGCCGACAAGGACCTCGCATCCGGTCATTTCCTTAATCATGTTTATCATCGAGCCCTCCTTGCCTATAAGTCTCGGGATCCTAGATATATTTATTTTTGAAACCCTGTTCGATTCGAGCTTTCCAAAATTAGAGCCGCGCATAGATACATCTGCGGAATTATTAGCGTATATCCTAAAGACTCTTGCGTATATAAGATCTCCAAGCGCAAGGTACTTATCGAGCTCTCCGATCTCAGTCCTGAAATTCACATCCCTTGAGTCCAGCCTTGTGTAATAAGGGGCATCTATATCGACTCCCCAGTATTTCGTGCTTACCTCGATTATTCTCCCTATCACGTTGTCGCCCTCGTGCGGTATGTAGCTGCTTGTCATTGGAGAAACCGAAATTCGGTTATCATATACCTGCACAGTTCCAAGAAACTTGGAAAAGACCTTCTTGCCTTCTGTGTATGTGCCCTCGCCTCCTTCGCCGTTCTCCGACAACAGGGTGCCGGGCGTAACTATCTCATAGTTTTTTATTTCTGTCATAAAATCACATCTTTTCAAAGACCGCTGAACCGTGTGTTGCGCTTTTTACCTTGTTCAAAAGTTCGGCTTCACTGCCGGCTTTAACCGAAAACTCCACAATCAATCCATCGTCGGTCCGTGTATTAGTCTTTATGCTTGCCAGCCTTTTTAAATATAACATTGCCTCGTTCGCATACTGCAAAGGCACCGAAAGCTTGTAGGAAAATTCCCCAAGTCTTATCGGGAGTATCTTCTTCAGCTGTTCAAGCACTGCTGCCTCTTCCTCCTTCTCAGGCTTGTTGAGGTCGAAGTTGTGATGCACTTGCTGCATTGCAAGCTCGATCCTTTGCCTGGGAATTGGTAGGTTAGTATTGAGGTCTATGGCCATTGAGGAGATTGAATCTATTATCCTGTTCTTCAGCAACGCTAGCTGCTTCTCCCTGTAGGTTGCGCTTACCTGGACCTCTCCTCTCTTTATGATTTCTAGGGCTATCTTATTTATGTCATCGGTGCCAAACTGCTTGTCTAGGTTTCCAGCGACTTCGCCCTTCTTTATGTCTTTGAATACTTTGTCGACCATTAGGGCAGATTCGACGTCCTGGCTCTTGCCCTGGCGGATATCCATTGCCTTATCGCAGTCTACGAATATCTCGTAGTTTTTGTCCTTTATTTTCAGTCTAGCTATAACTCTGTCTGCCATGAAATTATTAAATGCTTTATATGTACTTCGCTGTATCGTCTCTTTCTAGTTTCCTGAAGCCATCCGAGTCTATCACTGCAATCTCGAATTTATCCGGAGCAACCTTGCTGTCTTCCAGTCTAAGCGCCCTTATTCCAAGCTTCACCAAGGAATCCGTGTCCATATCAAGTTTGTATTCCTTCTCCAGGAACTTGTTTATTGAGTCTGAGTTACCTCCGATCGCAACGCCTTTGTACTGGAAAAATGTGCCGCTTGGATCTAGCATGAACAGCTCTGGTTTTCCTTCTTTTACCTCACCGAAAATCAAGCTAACACCGTATGGCCTTGCTCCTCCATACTGCGTAAGCGACTGCATCTCAGCGCTTATACCCTTAACAATAAGCGTCAAATCCGCCTCCTCATTGTAGGTAACCCTAAATTGCTGAGCATTTACCTGTGCTTTCTCCACAAGAGTCCTGCCATCCGCTATCATCCCAGCTATGGCTGCACCTATATGCTCATCAATCTTGAATACCTTTTCTATACTCTCAGGCACGATCAGTTTCTCAAGATCATGCAGCTTTTTATCAGCTACAAAAACGATAGAGTTCTTGCCCACAAGTCCGACCGCGGCAAAACCCTGCGATACGGTCCTTTTTGCGTATTCTACCTGCAAGATTCTTCCATCTGGATTAAACAAAGTTATCGCGCGATCATAGCCCATTAAGTCACCCGGTGGTTCCATAAGTTTTTTCCTCCAATTTTATGCGTTTTAGATTTCCACTATTTCTTATTGTAAGCAGATTTGCTTTATAAAACTTACTAAACATTGAAAGTAAGAAAATAACGTGCTGAACCTGCTCATTGCTCACAGATATGACTCCGAGCAGACCATTTTTTGTTTTTACAGTTAGCTCAGGGATTACTTTCACTCTCGCTCTTATTGCTAGGAACTGGTCAAACCTGTCCAGGATGGAGAAGACGGCCTTCGAGAAGCCATCCACGTCATTAAACCCATCCACAAATACCAGTACGTATCTTTTCTTGAATCTCATATGCTTAATCCTGCCGGTCGAAAATCTTTATTGCGTAAACAACCATGAAAGAGGCCACCAATGCAACTACAGACAGAACCACTATGTTAACGGTTATGCCGAAAGCAGTATCGATCCAGCTATAAAATATAGAAACAAATCCTATATATACTACTATTCCTATTATCACTAATTCTATTATTTTCTCCCATTTCTGCTTAGCCATGCTGCTTAGATATGAAATTTACAAAATTTAAACCTTTAAATTCAGTCCTTGAAGCTCCCAAAGTACTTTTTACCGAGGTTTTTGGGTGATAAGTCGAGTATTATTGTCTTTAATGCAGTCATCTCCTCTATGCTGTAGCCAACCCCTTCCTTTCCCGCACCAGAGTCCTTGACGCCCCCAAATGGGAAATAAGCTGTACCGTGCGAAGGTGCGGAATTCAATGTAACGTTGCCTACTTGTAAAGCCTTCATTGTCTCCCAAGCCGAGTAGAAATCCTTCGTGAAAACCGCAGAATCCAGGCCGTATTTAGATTTGTTGGCGATGCTTATGGCCGAGTCCTTGTCCTTTGCTTTTATCACTGTTACCACTGGACCAAACGTCTCCTCATTTGCTATATCAGCATCCAGAGGAACATCCGCCAGCAAGGTTGGCTCATAGTAAGCTTCCTTGTGGCTGCCGCCCTTGAGTAGCTTCGCACCCTTTGAAACAGCGTCCTTTACCATCTTATCTATGCGCTCTGCTGCTTTGACGCTTATAACTGGTCCCATCGTTATCTTATCTCCTTCCATTGGATTCCCAAATGAATAATCATTCATATGCTCCTCCAATTTTTTTACAAAAGCATCGTAGATGGGTTCCAAAGCTATTATCCTGCTGACAGCGTCGCATCTCTGCCCAGCCAGCTCCAGCGAGCCCTTTACACACTCCTTTGCCGCAAGATCCAAATCTGCATCCTCCATTATAAGTGCAGTACCTTTGCCGCCAAGTTCCAAGTGCAGTTTCTTCAGCCCGGCTATGCTTGCTATGTGCTTCCCAACGTCTGTGCTGCCGGTGAAGCTTATCATGTTTATGCCTTCATCCTTGGTTAAGAGATCACCAGATAAACTACCAGATCCAGTCAAAACCTGCAAAGTACCTGGAGGGACTCCTGCCTTCCTAAACACTTCGGCACACATTAAAAATGCAAGCGGATCCGAGCTAGGGGGCTTGAGTATAACCGAGTTTCCTGACAGCAGGGCCGGCATGACTTTTGCAACTGACGTATAAACTGGATAATTGAATGGTGAGATACCTAAAACAACACCGAGCGGCTCTCTGATCACCAGCGCTATCTTTTGGGTTGTATCGCTGGACCAATCCCCTGGCAGGTACTCCCCTGTTATCTTTTTCGAGTCTTCCATGCTCAGCCTTAATCTCTCTATTGTGGCGTTTAATTCACCGTTAGCGGATTTGAAGGCTTTGCCGGATTCCATCATCAGGACCTTGACTATTTCTTCCTTATGCTGCTCAAGTTCCAAGCGTATCCTATTTATTAACTCGAGCCTATCGATTGCGGCCATGCCCCTTATTTTTGATTTGTTATTGACTGCAGAGTCGACCGCTTTCCTTATGTCGCTTTCACTTACAGAACCTACCTCTGCGATTTTTGTCCCGTCAATAGGCGAGACAAGATCCATTTTCTGCTCTGTTTTTACCCATTTACCGTCTATGAATACCTTAAATTTAGGAGTTTCCCCCTCGTCGTATATTTCAGAAAAGTATTCGCTTAACTTCAGTTTTTCCATGATTTATGAATGCACTCAAAGAACTTAAACATTTCTATCGCTACAAAATCTTGCTTCTCGAGTTTACTCCTTATATAAGGTTGGAGACTCTTTTTCTCAATAACTTATACCCTTTAGTGATCTGAGGAAACTTTGGTGAAAGGAGATAGCCCCGTTCTATGTACGTTTTCTCGCCGAATTTAACGTCTAACCCATCGAACTGACTCTTGGAAAGATCGATCTCCTTTGCGTCTGGAAGCTCATTGTAGTAATGTGAGGACATCCCTACTATATTCGATACCGGAATCTGCACTAGCTTACCACCAAGATAATCCTGTACCACAAGCGCTGTAACTGCGCCCTGGCCCCATGCCCTACTATTAACAGGATTTTCCTTGAGATATATAAAGAGCTCGATAAACTTATAAAAAGACCGATCTGCTATAAACGCATCATACCCCGGGTCAAAACCCCTATTGGAGTTTTCTTTTCTAATGCTCTGAAGTATTTTATATGGACAGCCCCTTTGGTTTCTATTTCTCCAGACATCCGGATCGACGCTAGTGTCGTCGCTCCATGACAATTTTAATGCCTTTTCAAGCTCACTCAGTTTTTCCGATATTTCCATACTAAAGCGACTTATAAGTTACAGTGCATAATTGCATGAACTTATGATTCTTATTAGAATCTAGATTAAAGCTTATATTTATACTTTTTTAATCAATCTATAGAAAGCGCTCCGACAATTCTGTTTTTTCCTACAGCCAAGCTGGTATCTGCCACTACTATACTCCCTTGACTTTTCAGAATGGGCTTACTGAATGAAACTAATGTTTTTTCATTTTCCTTTTTTAGATTCAGACCAAAGTTTCTGCCGTTTATAGCACATGTCAATACAGACGATGCAAACGGGTCTAATTTATAAAAATCGGTCTTAGTGAAGACACAAGCAAATTCACTTTTTACCTCGTTTGAAGAGGATACAGAGTAATTAACATCAAAGTCTTTATCATCCACGTTATTCAACGCCAAGCCGACATGCTCACCTTTACCGCAGGAGTTCTTATCCTCGTCCATAACCTGTATGCTCTTAACAATCACTTGCTTCCCCGATGGCAAAAGGTACATTTTATCCCCCTTTTTAACGGTTCCATCCAAAACGAAGCCAAGAACGACCTGCCCGATTCCCTTTACTATGAAATGCTTGTCTATTGATACAGTAGACGCGCCTGCCTGGCTCTGTGAGTCGCTTCGGCGATCAATTTCGGCGAGCTCCCTTATTTTAGGTAGCTTTCCAAGCTTGTACTTTGAAAAGAGCGCATCAAATGACTGGGTATCTGAGTAATCATCTGTCAGCACGTATCCTTTCTGCAAAGCTGAGAATTCTATAGCAAGTGCGATTTCAGCGTCAAGCGCAGACACTTCTTGGTTTAGGACGAATATTACGGACTCTGAGATCGAGAGCACCCTGAGAAAAGTGGAGATCGAGTTGGGGTAATCCAGAGGATAGACAATTATATCCCCTGACCGCGTCAGTGCTATCTGCATGTTATTTACAGAATCTAGTTTCTTCGAGATTATCTGCTCTAGCTTCTTCTCCCCAATTTCCTTTGCTGAAAATAAACCTATTATCATAACAGTATTTAGCACTTCTGGCCATTTATGTTTTCCATTTTGCACTGATCTATTGCGCAACGGGCTGGGTAAAACCATCGTCTTTTGGACTAGTTACGCACAGACTTATGCACTATTTTAAGTTATTAATATAACTTTTCTTCTTATTCATTAAGTATAGATGGGCATAAGATACGCACAAATAGTACCAAGATGGAAAGGAGCCGTATTACAAATTAAAACTAATAGATGCCATTCACATACCCGAAGGTTATAAAGCGATCCAAAAGTTTATAGACAGAGACCATGAACACCTTAATTCTTACGAAGAGTACCTGAATTCCGGCAAAGAGTCTTATGACAGCAGAGCCAGATTTCTGGAGATAATAAGGCCTCAGATAAGAAGTTTCCTGCGATTATGTATAGATATAATTAATATCCACTAACCATATTTGTTAAAAGGGCCAAATTTATGACGGCCGATAAGTATTTATATATAGTTATCTCTAAATAGTAGTAACGATATGGGTAATATAAACTTAGAAAACACACTAAATGAAAAGGGTATAAGCAGCACAAGTAGCGCTGCCAATGGAATAGTTGTAGGAAAGCCAAATCTGAGCGTAATCCTAGCTACAAGAAACAGGCCAGAACAGCTGAAGACCTCTATAGAAAGTGTACTAAACCAAACGTATAAAGATTTTGAATTACTTGTTGTCGACGGTTCAGATAATGAAGAGAGCCATAAATTAATAGAACAATACTCCAAAAAAGATCCAAGAATAAAGTATTTACGTGACGCGGGTACTGGACCAGCTGCTGCAAGAAACTTGGGGTTATCCCGATCAAATGGGGCTTACATTACTTTTCAAGATGATGATATAGTCATGAAACCACAGAAACTCAAGATTTTATTAGAAGGCTTTGAAGGAGAGAATGCGGATACAGGCGTAGTATACTGTTCACACATAGAAGTTGGGCCTTCTGGACGTACGCGCCAGGTACCTACAATTTTTAGAAAATATGAACCGGGTTATGCAAAAAACCTCCATAAAAAGCTTACAAAAGGTTGTGTAGTAGATTCTAGCGCTGGACTTATAAAAAGGGAGTGTTTCGAAAAAACTGGAGACTTTGATGAGAGGCTCAAAACCGCAGAGGACTGGGACATGTACTTAAGGATAGCACAAAACTATAAATTCAAATTTATAGACAAACCATTGTATACTTCCTACCTTAGTAAAAATAGTCTTAGATTTGATATGAATAAGTACAAAGCTGCGAACAAAGTAATAAGGAAAAAAACTGCAAGTTATCTTAAGAGCGTGGGGATAACCCCATATCTAAGATATCGTTTATCTTCATATTATTTCGCCGGCTTAGGCTACAGATTATACGTAGCATTAAAGGGACCAGGCTACCAGGCACAGCCAACACAAGGCAATACTTTGACAAAGGATATAGAGGGTACCTAAATAATACAGTAAAATTATCGAACATTTTAGGCGAGCTCTGCATATTGTATTAGACTCAACAATGGCAATATCAAGATCAGAGTTATTTTCAGACAATAGCTTTATAATTGATATTTAAGATAAAACAAGCGTTATCTGCACCAACTTTTGGACTAGTTTTTCATCTTTTGCAGAATTTCCCTGGCAAAATTTAATCCAACCAGCCGGTCTAGCCGATATATTTCCTCCTCTTCATCAGAAAAACTCCGTGGGTCGTATGTTAATACCTTTTTCGTAATCTTCTCAATCGCATCGCCAAATGTTAAATATTGTTTTTTGACTTTGTGTATTAAATGAAAGCTTTCTCCTCTATTCACCAAGGTAAGCTCAAGGATAGGTATTTTCATCTTATTGAACATTGAAAAATACTCACTGCTTACATTTGATTTATTTACCGGTTTAGAATACTCTGAATACAATATTAAAGTACGACTTAGAAAGTATTCTATCATCCTATTAGTAAGCCTTTGCAGTTCTTCTCGTATTAATCCATTGGAATAATCTACTTTGGACTTGTTTCTTTTGATTAACGCATTGCCTTTTACTATCATTATCTCTTCCAACCTGTTAGTAAGTCCAAACTTTGGACTCATGTCGTATAAATTCGCATAGGATTCATTTAGCAAGACATTCGGTGAAGAGTAGTTTAGCTTCTCTTCCTGATCAAAATATGGTAGCTTAACCTCATCAAATAGGTCTATAAGTCCGGTGCTATACTCATTTGGTTTGAACAGGTCTTCCAATTTAATACGCTTGTAAGCTCTCTTTTTAGCTCTCTTTTCAATATCTTCTGATTCTTTAAATGTCAAAGGTTTGTCAGGTCTGGATTTTCTAATTCTCTCCTCTTCCTCGTCCTCGTAATCCATTCTTTTAAAATCAAGTGATACATAGCGGAGTGATTCCAACGCAGATATATAGTATTCTAGAAACTTTTCTGTAGTCCGGTTTACCTCAAACTTTACAGGTTCGTTTCTGTCTGCACCCAAGAATGAAATTCCCATATTTAATCTTGCCACGCAAAGTATTTATATAAAACTCTCCTAAAAAGGAGAGTATGGATGTTGAAAAGACCATAGAATCCGCAGGACTTACAAATGCGGAAAGCAAAGTTTACTTATCACTTATAAAACTGGGAAGTTCAATGATAGGGCCGATACTCCGAGAATCCGGGCTTAACAGTTCAGTAGCGTATAACTGCCTTCAAAGGCTTATGGGAGAGGGGCTGGTTTCTTATAATATAAAAGGCAAAAAGAAGTATTTTTTCGCCTCGGATCCAAAAAATTTAATAAGAATCCTAAAAGACAAGGAAGATGCTTTGCTTGAGGCAATGCCCCTTCTGGAAAAGCTAAGTAGCACCGCGAAAAACAAGCAAGAGATATTCATATTTGAAGGACCAAAAGCGGCGAGAACAATCTTCAATGATATTTTGAATACGTTAAACAAAGGGGAGGAACACCTTGTAATCGGCGTTTCGGAAAGCGACAGTGGCATGGGAGAATTTATAAAGAAATGGGATAAGAAGAGAATAGAAAAGGGTATCAGAAAACGAATTATAATAACTGAGAAAGAAGGAAATTGGCTAAATTATTACAAAAAACAGCCCCTTACTAGGGTAAGATCCATAAAGGAGATATTCAACGTGCATTTTACAATAAATGTCTATGGAAACAAGACTGTTTTGGTTATCTGGGGCAGGTACCCAGCTTACATATTAATAGACCGAAAAGAAGTATCAGAAAACTTCAGGAATTATTTTAATTTTCTTTGGAAATTAAGCAAATAATATCAGACAAGGGACACTGTAAGAGACAAAGGTCCCCATTCTTTTGATAAAAACTTCAAAAATACGAACAAACCGATTTTATTTGGATTTTAATGGCTTATTTTGGTCCAACGGTGCGCTTTACTGGGTTCATCAAGTTGCTAACCTTCATCAAACCTGTGGGCTTGCCACTTTTTGTTCTGTAGTGTTTGCATTCCTTACAGTATGGTTTTTTAAAAGCTAGCCCTTTTTGAATTATCCATTCAGGTTTACATTCACAAGTACACTCTTTATGTGTATACGCTATGTAACTTGGAACTATGCAACCTTGACACATAAAGATTCAAAGCGCCTTTGCGCTACCTATTAAACCAAGTAAAAAACCTATACCAAACCCGGCACCGCCGATCCATCCAATAAAAGAGAAGATCAATCCAAGTATCGCCCATGTCTTGCTATCTTTTGGACTATCCTTTATTTTTACTCCTGATACGCACATCACGATACCAGATACCACACCCACTATTGCGACCCCTATACCGAGTGTACCTATTATTGGTATAAAAGCAAAAAATGATGCAAGTGATAGGTAAGCCAATCCTGAAAGTATCGTTAGAACGCCCCCTATAAGCAGAAGGATGAAAGATGTCTTCGCATCTGAATTCTCCATGAATAATCTAATACCTTTACTATTTAAATACTTTTAGGTACACCAAAAATAATTACTTACTAATTATGATAATATACTATCAACTATCTTATCAATTCCGAAGCCAATCTGATCAAGTATGTAAATTATTATGTAAATTATCCCAGCGGAAAGTACCATCTCTATTCCTCCACCTGCAACTGCGCTTACGCCACTAGAAGAAGGTATAGCCCCTACCGCAGCAAAACCTAAAATCGACGTAAGAATACAAAGGACCCCCACAAAAAGATAGGATTTATGGGTGCTGCGATTCGAATACTTTGGAAGTAGGGATATGAGAGTAATTGCAGAAAATATCAGGGATATCGCATAAAAGATCGTGGCTGCTATGAACAAACCGGCCGCCGTTGTACCTATAGAACCCAACCGACTGAGCATGCCATATAAACTGTACCCGGTTACTTGGCCAAGTGCCGCCGCGAACGCGGCATACAGGGCAGGTAAACTGACCCAGTTGGAGAATCCGCTCCCGAGCACTAATAAAAAGGCGATCAGCGAAATAACTGTAGTAATTAAATTTGTCAATTTGACATTGTTCGCAGCTTTCATATAGATATCAACAAGTCTATACTTATAAACTTTTTATTATAATATGCTCTGTGAAATTGGCTTCATTAAGCTATCATATATATAGTAAGGAACGATCTTTTATATTCAAGCGTAAACCTACTTCCTTATGACGCCTATCGAGCTGAAATTAAAGGCGCCCTCACTATAAGTTATTTTAAGCGTAGCGCTATAAGTTAGACCTGCACAAGAAGCACCCTTCAAAACCATAAGCGAAGTCAGTCCAACAGATAAAATGCGCGGGGTAAATATTGTGCTATAATTTTCATTGACGCCCTGTGAAGAGATTATTTGTGAATTTTCCAGAGTAACTGTCTCGCCCCCCTCATTCGTCAGGGCAATATACATACCGGTGTTATTGCAAGTCTGCACGGAAACCATAAATGGAGCAAACCCTGTTCTTGTGGTGGCAGGAGTACTACTATTAGAGGTAGTGCTAGTAGAAGTACTACTTATACTTGAGGCTTGTTTAATCAGGGACGCTTCAATACTAGAGAAGAGAGCCTCGGCCTTCGCCAAGCTTATGCTGGTTCCATTAAATATGATTGTGATAAGATGACTATTGTCTATAAGTACAAGTGCGGTTATAGGGATAGCAGGTCCAGGATGGGAATGCCCGGATATTGTACCAACTGCCGTAAAAGACTCTAGACCAAAAGAAGTTTTATATGTATAGTTTATAGCTATCTGTGCGCTGTATACTGAGTTCCCAGTCGATGGGCAATAAGTGATTGATGGATTAAAACCTAAAAGCACTGAAGCCATTGGTCCTAGTGTACCTGTTAGGTTACCTGCTGCGCTCCCAGCTAATCCATTAAAAGATATTATTCTTTCGCTGGTCAACTTCACTGAAAATCCGGCGGTGTTAATGATTCGCATTTGAAGTCCTTCGCCTAAAGGCCCGCACTTAACATCAGAAAATGTGAATGGACTAAAACCGGCAACAACGGTACTGCCACTGATATTTTGTGTCGCATTAAGGTACAAATATGGCACTCCAGAGTATGTTCCAGATGAATGATTACTAACACTAAAACTGCTCGAATTAGAAATGGCCGAAGTAAGCTCGGAGAGAACTGATGCCGCATAAGACGTGCTATTGAAATTTGACACGGATATATCGACAGATATAGGTGACTGAGCCGAACCAACTAGATTAAATTGCTGCTTTAGAAGCGATTGCTGGCCCGGGTAATAGGAGACATTACTACTATTAATGATACTTGAAGTGTATGTCTGGTTATAAGTCTCTACCCAACTTCCACTCAATGCAGAACTAAATGCAGTTGTCTCTAAACTGGGGCTTGGATGAAGGAAGGGGCCAAGTTCATAGAAGATACCTATTCCAATGGCTACAATTAAAACCACTATTACTATAATGATTTTATTCATGATATAATAATCTTGTTTTTTACCTATATAAACTTAACATTTACTTGATATGTGCGTAACATACTGGACTATCAGTTACTGTAAAACTTAGAGTATATACAATAAACTAGCGCCTGTGCGGACTATGGAGAATAACATTTTTCAATTTATTTTATAGCTTTAACAAGCTTAAATCTATTTAGTAATAAAGAATTCGAAATTACAGTGACTGAGCTAAACGCCATCGCCAACGCCGCTAGCATAGGTAAAAAATTGTAAACTGAGATGGTGAAAAAAGGAATTAGAGCGCCGGCGGCTACTGGTATCAAAACTGCATTATACCCCTATGAAGAAGCTTGATGACGATGTCGTACTGCGCTTCAGAAACACGGACGTTTTAGACAAAACTTCGGCTAAGATAGATTCGGGGGTTGCATCTCTTATCAATTCAACTCGGCTATTAATTCTGCTATTTTTTGATGAAACGTGCCTACCTCCTTAATTTTACTTTCTTCGTCCAAAGTTTCCATTTTTGGTATATCCCAATGTTCTGTGGCATAACTTTTAGGTATAAGGATGCAGTCTCTAGGGTCGCATAATATTATTATCTTGTCGGCGTTATCAAGCATTGATTTAGTAAGCCTTTTGGGTTTCTGCTGGCTCATGTTTATACCATATACTCTTTTTAACAATGATATCGCATCTTTACTTACTTTTTTAGCCGGCTCTTCGCCTGCCGCACTTATGGCATGATGTTTTATTGTCATACTATTGAATAATGCTTCTGCTATCTGGCTCCTGTACTCGTTTTCTTTGCAAACAAAAAGTACATTTGACATTAATTAACTCCACAAATCTTTTTATCTTTCTTAGGATCTAAAAGAACTGGTTTACCTTTTATGGATATGCCTTTACTCATAGTTCCATTATAACAATTTCTATATTTAAGTTTAAATCATCACATTTCATACAAAGTACTAATTTATTTAGTATAACCACCACCTTCATAGATATCTAATTTTAAACCTCGAGTTCTCGAACTTTTTCTCCTTTTTCACGAATCACTAATTAGTGATTTTTCTCGCAGATGACTCCTACTTTACTATCAGAATACTTCTAAATGAAACCTATCCCGATTAGATATCGATTTTGAATGGTTTAGGGATGAATTATTGAAAGTATATACTTTTGTGTATATACTGGGGCAGTAGTGAAATTAAGGAAGAGATATACTATACCCCCCACAGATTGTATAGGCTCTGTCGTCAGAGATTGTATCTATAGCTTCAATAGTTGTTCTTAATATGCTTGTAGTGCCTATACACGGAATAGCCTGCTAGAAAAGAGGCATAGAGCGAAAGTCCAATAAACAGATACCCGGTCTGGTAATATGCTCCTGCCAAGCCCAAAACCGGACCGCTGTCCTTCACTAAATCGTATAATTTAGTTCTTTTCATATATCTTTATACGTTTTGCTGGCTTAATTAATTTTCGGTCTTAGATCAGCGCTGCACTGAATGTGTCAGTGTTTTTATAATCTGATTCTACAGCGTATTCATGAAGGTTCAAATACTCTAGCACATTGCACATCCCGCCGGTTACATGCAGGAGAACACAAGGCATTTGGTTTCAAATCTTCTGTCTTCCTATAGAGGGCTGTTCTTCATTATACTCTATGATCCCTAATCTATTAATATTTTAGGAGGTCAAGGATATCCATCAGGTTGCTTACACTCCTGTCGGCTGAAGGCAGGTTAGCTCCATCCCTGGATATGAATACAGTAAGTGCACCGATTCTGTGTCCTGGAATTATATCATTCTCGCTGTCCCCCAGCACAAGGCCTTCTTTTGGGTTGATTGATATCCTGTTGAAGGCTTCTATAAAAATATCCGGTTCTGGTTTTCCATGAGCTACGTCATCCGAGCTCACCACTGCATCCAGCAGGCCATTTATCCCGCTTGTCTCAAGAACATCCCTGAGAAGATCACGTGACATTCCAGTTGCAACTGCAATTTTTATATTTCTGTGTTTCACTTCATTTAGAAAATCAATTGTTTCTGGGTAGAGTATGCTTGGGTTGGACTTTATTAATTTCAGGGCTTCCGCTCTTCGTACTGAAAGCAGCTTTTTTAGATCCGTCTCACCCACTTTGTATTTTTTTAAAATGTCTTTAGGGGCAAGGCCTTTCGTATTTTTAAGCAGTTCGTCAGAGCCCAACAAAATCCCACTTACTTTAAATGCCTGTGCCCATGCTTCTGCAAGTATCCCAGCTGTATTTATGAGCGTTCCATCAAGGTCTGAAACTATGCCTCTAATCATCGAAATTTATCACTTTTATTGGTTAAAATGTTTTTCTACAAAAAGAGTATATATAAATAGTAGAGATGTTATTGTAAATTAGAGTTTAGTTATCATGGACATTAATCTTTTTAACCCTGTATATGAAGGGTTATACATCACCCTACTTCTATCATACCTTCTGGGTATAGTGCACGGGATAACACCCGATGAGCACACATGGCCGATAACATTCTCTTATGCTGTAGGCAGCGGAAGCACAAAGAAGGGCGCCGAGGTGGGGGCCATATTCTCCGCTGGATTTACGCTGCAGAGAGCTCTGATGTCTGAGCTTGTTTTCCTCGCATTTGCATTTGGATTGGCAAGCTTTAAGGATTTCATTGCCTCGCCGTTGTTCTTCGGAATAGTCTACACAATAGTCGGAGCGGTTATGTACATTGCAGGACATTACGTAAAGTACGGCAGCTTTTATCCCCATGTGGAAGTGGATGAATTGATAAGCGGCAGGCTAAAGAAGAGATTCAGGCACAAGGACACGGATTTCTACAAAAGGGACGTAAAGACGTGGATGGCTTTCATCCACGGATTGATAGCAGGATTTGGTTTTGGGGCCTTCGCTCTTATCATATACTTTGTTTTTGTGCCAAGCATGCCGAACGCTTATGTAGCCTTTCTGCCGGGTCTGATGTTCGGGCTCGGTACAATGACAATGCAGTTTGCTTTTGGTGCTCTGTTCGGGACATGGATAAAAAGAATAAAGAAAGTAAGCATTAAAGGGCTTCAGTTCATAGCGAGGTACATATCCTCCAGCGTTCTGCTTTATGGCGGTCTTACATTTCTGGCAGCAGGAATAGTTATAATAATCTTTCCGGAGGCTTTGACCTTTGGAGTCATCACCCCGCTTCAGATACACAATTTGCACGACTTAGGGATTGGCTTCTTCATAGTGATAGCAGTAGTTGTAGGAGTAGGACTAGTCTCTTACATGAAGGCTATGGGTATAGCCGAGAAGAAGTATCTTGTTAAGGACTGAGAAGCCTTCTCATGCTCCTCGCGTTGTCAAGCATCGCGTGGTCGTTGTTAAAGAATACAAATGAGGTCTTGGTTCCAGATTTTTTTAGTTTTTTTGCGATTTCACCGAGCTCGTAATTGGAATATCTGTAGCTGTACCAGCTATCTCTGCCATGCAGCCTTAGGTAGACTTTATCGCTGGTCTTCACGATGCCTCTCCACAGCGGCGAGTCGATGCTAGCAAGCGTGACATTGTTCTTTTTGAAATACCTGAACACTTCCTCATCAAACCAAGATAGATTGCGCGGCTCTATTACAGCCTTTTTTCTGGTCCCCGTATCATCCAAAAATTCAAGTATCCTCTCTTTTTTATCCTGCTTAATAACAGGAGGCAGCTGGAAAAGGTAGTTGTCGATTCGTTTCTCCAGCGCTTCAAAGGTTTTTATAAAGTCCCTCATCGGTCTTTCGGCCTTTTCATTGAATTTTAGTACATGCGTTATGAAGCGGTTGACTTTGATCGACCATGACAAATCCTTTCCCTCTTTTGACCATTCTAGCACTGCGCTTTTGGAGGGAAACCTGTAAAAGCTGTAATTTACTTCTATCGCATTCAGGCCAGAGCTAGATGCGTACCAGTCAAGGCTTTTCCCTTCATTCCAGCTATATGACCATCCCGAAGTCCCTATGAATGCTCCTGATCCTCTCATCGCTAAGTATCTTCAGCCCTTTATCCTGTGCATCTTCTTGAGGTCCTGGCCGAATTCGGCTAGATCCTCTGGTATTGGGAGTTCTATCTCGGAGTTTAGGGGAAGCCCCTTACCCTTTTTCTCAGACCAGACCTTGCTGTTGAATTCCGATATACTTTTCATCTTGTTAATAGACTCCCGATTGTACTTGTCAGCCTTTGGGAAAAAGGACTTGTAGATCGGCTCATCAGAGTACATGCTTAGCCATATTGAATCGGATATGAAGGGGGTTATTGGATACAGCAGGAGGATCAGCTTTTTGAGCACTTCATTGAGAGTGTATAGGGCGGATTGCTTTTCCTTCTTTGAGAAACCTTCACCGTATGCTCTTGACTTGACCATCTCGATATAATTTGGCGCAAAAACATCCCATAGGAATGTCCTTATCTTATTTGAAGACGCAAAGAAATCGAATCTGCTGTAGGCCCCGAGGCATTCTTCAGTAAGATTATTTGCGACATCCATAATTATTTTATCAGCCGGCATTAGCTCGTCGTATGACAGCGTTTTCTCGGGCTTACCGAGTCCATCTATGAATTTGGCGGCATTCCACAGCTTTGTAAGGAATTTTGCTGCGCCCGCTACTTTGCTGTCTGAGAATCTGAAGTTGCTGCCCTGTCCACCTTCGGACGCAGCCCAGAATCTGAATGCATCAGCAGTGTACTTCTCTATCACAGGTATTGGATCTACTCCATTGCCCTTGCTTTTTGCCATTTTCTCCCCGTGCTCGTCCAGTCCAACGCCATCTATCCATACTTTCTCCCATGGCAATTTTCCGGTTAGCAGGTAGCCCCTGAATATGCTGTAATACAGCCACGTCCTCACTATATCCATCCCCTGGGTGCGCATCGTCAGCGGGTAGGTGGCATCGTGGAAAGGCTGGTCTCTCCAGAGTTTTGTGACATATAGGGCAGATACGCTAGAATCCATCCATGTGTCGAATGTCCTCTCATCGCCGGTGAATTCGCTTGACCCGCATTTTGCGCATTTTGCACCAGCCGGCGGATTCTCTTTCCAGGGCCGATAATACTTACCAGGCTCCGGCAGGTAGGGCTCGCCGCATTTCTTGCAGTACCATACTGGTATTTCCGTCCCATAGAATCTTCTTCTTGATATCGGCCAGTCTCCTGCGACTTTTATCCAGTTGTTTAGTATCTGTCTATGCTCTTCTGGGAGGAATTCAAGCTTTTTCGACAGCTGCAGTATCTCCTCGTTGAATTTTGATGTATTTATGTAATATTCCTCCATAGGTATTATCTCTATAGGGGTCTTGCTTCTATCGCAGAGCGGCGTTCTGTGCGCAATTTCCTCGCTTTTCTGGAAGTATCCCCCGTCCTTGAGTTCATTCACTATCTCTTCCCGTGCCTTCTTTACGTTCAGTCCTTTTAATTTTTCGCCGGCCGCCTCGAGCATTCTACCAGAAGTGTCTATAAGCACGGTTTCCCCCAGCTTCAGCTCCCTTATCAGCGCTGCATCGCTGTAGTCTCCATATGAACATATCATAACCGCCCCGCTACCAAATTCAGGCTTTGCATATGGATGTGCTATTATAGGGACCTCCTTATTGTAGATGGGCGTCACAGCTGACATCCCAATAACATCCTTGTAGCGCTCATCGTCAGGATTTACAAGGACAGCCTGGCAGGCTCCTAGGAGCTCAGGCCTAGTGCTAGCGATCGTTATTTTCTTATCACTGCCCTTTATACTAAAATTGAAGTAAATCAAGGCAGTCTGCATCTCCCTATACTCTATTTCCGCATCAGCTATTGTCGTGCCGCAGTCTATACAATAGTTGCTAGGCCTTTTTCCAACGTAGACGGTGCCCTTTTTCCACTGCTCTATGAATGTCGCCTGTGTAAAAGCCCTGTACTCCGGGCTGTCTGTCCTGTATATGTTCTTGAAATCGGCCGAAAAGCCCAGAATATGCATCGTGTCTATCATCTCTTTCTCAAGCTCATCCAGCGTTACTCTGCACATCTGAAGGAACTTTTCCCTATCAGTATCGCGCATTCTGATATTATTTTTCTTTTCGGTGTATCTTTCAACAGGAAGGCCGTTCCTGTCTATTCCGATGGGAAAAAGAACGTTTTTGCCCATCATCCTGGCCGTTCGGGCTATCATGTCTATCTTGGAATAGTGTGCAGCAGCACCCAAATGCCAGGGCCTGCCGGACGGGTAGGGGGGAGGAGTATCTATTCCAAAGAATTCGCCTTTTGATCCGGGCTTGAATGAGTATAGATCGAACGATTTGATGTAGTCCCCGATCTCTTTCTCTAACATCCTATCCCAATGTTTTTCCTGTATCTGTTTTGGTGTTTTTTTGTCCATGCCGCCTTAATCGACTAAATTTTGATATTTTATCTTGGCAGCACAGATATATATGTTTTGTAGTAAAATTTTAGATTATCCAATGCCTCTACTTCATAGTTTATTCTCTCGAGCGCAATCGACGTCAGAGATAGCCCGTTTAGCAGGGCATCCGTCTGCTTTTTCTCCCTTTTATTATAGTTACGCATGTCCTCAATGTCTAGGTACATCGAGGTGTATGACAAGAGCAGATCCAAAACGCGTGCATAGTTCCGCCTGAAAGAATTTACCAGGCGGTCCAGTCTGCTTGCTCCGAATATTTTCGCAAAGCTGACTGTGGCTTCATCTACTCCCTTGCTGCCGTATATACCGTCTGGGGCCAGGACCCTCGCCAGCTCATTCATGTATTATTTTGTCGTTCACCAAATATAAGCTTAGGCAAGTTCTATTTCCTGCTCATCCATCAGAAGGTGCGCATTTTTACCCAGCTCGTAGCCGAGTTCCTTGCTGACTTCTATGCCTGCGCTCAATTTGTTCAGGCCGCCATGGGAGGGTATGTAGTGCTTTGGCTTCAGTAGATTCAGTAGTATCTTAAGGTCGTTCTTTGAGCCGTGCCCAGATACGTGTACATTATCTGCTATATTTACGCCGCTGCTTTCGAGTGCCTTCTGCAGCATGTTCCTGTTCGAGATGTTTATCGGCGTCGGTATTGTCCTTGATGAGAAGATTACCGCGTCTTCGCTTGACAGCTTGTATGCATACTGGCCCGTCGTCAGCTTGTCCAGGAAAGCGCCTCTTTCACCCTGGTGTCCCGTGCATATCACCACATATTTGCCTGGCCTGTCCTTAACGTACTTTAGGAGCTCATTTATCTGCTCCTTCCTCGTCGCGACATTAGGCACCAGCCCGCGTTCGATTATCTTGGTGTCTATAGCAGAGCGGATGTAAGTATCCATGCTTCTGCCGAACACCATAACGTGCCGGTTCAGCTTTTTACTTATCTCTATTATGTTCTTTATCCTTGCTATATGCGAGGAGAAGGTGGTTATGAAAATGGTCTTATTGTCAAGGGTTTTCTTTATCACATCTTCAAGCATGGTCCTAACGATGCTTTCCGAGAAAGTGTATCCATCCTGATCTGCGTTCGTTGAGTCAACTATCAGAGTGTGTATTCCTTCGGCCTTAAGTTGCTCCATTCTCTCGTAATCTGGTTTTCTCCCCAAAGTCGGGTTATTGTCCAGCTTCCAGTCGTTTGCGTACATAATCACGCCATACTTTGTGTGTATAGCCGTGAGCGCGCTGTTGGGAATAGAGTGCGTTATGTTTACAAGCTCTATCTCAATCCCATCAGAAACCCTGTACTTTGTGCCGGTGTTCAGCTTTACAAGCTGGAGGTGCTTCAGTCTCATGTTCAATACCTGATTCTCTATCACCTTTATGGTGTAAGGAGTCGCTATAATTGGACACTTGTACTTCTCAGCCAAGAATGGTACCGCCCATACATGGTCGAGGTGGCCGTGCGTCAGCACTATCGCCTTTACTTTCTTGCCTTCCTTCTCAAAGAAGTCGATGTCATCAGGTATTACACCATTTTTAATCAGACTTGGGGTGTCATTAAGCGACAAGTAATTCCTATCACCCTCAAAATCCACAAGCTTTTCTACATCGGCACCCATGTCTGTTATGACTATATCGTCATCGACATAGATTGCCGTCATGTTCTTTCCTATTTTGTTGTATCCACCAAATGTTTTTATTTTTATCATATTCTTTTTATTAATTCACCTACGTTTTCGTATTTTTCTTTTTTAGCAAGCTTTTCAAGGTATTTCACTACGCCTGTACCGTATTGAAACGCTCTTTTCTTTCTGCCCGCAATAAAGCTGCTGAGACCCAAATCCATTGCTATGGATCTAAGCGGCTTCTTATCATAAATTTCCTCATTTTTCTCTATAGGAGTGTTCAGGGCCGCATTTACGACCCCATCCGACAAATATGGAAAATGCACAGATATGCCGAAGTTTTCTGCTATTCTGTATACTCTGTCTAGGTCTATTGCACCCAAATAGCTCAATCTTCTCTCCCTAAAGTCCTCAAGTTCATCAAAAGGAATCTGCCTATGCATATTAAAGCCAAAGAACAGCTCGTCGCTTCCTAAGCCATTGAAAATATGAGTTATGCCAGATTCCCTGGCTTTTTCCATTGTTGTGTATTCTCCTACCCCTATTATAACATTGTATCCATATATATCTATCTGTTTCAGCTTTCTCATAATATCCTCTACCTCATCCTCTTTAATTATTCTGGGTATGAACTCCGCACCCAACTCCAAGGCTAGCTTTTCCGCGTAGAAAAGGTCTTCCGAGCCTTCCATACCTGTTGTCAGGATCGTGGTTTTTCTGCCCTCTGATCTCATCGTAGCGGCTATTACCGATGAGTCTATCCCCCCGGATGCCATTACGGCAGTGCACTGGCTGCATGACTGGATTGCTTTTCTGATTTCGCTTTTTAAGTCGGTTGCTGGTCCTTTCGCTTCGGACCTCTTTATTCTTATGCTGTCGTCTATGGTCGTTATAGAATTTCCCGGTAGAATCAGGTTGAATCCGGACAGGCTTATGGATTTTCTGCTGCTGTTTACCGCGTCGGTTTTTATTGTTTTTATCTCGCTAGCTTTTGTCCTTGCTTTCATATATCTTTAAATTTAATTTCTGCCCTATCTTTATAACCGCTTTGCTGTCTTCGGGGAGCTCCAGAACATGTTTAGCTTCCTCCGGTCCGTAGTAAAGTCTCCATCTTCTGGCTATCTTTTCGTGCAATACCTTGTAGTTTTTGTCCAGCCAGACTATCCTAAGGTTGAATCTGACAAAGTTCATGTGTATGTCCTTTACATCCGGCAGAAAGGCCCCATGCCCGGGGGTTTTCACGAACATCAATCCCAGCAGCTTAAGCCCAAAAGTATTGCAGTATTTTACTCTTTTGGCTATGCATTTGTCCCCTATATAAATGTCACAAAATTTCATACTTAAAAATCTAGTTCTTTAGAAACAAAATCCTCGAGCTTCACCGCTTCCAGCTTCTCTTTCTCCTCCTTGGTGCCCATTGCGAATGCAAGTAGGTATAGGATCAGGCCGATGCTGTTCCCACTCTTGTTGTTCCCGGGAATTATAAGGTCGATGAAGGATACCTTGTTGTCCGTATTTGCTATCCCTACTATCGGTATGTCCATCCTCTTTGCGTCATTTATAGCCCGCCTGTCTGCTCTTGGATTCGTTACCAGCAGCACTTTTGGCTCAAAGAAGTTCCTGTATTCTATGTTTGTAAGCGATCCAGCCAGATACCTGCCGAAGTTTACACTTATATTCATAAGCTTTGCGAAGTTGTAGACTCCGTAGTACGCGCTGTCAAGTGTGCAGACCAGTAAGATCTCTTTTCTCTTGTAGTTGCTGAGCATTTTTCCAGCCAGCCTTATCCTCTCATCTATCATTTTCACGTTCAGTATAGTGAATTTGTTGGGTATTTTCCTGAATATGAACTTCTCAAACGCCTTGTTGTTGGCGTTTGCACCAATCCTCGTGCCGTACGTCTTGTACGCTTCTAACTTTTCTATTTTCTTCAAAACCATAACTCTAACTTATCTCTGTTAGCCTATTTATTTTTTCTACTCTTTCTCCTCTATTGATTCCGACTTTTAAATACTTTGCGTTGAGCCCAACCGCAAGATCAGCTATAATCGGTATAGAGGTCTCCTCCGATCTGTGGGAAACTACCTTTACTACACCAAGCTTATCTGCAAGGTCGGCGTATTCCTTAACCTTACTTAGCATACCAACCTGGTTTGGCTTTATTAGCGTAGAATTTATGTCTCCGCGAGCCTTTTCCAGTCTTTCTGTCGTTGTGGCGGTCGCGTCGTCGCCGACTATGAGTGAATTTTTTAAGCTCTTCATTATCTCGCCGTAATCCTCGAGAAGAGTCTGGTCAACCGGATCCTCGATGTAGTAAAGGTCAAATTCATCTGCGAGCTTTTTTATCAGGTCCACCTGTTCACCTCTATCTATTTTACCCTTGCCATACAGGGGTCGCCTGTATTCATACGATCCATTTTTATAAAAGGTAGAAGCAGCGAAATCCACACCCATCCTTATGTCCAGCTTCTCCTGCTTGGTGATATCCTCCACCGCTTTCTTGACTAGGCTTAGTGACTCATAGTTGCCAAGCGCGCTTATGAACCCGCCTTCTGGGTCCACACCACCAAGGAAGCTGCTGGTGGTCTTCTCAAGCAGCTCCTTTACTTTCTTGTATACCTTAAGCGTGCCGCCTATACTCTCCGGTAGTTGGTCGCTTACCGTCGTTACTAATATTTCCTGTATATCCATTCCAAGCCCGGAAGCATGCATGCCTCCCCCTATCATTTTGCATATTGGCAGGACCTTTGCTTTTTTCTCGAACAGCTGGTAAGGCTCCTTGCCGAGTGAAGCACTTAACCCATACAGCAATGCGTAAGAAAGTGAGAGAGAAGGCCCACCGATGAACTCCTTTGGAAGCTCTTTCTCTATTGTAAATATGTCATTCAAAGATTCAATTTTCCTGCCTTTCAGCTTGCCTAAAAATTCATTGAATTCCTCTATTTCCTTATCTATGCCAGTGCTGAACTGGCTGACTTCAAACATGCTGTTGCTTTCTCCTGCCGGAGAGGAGCCTCTATATTCGCCCTGCTTCGTGCGCAATATCACTTCTATAGTGAAATTTGAATTTGCGTTCAAGATTTTCAATGCATTCAGACTTGTTATCTCCATCAATGGTATAATCCTGCGTTTTATTAATACTTTAGTGCTATTTAATGTATAAAATCCAGAATCGCTTCTTTTACTCTGTCTACATCAGTGAGCTTCCCGGACAAGTGCATATCATCATAGGAGCCAATGAACAGGTTTTCTGCTTTCAGATTCTCCGCTGCAGTTTTTATATCAGTGCTGTTTTTCTCGCCCCTGCTTATGAATATCTGTGTTTCATTCAACAGCGCAACACATCTGTCTGGATTGTCCTTCAAGAATTTTGAAACGGTAGGCATCTTCTCACTTAATTTCACCCCTTTAAGCACTAAAATACTTGATTTGCTTTCTGACAAGAGCAGACGCAGTAGGTCTTCTCCTTCCTTCTCCGAGCCCTTCAGCCTGGCCTTCAAGTCGTCTATGAACCTGTTTATTTGGTTTATGCTGAGATTGTTGTGCATCGACACATCAAGCGCCGCATTCGACTGCTTTATTGCGTACTCAGCTGCTTTCTTTCCGGCCAGAAAGTCGATCTCCGTCTCGCCTCCTAAGTATTTTACCTTTGTCACGACAAAGAGCCCTATTTCTCCCGTATTTTTGACATGCTGGTGTTTGCATGCAGAATAATCAAAATCCCCTATTTTTATTACTCTGATTCTGCCTTCCTTGTCTATCCTATCTTCATTGAACCTGAGCTTGTTGAATTTTTCCAGTGCTTTGGCCATATTCTCGAATTCATACTCGCTTATCTCCAGGTTTTTTGAAAGTTCCGTATTTGTGCTCTCTGCGGCTTCCTCTATTTTTTCGATGGGTATTGTCTCTTTTATGAATGCTTTCCCGAAATCACCTGGCTCGTCTGTGTCGGCTTTTCTAACATGTATATCAAGGCCAAGGTTCTGTAGCGAGCGTGCAAACACATGCTCTGCCGAATGCAAAATTTTGCTTTCTTCATCCATTTTTAGGCGTAGGCGGAGGTGTAGTTAGAGCCGCCAATCTTGTACTTTTCTGCGGTTTGCCTCGAAGATTTAAGGTAGTCGTTGATATCCGGTAATGTGGACTCTCTTCCATTCTCAACGTAATCCTTGAGGAATATCTTTATGGCGCGCTCAGACATGTTTTTTATGTCTCTACACGAAAAGCCATCCGTTGCTGCAGCAAGTTTGCTTATGTCTACCTTGTCCAGGTGCTTTATGTAAAGCGGTAGTATTTTCTCCCTGTCATCCTTCGATGGCAGCGGGAAGTATATCTCATCTTTGAATCTAGAGAGCATTGCCTTATCCAGCGCTTCCTCGCTGTTGGTCGCTCCGATCACTATTACCGAAGAGCCCCGAGTTTCCGCGATTTCGTCTAGTTCGGTGAGAAAGGTATTCACAAGCCTTCTGTCATCCAGATCAGCTGCTGAAGAGCTTTTTGAGTTTCTGCTTCCTATCGAGTCTATTTCATCTATGAATAGCAACGTATCTTTGTCCTTTGCCGCGATTGCTGAATCCATGGCGGCTCTTAGCTTTTCCGGGCCTTCTCCCATGTATCTGGAGATGATATTAGACAAGCTTATGTATGAAAACTCAAGGCCCGCTCTTCCGGCGATTGCATTCGCCATCATAGTTTTGCCGGTTCCGGGCGGCCCGTAAAACAGTATTGGTCCTATCTCTGGCTGGTTTTGGATGCCCATCGTTTTCTCCATCAAGTCCTTGTAAAACGTTCGATTCTTCAGTGGATATATAAGCTCCGTCTCCACAGTTTTCTTTATTTCCGTATACCCTCCTATTCTATCCCAGAGATTGTGCTTGGCGACCTTTGTTTCTAAGAGGTTACTGTTTTGATATGGATTAGACTGCTCCTGTATGGGAGTATCCCTACCATTTTTGTGATAATCATCCAGATCATATTCCTTGCTGTACTTATCCAAAATATTGGAGACTCTTTCGTTGTCTAGTATAATTCCCTCCCAGATCTTTTTGAATATATTTTTACAAGATGCAATGTTTTTAGTCACCTTTTTGCTGAAAATCAACTCAAGGCTGCCCTCCTCCGCGTCCAGTATGCTGTTGTACTGAATTCTAAAAAGTGGATCGCTTCCGTTGGTTCCTATAGATATCATCTTTGAAATGCTTCCGGATCTTTTTGAGGTTAATGAAATGCTAAGATTAGTATCCCCGTATATACCTTTGAGAGATTCATTCAGCTCGTCCGCCTCGAAGTCTATCCTTCTATAAAGATCTATTGCAGATTCGTAGTCTGCATCGCATTTAAATGCTATTTTGAATGAGTTTCCCTCTTTGGAGAACCTCGGCATTAGTATACTCTCTAATTTTTTTATATTTTCCTTCCCAATGTATATATAATCCCCAAATCCATCATTCTCTTTTACTTTGTTTATGGTTGATAGAAGCTCTTCTTCGAGGTTTTTATACTCTTCCATAGTCATTATTATATTTTAATGATTCAATCAGAATAAATACTTTTTCTGTCCTCTCGCAGACTGAAATTTGTTTGAGGGGGGATTGGGCCCAGGGAGGTTCGAACTCCCGGCTTTCTGCGTGTAAGGCAGACGTCATAACCACTAGACCATAGGCCCATCATGAAGTAAAGGCGGCAAAGTATTTAAATAATTCTGACCTTAGAGAACTGTGAAAACTAAACTTTCTGCGGTAGTGTCTGATTTTGATGATACGCTTTTTTTAATAAATGACTGCATAAGGGCCGCGTCTCTGGAAATATTAGGGAAGCAGATGGATTTGGAAGAAGTCAAGAAAAAAGACAAGGAAACAAAAAGGAAGGTGTACTACCTCGCTCATGACAAATATTGGGATAAAGCCGTGCCAAACACTGCCGTAATAAATTACATCAAGACTATGCAGTCCTCAGGATACGACATAATAATACTGAGTGCTAAAGGGGAAGAGCACAGGTTGATTACCGAGAGAATGTTATCTTCCGTTGGAATAAAGTATAAGGATGTGATACTGCCAAAGGATCACTCTACCAGTGATGAAAAGTGGAAGCTTGATGAATTCAACAAATTATTGGGTAGATACTCAAATTTGGTAGCTTTGGAAGACAAAAAAGAAAACATAGATTATATATTGAGCAGTATAGAACCCAAAAAAATTGAATTTTACTATATCAACAAGGGAGAAATCAAAAGATATACCCGTAGTTAATCTATTTTTACCCCAGCCAATATACCGAACTAATAGCTTAAATAAAGCAAGAGTTATTCATAATAGCATAAGTAAATAGTGGGCTCGTAGCTCAACACGGTAGAGCATCTGGCTCTTAACCAGAGTGTTGCGGGTTCAAATCCCGTCGGGCCCATTTTAACATGGTATGAATTGGTATGCTAGTTTTGAAAAAGATGTAAAGGCCGTAACAAAAGCCTTATATACTAAAGATAAAGCCAGTTTGGCTTTAGAGAGTTGTGGTGTTGGTATAAACATAATTGGTGACAGAAAACTGGTATTAAAAACTCTAAATGATAAATTAATAAAAAAAATTGTAACTTCTCCTTCTATTAACAATGTAAATAAAAAATATCCTTATGTTTTTGTTAATCGATCTAATAAATTTCACTTGAAGGAAAACTATCCAAAATCAGAGTATACTGGCAATAAACCAAAAGACATAATTTCGATAGCAAAACACCTACTCGAGCGCAAAAAACAAGAATCAATGATGTATAGCATACACGGTAGCGCTGTGAGCAGAGAGGGAAAAGCGATTTTCCTGTTTGGTTGGAAAGATACTGGAAAAAGCAGTACCGCCATAAGCCTCGTAAAAAATAATAAATTCAATTTTGTATCCGACGGTCAAGCAACTATCGATAGAAATGCTAATATAGTCGGAAAAATCAAAATTATGGAAGAAATTTCGCCTTACATAAAGGAGCACTACAAGATTTACGAGGATATGAAAGGATTAAATCAAGATAGTATGGAAGAAAAACCAAGGATAGCTGCATTTGTATACCCACAGATCACGGGTAATAATGTTAAAATAATTTGGGGAAATAGTAAAAAATCCATCTTTCATATGTATGAGCTTTTAAGTATAGAAATACGGGGGCTTTACAGTTGTTATATAGACGGGTTCAAAAGACCGTTAAGTTCACTAGATACTATAGATTTATCTGTTAAGCGAATCGGCTTGGCTAGAAAGATCGCAAAAAGTATCCCAATAGTACAGATAAAAGGGAGCATGAAGTTTATATGCAATGAAATTGAGAAATTACTTTAACCGAGAATCTTTATAATTTACGGCATATGCCGCTTCCTTTATGTGATCCGCATCTTTTATTAACATTGAGATTATTGATGATAAGTTTTCGACCCCGCCTTCATAAAAATAGAACGGAACGTAGCTCGCTTCCTTACAAAAATTTAACCTTTTTTTAGATAATTCATTTGTATCTAAGGAAGGTAAAGGATATTCCATATCCTTCAAATAGCTACCAACACTCCTACTCTTAGACGAAACCCATGACCATAGTAGGAATTGCAGGTTATCTGGCGATAATTTCTGTAATATATATTTATCCGAATTGGGAGTATAAACTGTTTTCAACTTTATTACAGCAACCACCTCTGAGTCGGCTACGGCATTTTCACCGAAGTCAGTATATTCTTTGTTATCATGCCAAAATTTGGGGGCAGAGTGTCTATTTCCCCCCACGAATTCTAATTTTTGGCCGAAAATTCTAAGCAGAACGCTATCATCTCCGCCTATAGAATAGGATTTCTTAAGCTCATATGCAGTTCTGCTCTTACCCGCTAAGCTGTCCCCTTGTAGAATAACACATTTATTATCTTTTATTATGGCCGCGCCTTCCATAGTATAAACTCCTTCAGTTTCGCCGCAAAATTCTAGAATAATTTCAGCAAGAGCTATACGATCCTTTGGCGTCATTTTGTACGATAAATCCTCTTTATCTAAACCAGAAACATCAGAATACCTATCTAATACGTCCTCTAAGGTATCAGAATGGTTTACAGATACTACGCCAGGTATTCGCAGGAAGACATTTTCTATGTTTATGTCGTCTTTTATGTGGACATCCCCTCGCTTTGTTCGTACGTAATACGAGCCGGGCATATTTATGTATGATAGCAGGTATTATATAAACCTTTAAGGTATCAAACTTTTATCTCTTTGTAATCTATTTTTATTTTATTTATCTTTAAAGTAAATCCGCGTATGAAACCAGGTATGGTTACGACCGTGTATAATGGATACAAAATAAAAAACAGAAGAGCCGGATATAAACCAAATTTATTAAGTGCTATGGGTATTCTTGAAAAGTATATCTTCATGAGTGGTTCAGTGTAATAGTCACCTAACTTTCCGAAAAACCGCCTATTTACCCCGCTCCCGACTGCGTAAGTGTAGTACTTATTAATCAGCTTGCGTAATGATAAAACATGTTTATGTTTTACAAATATAGTTGGGTCAAAAATCGCCTTTTTACCCGTTTTTCTCATATTTAATGTAGTAAAATACAGGTCATCCCCACCATACAAACCTAAGTTCGGGATATCTTTAGTATAGAGCATTTTTCTATTCAATGAAAAATTATTTCCAGTTATGGCTATTATATTTTGGGAATCGAATTCTTTAGGTTCCTCTAGAAAATATTTACTTGATGAAAGACAGTATCTTACATAGAATGCATTTGTTAAAATGTCTTTCTCTTTAAATAGTATATTACCAAAAACAAATATGTAACCTTTTTTTAACCATTTTAAATGGTTTGATATTATATCGCTGTCTACAGGTTCACAATCACCATCCAGATGCAAGATATAATCATTTTTAGCGACCTTTATTCCAATGCTTTTAGTTGCCCACGGACCGTACGGTTTTTTAGTTACTATAAGTCTTGATTTTATATTTAAACTCTTAAGCTTGTTTATTATCTCTCCCCCTCTATTACTATGATCATCTATAACCACTATTTCGTCTAAATTTAGATTATTAAGGTAATCTAATAATGAAAAAAGTTTCGCGCCGTGCTTATAAGTACTTATTATTACACTCAATTTATTCTTCATAGACGGTACAAGTGATCAAGAACACATAAGTATCTTTTTTGTTTTTCGGTTTTGGAATCAGTAGTTTCCTTTGTCTCGCTGGCAACGGTACATATTTATGACCTATTTCGTTAATACTAAATTTAAACCCCGAGTCTCTGAGTAAGTTAGATAGAGATTTTAAAGTAATTTTTCTGTAATGCCCCGTAGTACTTGCTCCATATAATTTTCTGAAATTATCTCTGTTTATCTTCGATGAAGATTCTGTATTATCCAACGTCAAGATAAAAACTCCCCCTTTCGAAAGAGCGAATCTTACATTTGCAACAAAGGCATAAATATCTTTTATATTCTCGATTGTTTCGGCGCATAGAATCGTATTGTATTTTTTATCGGCTCTAAATTTCTCTGCAACACCCTCTAGAAAATTCACCCTATGACCAAATCTCTTAATAAGTAGTGCCCTAAAATCTGGGTTAACTTCCAATAAATCTATGGTTTTGGCTTTCTTCAGTATTATTTCGGTTAACCGCCCATATCCAGGCCCAATCTCTAAAAATCGACCTTTTCTTTTTGAAAGTATTTTTTTAAGCTCAGTTTCTTCCTCATGAAAAACCTGTTGCTGATTCAGTTTTTCTTTTTTCCGCCCTGTTTTAACGGTTTCAGAATACGCAAAATATTCAAAACCTAATTCAGGTCTTTGATCTCTATCTTTAAGCGAGGAATATACTTCTTTATATTTGTCTAACTTACGGGTTAATAAGAACATGCCGTCTGTAACTCTCCACCCTAAATTTAGTATCTCTTTTAGTTCTTCTGGGTATACCCACCTGACTTCTTTAACTTCTCTTGGGGAATTAGGAAAAGGTTGACCCTCTATCTCGGTAATTAAAAAATAATGCTCAAACTCAGTATGGCCCCAGTGGACAGCTTGGTTTTTTACACCCAACCATTCCATCTTTTTAACTTTTATTCCAACTTCTTCCTCTATCTCTCTTTTCAATGTGGATGCTGCGGTTTCTCCCTTCTCTATTCCTCCACCCGGAAACTCCCATAGGTGCATCTGATTGCTCATGTTTCTAAGATCAATTAAGAGCTTCCCATTTATTAGTATAATGCCAACGACACCATTTCCCTCTGTAGGAATAATTTCCCCGGTTTCCATATCGGATTATTAGGAAGTAAGTAAATTTATACATTAAATGAGTATTATTTAGATATGAAAATACTTGTAGTTCAGCCTAGGATATCTTACTATATAGGGGGTGGAGAGATTGTACCTGTGTATCAGATGGCGGAATTGTCCAAATTGGGAAATGACGTTACTTTGATTACCACAAAACCGTCAAAACCTTCTGAATATTTAAAATTACTAAAAGATGCCAATGTTAAAGTAATCTTTTCCAGGATCAAGTCTTTGGACCGGGTTTACCACGCGGGTGCAAGAATTCCACTGGAAGCTTGGGACTCTGAATCTCTTATGATGCAACTCGACTCGGTAGAGACTATAAAAAAAATAAACCCAGATGTTATAATATCCCACTACTCTAATGACCACATCGTACTTGATAATAAGAACATTATTCTGCATTTACATGGTTACCCGGATAATAGAGTAGAACGAGCTGTAATAGGGCTTGGAAGGGCTAGGAAGATATTATCTGTCAGCTCCGAGGTCAAAACTAAATGGCAGTCTCTTTTTCCCGAATTTGCTTATAAAATAAAGAAGGTTATACACAATGGGATAACAACAGATTTTTTTAAACCGGTAAAAACAAAAAAAATTTATGATTTGGTATTCGTAGGTAGGCTAATAAAAATAAAGGGGCTAGATTACCTTATTAAAGCAATACGAGGGAGTGACCTAAAACTTGCCATTGCTGGAGAGGGTCCAGAGAAGGAAAGACTTTATGCTTTGTCAAAAAAATTAAAAGTCAATATTGATTTTTTAGGTTATGTCAACTTTAAAGACCTTCCAAGAATTTACTCACGTTCTAAGATAGGAGTATTCCCATCCTATTCGAGAGAAGGTGTCCTTACCAGCATGTTAGAAGCGATGGCTTGTGGTTTGGGAGTTGTTACAACAGATCAAGGAGGAATGAAAGAAGCATTAAAGTTTGGTGGGGGTGTAACTGTAGAAGCTAAGAGTAGCTCAGCGCTATCTCAAGGGATAAGAGATGTTTTATCAGATTACTCAAAATTCGGTATTTCTGCACGGGAAGTAATCAAGGAACACTTCAACATAAAAGAAAATTGTATTAATCTCGAAAATTTTTATAAAAGAGCAGCGATTTAAAGATTATCCTGCTCTATATAGACGTATGCGCGTTGGGCTAACTAAATATAGTGACACCCTTTTTAATGAATTTAACCTTTCAACTTTACGCATAATTTCTATTGAGTCATCAAAAAAAATGACTTGCTTGTATTTTGATAACAAAGATTTTATGTAGTGTATTTTAAATTTTTCTCCGTCTGTACTCCCATTCCTATCCAAAATCAGTTTTTTGAAAGGTATATTGTTATTAGATAAGATTTTTAAGGTATATTTTCTGAGAGTATTCCAACGAGTAGTTAACACTATGATATCATATCCTTTTGATTTAAGTATCTTACATTTATCTATAGTCAATTTATTTGGTTTGTACGCTGTATGATATTTTTTACTAGCAGTGATAAATAGATTAGCTCTTATATTTGGCGGTAATTTTTTAATCTGAAGCCTTGTTAAATCTCGGTTAAATACTTCTTTTGAAGCTAATCTAAGTGAATCTCCTGTAAAAAAGAGAGTGTCATCACAATCAAATACTGCAACCTTTTTGTTATCTGCCCTTTCGATTTTTGTATATTTTAGGTTGTCCATATATTCTACTTGATAAAAAAAACTACTTTCACTTGTTATTAGCTTTAATTGAAGCTAAAACCCTACTTTTTTTATCAGCTATTACGTAATATAAAGATTTTCGTTTATATATTATAAACCTATATAACTTTAATCATACTCAGTCAGTAAGAGTCGTCTTTCTAGTTTACTGCGATTTGAAGTTTTAAACTAATATAAACTTAAGAAAGCGTTTATATCGCTAGTAAAATAATACTATATGAAAGCGTGGATTCTTAGTAAGAATGGATAGATAACTTAAACCTCAAGGAGACAGACAAGCCGAAAGCCGGTCCAGGACAAGTAACAATAAAAGTAAAGGCAGCTGGACTTAACCCAATCGATTTCATGGTGGTAGAGCTGATACCAGATGAAACCTGTACCAATTAGATATTGATTTTAGATGATTTGGGCATGAATTATTGAAGGTATATACTTTTGTGTATATACTGGGGCAGGAGTGAAATTAAGAGAGAGATATACTATGCCCCATATAATCTGTGGGGTTGCCAGGATTTGAACCTGGATCAAGCGGTTTCTTCTAATCATCCCCCGTTTAGAGTCATGTTTCCAGATAAACTGGAGCCGCCTATTCTGCCGGATTAGACTACAACCCCTTAAGTGAATATCCTATACTTGTCCTTGCCATACAATTCTTCCATTATCCTGTCTTCTATTGCTTTATCAACGGTGGTTGAGAGCCCTGCTCTCTCTTTTATGTCGTTGTATGACTCGAATGGCTTTATGCTCCTCTCTAAAAGAAGCTTTTGGCTGGTCTTCTTACCCATTCCAGGTATAAGGCTGATCGCATGTATCCTTACGTTTATTGGGCCCAGCTTGTTTATCAAGTCCACGTATTTCTTCTCATTTTCGAGTATTATTTGGTGAAGTTTATCGGTAAGCAACTGCATGCCTGCTGCGCTGAGTTTGTCCGGTGAAATGCGCTCTACTATGTGGTGCACTTCTTCCCTCTTATCCTCACCTATGTAGACCTTCTGACCGGGCTCCACTTTCACGTCCTTCTTAAGCACGACCAGCAGCAGGCCCAGCGAATCCGTCAGTATAATCGCAGACGGCCTTCTCTCCTTTGAATCTGCCATGCCGTACGGCAGGTACTCCAAAATATAAGCATATTCGTCTCGTGGCATACAAAAAACTAAGGAATTTCAGCATTATAAATGCTTTTTTAGTACTGCCAAGATTTTCCTTGTATCCTCTTCTTTGATGTTGGATTTGAGAGGCGAAAGAATGGCTCTGACCTGGTCCACAGAGGTTGGAGAAACATCCACAAGCATCATCAGATAATCATCCCTTATGTCAAGATTAAGAGCAGCAAGCTCGTCGAAAGTTGCCTTGAAATCGTCTATTTTTATGTTTTTCTTTATGTGCGCCACAAGCTTTTTGCCCATCTCGTTGCTGTCGTCTATAGCATCCATGTATTTCTCCTTTACTTCGGTTTCACTTATTATCTTCTCATCAATTACGTCGTATTCCATATGCTCAAAGCCTCTTAATGTGCACTGGGAGCAAATCAATCCTCTTGCTTGCTCCTCCTTTCTTCACTTCTATAGTATAGGTTTTTCCCTTTTTAAACAAGACTACTCCCGGCAGACCAAAGAACTTCCTGTGCGGTATATTTCTCTGTATCGATGAATCCGGGTCTATCACGACCTTGTCGCCTGGCTGGAAGACCTGAAGGGTCTTTTTTATGTCTATATACCCCTTTTTGCCTTCATCTCTACTTAATCTTTTCCTGGAACGCCTGTGCGAACCCTTTCCTTTTATAACCATAGACTTCTATTCCTCTCCTGATATTTATATACTTTAATGGCATGCATATTTAACCTTTGGGCCAAAAAGGAATCAAGGTGATACCCACTGAACATTTGTTGCAACGCCATTGTTATTATTACCAGAATAATCATTCGCGTTGCCATCCAAAGGATACCATGCCACTAATCCATTGGTAGTTGGGGGTATACCTGCGTATCCTTCATCATACATTGTCTGAATCTGATTATGGGAAAGTGCAAAACTATAGAGTTGGACATTTGCTATTCTGCCAGATAACTGGTATGCACCGATTGCCGTTGCGCCTGTACCTTGGTAACCGGGATGATCAAGAGTATAAGGATTTTCATCACATTTTGCATCCACACAGATTTCAACATAATAGCTAGAGGATGAACTATTATACCCGAAGATTCCAGTTATAAGTGCCCATTTATCAAAAGGAACGAAAATTGATGGAGATGTCTGACCGGATGTACACGAGGTGTGAGTGACATTCCACTCTAATTCATTTGTCCAAAAACCACTTGAATTTGCCGCGAAGTCTTGTACGCCGGATGTGCAGCCAAATTCAACCTGGATAAGAGCTACACAAGGATAATGCTGACATGATGCAGTATCAGATGTCAAATTCACCCAAGATGACAAGGTATAAGGCCCACCCTGCCACATATTATAAGTAGTAGTTGAATTTGGTATGTATATTTGACTTTGATTTACAATGAACTCTGAGACTGTATTCTGTACGAATGAGGAAGTAGTGCCTGTGATATAACCTGTACTTATATAAGGCCCAGGCAGGGGTTGGCCGGGCTCTGTGTATTCCAGCGTCACTGTGGATGAAAAATGAACATTTGATGAGTTGACGCAGCCGTTAAGTATAAGTATCTTACCGGAAGAGTCTGGGAGTATAGTCTCAGAAACGTTTGATGAGAAGGTTTTGCCATTGTATGTTGAATTTGCATATTTTATGAAAACAGGATTTCCGAGCGCATCGTTGAGTGATAGGACCAATACACCTGATGGAGTGCAGTCGGCCTGAGTACCTACAAAACCTGAGAATCCTGTTACTGTAAGAGATAAAGACGATGCAGGAGAGAAGATACCTAAGGAATACAGGACTGCTGCGACGATGACGATTACCAGTATGGCCCAGCCATACGTCATCATGTATTCCAATGCCGATTGGGATCTTCGTGGGAGACTCATATAATAGAGGTAAAGAGAATGAATAAATAGTTTTTATTGAACCAAAATGCAGGAGGAGGGATTTGAACCCTCGAAGGCCTGAGCCATAAGGTCCTAAGCCTTACGCGTTTGACCGCTTCGCTACCCCTGCAACACTGCTTTTTAGATCCACACCAATATTAACTTTTCAGTGCATGAAAACCAATATAAAGCATTATATTATAAGGGTAATCATGCGCTTGAAGGACCTGTCATTTATAAGTAATCAGATGAGCGGAGCATTAATATCACTTTCAGGTGAGGTAGTCTGGTGCACGATGCCAAGGTTTGATAGCTCCCCCATATTCTCAAAGCTTCTGGATGAGGAGAAAGGGGGCTCTTTCGACATTAAGATTCAGGACGAAGCAAAAATCTCCCAGAGGTATACCGCACCAAACATACTGGAGACAACTTTTGAGACCATAAAGGGGACGGCAAAGATCACAGACTTCATGCCTTTTGGTCAAAGTGCGCTGATACGGGAGGTAGAAAGCAGCATTGATCTTGAGATAAGTCTTTCTCCAACTTTTGACTATGGCAGATCAAAGCTAAATGCAGAGGTTAAAAAAGATGGTATAAAATTCACACTTCCAGGCGTTGCAGAAGGCATAGAAGTGAAAACATTCGGGCTAAAGCCAAAAATCAATGGAAGCTCTATTTTAATCAAACCGGGAAAGGGGTATATTTACCTTCTATACTCGCAGGATGTTTCTAAAGGGCTGTTCAGTGAGAAAGAGATAATCTTTTCATATCCAAAAGAAGGCCAGGAGAGGTCGATAAAATATTGGGAGCACCTCCTGCCCAAATCTTTGTGGGAAAGCAGCAATCTGCCGGGAGAGGGCCTAAACAGCCTCTCAAAGATCTATTCCTCATCCATATCGGCTATTTTGGGTCTATTTTTTGCGCCGTCGGGAGCGCCTGTCTCCGCCCCTACAACTTCACTGCCGGAGGCCATTGGAGAAAGCAGGAACTGGGACTACCGCTTCATATGGGTAAGGGATTCATGCATAATGTCGCAAGCGCTGATAAGAGCCGGCCTCCCGAAGGAGGGCAAGAAAATAATCCAGTTTCTAATGAGAATAATGGATTTCTCCGGAAAACCGTTCAGCCAGCCGGTCTACGAACTGGATGGCTCATCGCCAACGCCTGAAAGAACAATAGACTGGCTCAGTGGATTCAACGGCTCCAAGCCTGTAAGAGTAGGAAACTCGGCATACAAACAGGTGCAGCTTGACGTTGAAGGTTTCTTTATCAATGCACTTTACACTTACTACAGCGAAACAAAAGACAAGGCATTTTTGTCTGAATCGATATGGGCTGTTGAATACTGTGCAGACTGGGTCTCAAAGAACTGGAAACTGAGCGACGCCGGATTGTGGGAAGAGAGTGAAAAAAGGGAATTCACATTTTCTAAGGTGATGATGTGGTCCACTTTGGACAAAGCAGGAAAAATAGCCATTGAGTTGGGGATGCGCGACAGATGGCATGATAAAGCTGATGAGATAAAAAAATGGACAATGGAAAACTGCACCGTAAATGGGTATTTCTCCAAATACCCCGGGACTGACCAGGTTGATGCAGCCCTGCTTAACATACCAATAGTCGGGTTTATTGAGGCGACAAATCCTCTGTTCAGTAGCACGCTCAAGAAAATAGAGAAGGACCTGGTGCTTGGAGGCTACGTATTCAGGTACAGGCACGATAGCATGGGGGAGGCCAAGCATCCCTTTTCCCTGTGCTCTGGATGGCTAAGCCAGATATATGCTCTGGAGGGTAGGAACAATGAAGCGATCGGCATCATCCAGAACCTTGCAAAGATAGGCAAAAAAAGCGGGTTAGTGGGCGAGCATGTGGACGTGGAAAACGAGGATTTCCTTGGCAATTACCCGCAGGGTTTTGCACACGCTGGTATAATACTGGCCATCAATGAAATAAAGAATTCTATGGGATTAAAACAGCTTGGCAGTAAAGACGCTAAGTAAGCCATCAGACTTCTTTTTTATCTCTTTACCATACAATTTTTTGACGAAATAATTGCCACTAGCACCATCTGCACAGACGACATACTTTCCTTCTTCAACGGCCGGCTCAATCGTATAATTTCCACACGAAGATAAAACCTGTAGGTCCAGATCTTTTACACCGACCTCTCTCAGACGGCCGGAATCCGCGCATATCTCAACCCCAATTTTTTTGTTGTCTGCATAAAGCACATTGTTCTTTGGGACAAAACGCTCGATATCGCATTCGTCCTCATTAATCGCAAATTCTAATACACCAAAAAGACTGAAAAAGCGCGTACCTCCGTCGCTTATTTTGTATATATTTTTCAAATGTTTCCCGTTTTGTATAACCGGCATATAATTCGACAATCTTCCTTTGTTGTCATATGACACCATAGTCCCTGGGAGTATAAGCGTATCACAATTTTTGCTGTGCTCTTTCAATGCGTCTATGACTCTATGCGCCTCCGCTTCAGAGTAGGGGATGTTATTAAGCGTGCTAAACCTAAGCCTGTCGCGGTTTTTCAACAGGACAGATTTAGCGTCTTTCGGTGCATAATCGGATATCTTTGTCTCGGCTGTAAACGCGTTGTCTATAAAATCATCCAGGTTTTTGAACTTTCGGCGGTAATAAAGTCCTTCAGGTTTTGCGTTTAAACCCCATTCAGGCCCCACAAGCATGTCTAGGTTCTTTCCTTTGTGCTCGTCTATCAAGTAAAAAATATGCTCTGGGCTGCCATAGTCATAGCTGTAAAATCCCTCGGTCAGTCCTATTTTCATCTTTTCCATGTTCTAAATACTGATAGAAACTTATATAAAAACCTTTCCTCTTAAGTAGTTATTAGTATAGAAAAGCATTTTCTGATATAATGCTTTTAAACAGGTAATTAGATTATAGGTAGATGGGGAATATAACCTTAAGCAAATTTAGCTGCAAAGACATCGAAAAAGTAAACACTGAAGTCGTCGAAAGGAAAGGTCTTGGACACCCTGATTACATAGCAGATTCAATAGCTGAAAGCTTTTCTATAAACCTGTCGAAATATTATATTGACAAATTTGGGAGGATACTGCATCACAATGTGGACAAGCTAGAACTTATCGGCGGAAGCGCAAAGCCTGCATTTGGGGGCGGAAGCGTGCTAAAGCAGCCGACAATACTATTTTCTGGAAGAGCAACATCAAATTTTAACGGAGAGCTTATACCTGTAAGAGAGATAGCGGAGAATTCGGCCAAGCACTGGATAAAAGACAATATAAGATTTTTAGAGGGGGACAAAATGAGATACTTATTTGAGACTTCCCAGGGCTCTGGAGATTTGACTAGCGGGTTCTACAATGACGGCAAAAGGAACTCCAATGACACCTCATTTGCAGTCGGTTACTGCCCTCTCAGCAGTCTTGAAGAGCTTGTACTCAAAACTGAGCAGTACCTAAATTCACAAGAAATTAAAAAAGCCTTCCCTTTTTCGGGAGAAGACGTAAAGGTGATGGGGCTAAGGACAGGTAACACCATAAATCTTACAATAGCAATGGCATTCGTTGATAGATTTGTATCCTCAGAATCAGATTACTTCAAAAAGAAGAGAGAGATGCTCACAGAGACAGAAAGGCACACTAAGGAGCTGATCGAATCCATAAACAAAAGCAAAAACCTGAGCAGAAAAGTGCGCATTAGAATAAACGGGATGGACAGAAAAGGAGAAGGAGCGAATGGATGCTACTTGACTGTGACTGGCTTAAGCGCGGAAAACGGGGACGACGGCGCAGTTGGACGTGGAAACAGGGTAAACGGACTAATAACCCCCAGCAGGCCAATGACGCTGGAAGCTGCCGCGGGTAAAAATCCGGTCACCCACATAGGGAAAATATACAGCTTGTTTTCTTTTGATCTATCAAAAAAGATATATGACAAGTTCGGACTCAAGAACCAACTAACAATGCTTGGCAGGATAGGGGATGATATAAGGGATCCGCTTTCTTTGTCTGTATTGACGGATAGAAGAGTCGACGGCAATGAGAAAACCGCGCTTATAGCGTTCATAAGCGATAATCTGGCATCGTTACCTGAAATAACCGATAGAATTCTAAAGGGGGAATTAAGCGTCTGCTGATTCTTATGTCTGTCTTTGACATCTATATCCCGAATAAGGGATGGGGAGATAATGCTATTTAGTGAAAAGTATACATTTAAATAACCGCATAAATTATAGATATTATGGAGAAAGAGAAAAAAAATATCGCGTATATTTTTGTATATCTTTTTATGTGGCTCAGTGGCATAATCATGTTTTTTACGGCTGGCCAAAAGGACAAGCGACTGAAATTTCATTCATTGCAAGCCATATTCCTGGGAATTATCGCCATAGTTTTGGATTTTATTTTGGTCTTTGTGCCTTTTCTTGGTTCGCCCGTGGTCTTCCTAATCTTTATCTATGGAATGTACATCGCAGTAAAAGCGTATTACGGCGAGGATACAGAAATCCCCGTCATAGCGGATTATGCGGCCAAATACTCCGGCTACAATCCTTAAAACTATGAGATCAAAAGAATAAAGTATGGATATTAAAACAGTGTATTTGCCAGTAGCTGCAGTCATCATCGTAGCCGTGTCCCTATCCATCTATTTCTTAGCCGGCCATGGTGGCGGATTGGGTGGCAGTCCCCTGAATATGACATTCTCGTCGAATGGGAACGACACTGGCTCAAGTTCAGTTACTGCAGCCGTCAATTTAGTGGTTACCTTTATCAATCCTACATCGATGGATGAAGATCACATCTCCATGTATATGAATTCTATCAAAACCTCAGAACTAGCCGGAAGCTACACGATATCTTGGGCCAGCAATCAAGGTGTGCAGTCAAAGAGCTCTGGCCACCCCGTGGTTTGGGTTTCAAGTAATGCCGGACTAGGCTACGTGATATTTTTTGCGAGTTCTGGCCCTGCAACAATCTCAAAAGGGGATATTTTAGATATCATGTACGGTAATATTCAAATATCTGGCAGTACGATCACCATAAACCCCGTCCCGATTTCTACGTGGTCAAATCTAACAATAAGCATGTCGTACCCTAGTTATTCTGGAGTAGAGAGTTTTAAATTATAAGTGTGAGCGCGAAAAACCCATGTGCTTTAGCAAGATGAGCCCGGTGAGAATATTCCTAGACTGTATAAGACTCCTGCGACGATGACAATGACCAAAATGGCCCAGCCATACGTCATTAAATATTCAAGGGCGGACTGGCTTTTTGTGTTATGAGACATATTTGTGTGTGTGGATATATGATAGCATTATCCCAAATAAGGGATGGGGCAGCTGGGATTTGAACCCAGGACATCCAGCGCCCTAGGCTGGCATCATAACCAAACTAGATCACCGCCCCTTTTTTGAATGGGTTCTAAGGGATGCTGTTGTTTATATTGCTTGTGTTTACAGTTGAAGTCAGGTGGGTCACAGGCGATATTATTCCGCTTCTTATAAGAAACAACAGGATAACCAACAGTGCTATCGCTATGATTATCAAGATTATTATTTCAAGTCCGAGCGATATTGCGCCCTTGCTCCCAAGCCTGTGAAAAACCATCTTAATTTCTCGCATCCGCAGAATTTATAGCTTTAGTGATCTGGTTCAGCACACTTTGTAATAAATTGTGTATGAATATCCTGCCTCAAGCTTTGCCGTAGCCGGTTGGCTTACGCTCAGATTTGAGCAGTACTGTATGCTTTTACCTTGTATTGGGTAAGCTGTCAGAGAGTAATTCAGAGGGGCAGTGGTGAAATGTATCGACTGATTTGCAAAAGCTGACTGGTTGTTCCCATTGTAGTTTAGAGTCCATGTGTAGGGTAAGCTCTCAAATCTTACACATGAGACTCCAGTACAGTTATAAGCCGTGAAATTTGTGGTTGTTGTGCCCAGGCTAGAAGTCCCGCCGCCGCTTTTGCCGACGCTGGATATCAGGGAAGGGATGGCGCTTAGCGTGCCTATAAGTATCGTTCTTATTGGAGTAACAAATACCAGCAGCAGAATTATTATTATGACTATGGTTATCAGAATGCCAAGGCTAAGGCCCATCACATCGCCGGACTTAGAACCAATAAAGACCATTTTTAATCACCCAATAAGATATAGAGCAGTTGCCATTTTAAATGCTTAAGATCGGGATCAGCACCTGTAAACCAGCACGATTGGAAGCTTGTGAGAATCTTCCCTGTGGAACCTTGCTGTGCGTCCAAGGGTTATGTCCCCCAGTTCCGCAGTTTTTGCGCCGTACTTTTCAGCAATCAATTTTATGTTTTTATTGTCCTTATGAATAAAAAAGAAGCAGCCCGAGATCTGTCCAAACTTCTGGATCATGGCATCCAAGTTGAAATAGGTCTGGAACCCGAACGGCGGATTCGATATTATTATATCGTACTTCTTGGACACATCGAACAGGTCCCCTTCGATGGCCGAGCAATCTGCCAGATTCAGCAGCTTTATGTTCTCTGAGCATGTTTTGATGGCCCCCTTGTCTATATCGTACATATCTACATGGCTCGCACCCATAAGGGCAGCGGCTATGCCAAGTATCCCGTTGCCGCAGCCCATATCGGCAACCAGCTTTCCGGCGATTGGCTTTATTGAGTCGACCATAAATAGCATGTCGGCTGCGGTTTTTACATCGGTCTGGTAAGACTCATTTTTTACAGGGTAATGCTCCAGAGGCAGAAGTCTTTTCAGTTCCTGCGACAGACTTATCTTATCCATTTTTCAGAAGCCTTGATGCGATTTCATACGCATCTTTTGCGTCGAATGAAAAACCAAGCCTGTCCCTCAGGTTGGTTATGAGAGTATCGTACCTGCTCAGCTTGTCCTTCTCCACCAGCCTTCTTATCTCCGCCTCTAAAGTCTTCAGATCAATCTTTTTTAGCCCAAATTTCTGCACAGCCTCTTCAACACTGCCAGCCTTGCCTAAGGCGATAAGTTCAAACACTCTGCGGGAAGCATCCCTGGATATCCTATCTAAAGCAATGCTCTTGAGCACATTATATACAGTCTCGTCCTTTATCTCCGCGCCGAGCTTGTGCCTTATGTAGTTCCGGTCCTCGACCATCACACCAATTATCACATTGAAGCCTAACTTCAGCTTTTGGTTCGCCTCTATTGCCTCATATAGCCTGTTTGCATTTATCAGCTGCTCCAAGTACTCGTCAGTTAGACCGTACTTTTCTTTTATGGCATCCACGCTGAATCCCTTGTACTTTGAAGCTTTTTTTACGATTTCCGAATCCACCTTTATCACTGGCAGGTCCGTCTCTATATACATCCTGTCTTTTCCGCCCAAGGGCCTGAGAAATGATGTGGAATTATCATCCTTTACAAGCCTGACTTCTGATGGGACCAAGGTCAGCAAATCACTTATCCTTCTGATTATATGCTCAGCGATATGCTGTCCCTTGTCATGTATGCTGAACACAAACGCGTCGTTTTTGCCGCAGCCCAAAAACTCCGAAATTCTATCGGATTCGGCCTGGGTTATGCCGTAATTAGGCAGCTCATCGGAGTGGATTATCCCGCTTCCTGCCTTAATCCTCAGGTAATCGCTTACTTCCGTGCCAAATCTTTTGCCTTCTGTTATATTGGTACCAAAAAGGCCTTTGAATCCCTCAAATTTAATCGCTGTTATCTCTTTGTTCTGGGATATTGCTTTTTTTATCAAATTTGAAGAGCTGTTCTGGAGAACGGACGATATCTCTTTTACAACAGCAGCCCCCATGTTATCCTTAAGATAGCCCTTATCCTTGGCTATCCGTATCAGGCTTTCCTGCCGTTTTGCCTCATTCAGTATCGCCTTATCCATCTCCCTAATATTCTGGAAGCCCTTTAGCTCGACTCTGCGCCCTCCTTCTATTGATAGGTTGACGTCCTGTCTTATCGTACCCAATCCTCTTCTCACGTTAAACAGCCTTGTAAACCTGCCAAAGGCAAGGGCGATTTCCTTTGCTTCCTCCTCGTCCGTCTCTATTATGCCTGTAGCAACTTCTATCAAAGGTATCCCAAGCCTGTCCAGCTTATAGGAGGTTAGCTGCTGATTTTCTTCTGCTTTCCTAGCAGAATCCTCCTCTAGCGATATGGAGGATATTTCGATTTTCTTGTCCTTGAACCTAAACTCGCCGTCGATGCCAACTGTTGCCGTACGCTGGAATCCGCTGGTGTTAGAACCATCGACTATCGTCTTTCTCATGAATATTATATTATCAAGTAGAGTCGCCTTGAGTGCATTTCCAAACTCGAATGCAATTTCAAGTGCTTCCCTGTCTACTTCATGCGGCGGCTCTTCATCTATATCTACAAGGCAGTCGGAGTCCTTGTATGTGTCATAGAGTATCTCCTTTGCTTTCGAGCCTTCGAACGCAGCGCTTTCGTCAACGCGCCCGGATTCACCGAATGATGGCTTGAACAACCTCTTAAGCTTGATCTCTCCATCCTCATCATGCATTTTCGGCCTGCAGCGACAGAATAGCTTTCCGGTGTTGAGCTGCACATGCCACTCGAATCCGCATCTTATTTTCATATCAAAAACGTGTCGATCTGGCTCCTGTCGGATATCTCACCGGCCATGTTCGACTGCATCATCTGCTTTACTTTGTCTATTTGTCTGGTATGGCCAAGGACGTGCATCAACTTCACGAACGCAGTCTCGGTGGTCATATCCCCCACATATATTATGTTGTCAAATTTAGACATCTCCCTCAATGTACTGTAAACAAAGCTGTTCGTTGAGCCATACAGCGCCTGTGAGGTTATAACCAGAGGGATGTTCTTCTTATTGGCTGACAAAAGCGCCTTATATATTGTTTTGTCCTCAAGCGGCAGATTGCCAAAGCCAGTGGCGGCTATGACAAGGCCGTGCACTCCCTTGCTCAGATAATATTCTATTATGTCACCCCCCATTGAAGGGTAGGAGATCAGAAGTTTCACATTTGTGTCCAGCTTGGTGTCAAGCTTCGTTTTATCCGCTTTTCTTATGTAATCACTAACGGTTTTTATTGTGCCATCTAGGTAAACCTCACCTAGTGGCTTTGAATTTATCGGCCTGAAGGTGTCTCTCCTCTCGGTGTGCATCTTCCTGGCCTTGTTGCCCCGGAGTATAAAATTGTGATTATCATTTAAATCAGAATGCATGCATATTACTGACTCCCCTCCATCCCATTTAGAGGCGGCTATGACCGAAAGCAGGAGATTTGTGGAAGCATCGGAAGAACCCCTGTCGACGCTCCTCTGCGCACCGGTGAAAACCACCGGAACCGACAGTGGATTGAGCAAAAATGACATCGCCGATGCGGCATAGTGCATCGTGTCTGTTCCCATGGTGACTACTACTCCCTTTGCGCCCCCGTCAATGGCATCCTTGACCGCAGAGGCTATCTTTATCCAGTCGGAGGGCTGCATGTTCTCGGATAATACGCTCATTATAGGTTTTATGGCTATTTTTCCATAATCCCTCATTTTTGGCGCAAGATTGAAGTAGTAATCCGAAGGCACTGTGGGCGAGACTCCACCAGTCTCGTAGTCTATTTTTGATGAAATGGTTCCGCCCGTGGTAACTATAACAATATCGGGGTTCTTCTCGGGTTTTTCCTCGCCGGCGTTTTTTTCTTTTCTGGCAATACCGGATTTAATTGCTTTGATTATTTTGATCTCGTTTTTTGGCACAGCAATATCATACCCGGAGGACAGCTTGATCAGTAGAAACGACTCTTCCTCCTTTACGAATTCGCCGTGCATGTTTTTGCCCTTGAAAGCAAATTCGATCGGATCTCCAGTAGATAGCTTGCCTACTGCAGGTTTAAAGCTGTTTTTTTCCATAGAGGGCTTTTTTAGATATATTAATGATAACCTTGCATGCTTTTATACCTCATTGTAATCCCCAAAACCAAAAAACTGCACAAAAAAACGGATTTTTCGGCCAAAATAGTTAACTAAAGTTATATAACTCCAGTTCAATAACGTTTTTAAGCGAATAATAACTAGAAGTATTATAATTAATTAAAAGAAAATTTGAATGTTGGGGAACATTCAAATTTCAAAATCGTAACATTGTAAGTTTGGGGCACTTACTCAGTTTTCTACAAATAATATAGGAAGGATGAGAATATAAAGCTTTCGGTTTTGTATTCTTCAGCCTAAAGGAGGGAAAATGGTAATGGATTTGCTTGTCGAAAGCGCGTTAAAGGCAAGTAGGGAAGAGAGCAGCTCCAACGAACCACTATTCAACCAAGCGTTGATAAAAGTAGTGGGCGTGGGCGGCGGTGGAAACAACATGGGCAATTGGCTCTTTAAGAAGGGAGTAAAGGGAGCCGAAGTCATACTTGTAAACACAGACCAGATACAGCTGAATGCAAGACAGGGCGACAGGAAGGTCCTGATAGGCAAGGAGCTGACAAAAGGACTTGGAGCAGGCGGCTTCCCTGAAAGGGGTAAGATGGCTGCAGAGGAGTCTGCAAGGGAACTCAAGGAAACTCTTAGAGGAGCGGACTTGGTCTTCGTATGCGCTGGCCTTGGTGGCGGAACCGGAACTGGTGCTGCACCTGTGCTCGCTAAAATGGCAAAGGATATGGGTGCTATAGTCATAAGCACTGTGACTATGCCTTTCAAAACCGAAAGAAAGCGCGTTGAAAGCGCTGAAACGGGGTTGGAAGCGCTCAGGAACTCATCCGACACCGTCATAGTGATAGACAACAACAGGCTTGTCAGCATGGCTGGAAACCTGCCTGTAGACCAGGCTTTCAACGTTGCAAACGAGGTAGTGGCGACGATGATCAAAGGGATCGTCGAGACCATATCCGACGCAACCGCACTGGTGCACCTTGACTTCGCGGACATAAAGGCGATAATGAACAAAGGAGGCGTTTCAGTCATAGGAATAGGCGAGACTGACGCTTCCGACGCAAGGGTAACTGAAGTCGTGAGAAGGGCATTAAACAACCCTCTTCTTGACGTAAGCTACAAAGGCGCAAGAGGAGCTCTTATCCACATAAGCGGTGGACCTGACCTGACTTTGGCTGAAGTAAACCAAATAGGTGAACTGGCAACACAGTCTCTGGATCCAGACGCAGTGGTTATATGGGGAGCAAAGATCGATGACTCATTGGCTGGAAAGCTAAGGGTCATGACCATAATAACAGGAGTAAGCTCGCCATACCTGTTAGGGCCTGAAGAGCTCAATACTCTTTCCAAGACAACCGGCGCAATCAGCCAGGAACTAGGAATAGAGATATTGAAGTAAACGCAAGCTGCCGGGCTTAGTAAGGAAGCCCGGCCTTGCTTCTATTCATCAAAATTTCCTCCACAAAAGGGGGCTCTATTGCCCCCTTTTTATTTTTCTTTAAACTTATTATATCCTAGACTCTTAATAGTAGCATGCACTCAAAAAACTGGAGCAAAAGAAAGTCTATTTTTAGACAAAACAAGAACGCTCAGTCATCTATGGAGTATATGCTGACCTATGGCTGGGCTATCATAATAATAGTCATAGTCGCAGCTTTCCTCTATTCTTTCGGTGTATTCACACCTTCCTCCAGCCTGACGGCTGTCACCACCGGCTTCTCCGGATTCCAGGTGCAGGCTGAATGCGTAGCTGGGGTTGGGATGTTTCTGTCAATCTCAAATGAAGTGGGGCAGCCTATAATTCTGACTAGCCTCAACCTGACCCAGCCGAATGGATCCGCTGTATCAAAGCACTATGATGTGTCGCTGCTTCCGGGAGGATCGCAGATTTTTGTCGTGCTTGGAGTCTGCCAGTCTGGCAAAAGCACATACTCAATTCCAGGTGAGATCTCATATGTATCAGTAGAATCACCGCTGAAAAGCACACTGTTGTCCACAGGAAAGATCTCAGGCCCGATGCAGACGACGTTATCAGGCAATTTAGCCGGGCTTTTATCAAATACCTACGCGTTTGGCACCCCTTACATAGGCGTGCCCTACCAGACACAAGAGTACTATGCGAACGGAATATTTCTTGGCCAGGTTGCTTCGCCTTTCCCAAACACGCTTGCAGATCTAAACAATGGAAATGTGAACTGCGGGGCGCCATATGACACGCAGGGATACACAGCAGTAAAGGCGATGTATTTCACAGGAAACGTGAGCTTTAACATACTTACGAACGATGGAAGCGCAGTTTTCTACAGAAACGCAAGTTCATCGAGTTGGGTCTCAATTTTCGGCAATGCCTCATGGAAAGGCCAGTCGGCAGGCACCTACGGGCCTGCATATGTGACTGCGAAGGCCGGGCTGTATTACGTTGCCGTTGACTGGACAAATATATGCGTTGGAGGCGTGAGTGCGGTCTCGATAAGCGGGGCTTATGTCACCTCCCCAACATGGAATGTAACCGCATGGACTCCCCTTAACTCATCAATAGATCTGCTGCCATACAAAGATGTCAATGCCAGTCCCGCTTTGCCGATAAATGTATCCGCAGAGCAGCACGGGCAATGGAACCAGAGTGTGACAACAAGCAGCTGCAATTCAAAATCAAACCTCTGCACAACCATATTCGACGCGTTCGATATGAGGAACGGCACACAATGGTGGGTTGAGTATGATGGGGAGAATATCAGCTCTACCTCCTCTTTTATTTCATTCACCACCGCCCCCGGGGATTATAGCTATTCACTTGCGTCTCCAGCTGCATTTCACGGTGGATGCAAGGATGAGTATTCCACCACGGCCCAAGGGACCCTGCAAGCCGGCAGTTCACTCCCGATTTTCTACGGGACTACAACCTCCTGCTTCACTATCTTCAATGAAATCGGTCTCCCTAATGGTGCAAGCTGGAGTGTTGATTTCAACAGCAACTTGCTGACATCAAGCGCGCCAGACAATATAACAGCAATATCCCCCCAAGGGAAATATTCATTCTCAGTGGATTCCACCTCCTACTCCGGCTCGAATTACTATCCATGCCCTGCTTCGGGTTACTCTGCGGCCGGATCAACAATAACTATACAGTACTCTACGTCAGCCTCATGCTCTGAGAATGTCTCCGTCTTTTACCAATCGGCTCTGCCTTACGGCCTCAACTGGACGGTAAATTACAACGGAATAAATGACACTGGTTCTTCATCTGCGATTTCATTTTCAACGGCTACTGGATCGCACCAATTTAAAGTCTACAGCTCGTACATAGACTACCTGCACTCTGGCTGTATAATAGAATATAATCCATCAACAGGCTCTGGGTCATTGACTGCCGGCGATGCGCTTAAAGTGGGGTACAATGAAATCTATAACTGCACATCTGTCTTTACAGAAAGCGGTCTTCCTTCTGGAGCTTATTTCAATGTAAGTTATAAGGACATTAACAAATCCACGGCCTCGGTAGAAAACCTCACCTTTTACGTAGGGGAAGGCGGCGGCAGATTTGTAGTTTACCCATCAGAATACAGCGGAAAAGAGTATTATCCCTGCCCAAAAAATGGGACTCTGCCAGGCGGATCTAACCAGACTATAAACTTCTCAATTAGTAGTGTATGCAGCTAGGTAATAGATGGGCCCAGGGAGATTTGAACTCCCGGCCTTCTGCACGTCAAGCAGACGTCATAACCACTAGACCATGGACCCAAAGCCTAAAATACTATATTTAAATTAGATTTGATAATTAATATACATATCTCAGTATGGAATATGACCTTAATTACGTAAAAGAGAACAGAGATGCACTGGTTGACTCTATCAAAAAGAGGAACCTTGACGTCGACGTAGACAAAGTTATAGCCCTCTACGAAGACGTCAAGAAAAAGAGAAATGAAGTTGACAAGCTTAGGCACAGGCGCAACGAAGTCAGCAAGAACTTCCAATCACAGACGGATAAGGATAAGGATGAGATAAAAGCTATCAGAGAGAAGATAGCTGGAGACGAAGCTGAGATCGAAAAAGAGCTGCAGGAAGCCTATTCAATATTCCTTAACATACCGAACCTGCTGTCGCTAGACACCCCAGTAGGTAAGGATGATTCCGGGAATAAGGAGATAGAGAAAGTGGGGGAGATTAAAAAATTCGACTTTGAGGTCAAAAGCCACGATGAAGTCGCGATATCCAAATCTCTGCTTGACATGGAAAGGGCAGCTAAGGTAACCGGCTCCAGGTTCTATTACCTAAAAGGTAAGCTTGTGAAGCTGGCGATGGCACTGGAGTTCTACGCCATAGATAAGCTGAGCTCAAAGGGCTATCTGCCCGTAGAGCCGCCATTTATGCTGAAAAAAGAAGCCTTCAAGGGCATAGCTGCACTCGAGGACTTCGAGGAGGCCCTATACAAGGTAAGCGGAAAAGAAGATGAAGGGGATGAAGAGAGGTACCTAATCGCCACGGCAGAGCATCCTCTGGGAACGATGTTTATGAACGAGGTTTTGCCGGAGGGCGACCTTCCGATAAAATTCGTGGGAATAAGCCCGTCGTTCAGGAGGGAAGCCGGCTCGCATGGAAAAGATACAAAAGGCATATTCAGGGTTCATCAATTCGACAAGATAGAACAGTTCATATTCTGCAAGCCAGAGGATTCTGATAAATACCTAAACGAGACCCTCTCCAACTCGCGTGAAATATGGGAGGAACTTGGCATACCCTACCATATTCTAAGTATGTGCAGCGGAGACATCAGCAGGCCTACATACAGGAAGTTTGACATAGAGGGATACATGTACGCCCAGAAAAAATACAGGGAGCTTGGATCATTCACCAACTGCACAGACTGGCAGAGCAGGAGGCTGAACATAAAGTATGTGGACAAGCACGGAGAAAAAAAGTACGTGCATACAGTCAATGGAACCGCGATACCTATAGAGCGAGCGCTTGTAGCGCTTTTAGAGGCCTACCAGCGCAAGGACGGCAGCCTAGAGGTTCCAAAACCACTGCAAAAATATTGTGGATTTGATTCAATTGAATGAGTAATACATAAGTAATATAACGGAACCTTATATTTATATCCAAAGTTAATTTCTCTTATGGTGGGGGAATTAGAAAAACTTCTAGAAGAGAAAGTAAAAACTAAGCTTCCAGCCGACAATGGCAGGGAAATCAAAGCAAACGTCATTTTTCTCTCTGAGCTTGAGCTGGCCACAAAACTCGCGGACTATGAGGTACTTAAGAACATTGCAAAGCTTGTAAGGGAAAGCCCATACAAGATAGATAGGATAGTCATAAACGGCGGTATGCCATATGTAGCTAACAGGTACAGTAAGCAGAAAGGAGAGTACATAGACCTTCTTGAAGACAGGATAAACGAAAGATACGGCACCGAAATATATGAAAACGTAAGGGGAAAATACAAAGGGAAGGACGGCGGAGTCGACACCCTTTATGAGGCATTTGCCCTGGCCCACTACTCCCTGATGGATATACTAAAGATTGCTTACGAGAAAAGGATACCAATAGAGTATGTTATATCAGATAAGGATTATAATAACGTACAGATGATAATAACCGCCCTTGAGAAAGTACAAAAAGCATCAAAGCGCAGAAGTAAAAAAGGAAAGAAAGCAGCAAAAAGCTTAAAGGAGATCTTCTCCGACAACAAAGACATAGATCAATCAATAATATCATTCATAGAGGACAATGACAGCTTTGGGGTCTCGAAATGGAAAAATAAAGATAAAACGGGTATAAAAGATGTAGCTGTGAGGCTTTACAACAATAAACTCGTGGAGATGCTGACATACTCTGAAGGCAACAAGAAGAACAAGGTTATAATATCAAATAACCTTGTAAACAGGTTTGAAATAAATGGAGTCAAGTTCAATGTCATGCATGCCGTAAACGGAAGGTATAACGGAAACTCATTCGTTACCCCGCTAATAAACGGCCAGAAAAGAATGATAGATCAGATACACAAGGATTATACAATAAACGGTAAGGTGGATGATGTTTATGTCAGAACACATGAATCCATGCTTGACTTCACCGCAATTGAGGTCGAAGACAGCAAGCCGATTTGGCTTTTGGCCACGCCGCCGCTACAGGATCTAAATGCCCTCACAAAAAGGAGTGAAAGCTGGGGAAAGAGCGTCGATTCAAAGAGGCTGGATCAGCCATTTGACACGGGAGTTGTACTGTTTTCCATAAGCAACGATGGGAGAGCCTACGTAAGACACATAAGCCACTCGCTGATAAAATCTGGCGGGGGCCCATTCGCTATAGAGAAGAACATGAAGAAAATAATCTTAGTAGGCGACACGCATGTTGGAGCGCCGAGCGTCAATGAACAGAAAACTGCATATGAGCTTCTTGAGGCAACCTCACTTGATATAGCACATGACAAGCTGGATAGCAAAGATAGATATACTCTGTTTTTGGGTGATTTAGCACAGGGGGGCATCGATAAGGCGGCAAGATCTGATATAATTGACAACAAGAGGCTTGGATACAGCAGGTCACTCGAAAGTCTGGTGTCCGCTTCCGACCATCCTGATTATGACAAGATTTTGAATGAGCTGAGGGAGAGCGTGTACTCTGTCTCAATACAGAACCTTGGCGCACAGCTTAAGGAGACCTACAAGGTTATCAACAACATAGCAAAACTATCATCCAGAATTGCATTCGTAAATGGGAACCATGTTGCAAAGGCAGCCTTGCATGCAAATGAAGCCGACATGATAGGTGGAGCGTTTGAGCATATAGGCGGCAATAAGGTTGATTATCCCGATGAATTGAGGTTCAGAGGCGAAAAATACGAAATTTTCGGCTATAAAGCAAACGCTCTGCATACTACTGGATACCATGGAGGTAGGGACGGCGGTAGAGCTAATATAGACCTGATAGAGAACACCGGAACGGATGCATATCTACAGTTCGCCGGAGATGAGCATATGCTGCATCTAAACATAGTCGTGAAGAAAGATGATAAAGGCGATGAAAAGACACTTGTGGCTGCAAAGCCTTTCGCTTACCAGGATTACACGTCTTTTGAGAGGGATATCATAAAGAAAGGCCCGTCACCGCGCGGGTATGCGGCGCTTTATGTACCAGAAGACCCAGAGACTATTGGAACCAAATACGTAATATTTGAAGCGGTGCCGGAAACCGCGTTAGATTATACTTTAAAGGTAAACGGCGGATCAACGATAGAAAAAATAGCCACAAAGCTGTTTCTGGAAAGAATGGTCTCCTACATGTATGAAAACAACATACCGATGAGCGACAAGCTTAAGGCCAGAGTGTACAAAACGAACGAAAAGCTTAGGCACATATTAAGCAATCAGCAGGCTGATTAGGCATTTAAGCGCTGAAATTGTCTATATTCCTTGGGTATTTTAAAATGTATGGATGAAGAATTAAAAGCGCATGCTGTAAAAAGCGTGAGGGATTACATGTCAAGCCATGATGACTTCTCTATATTTTACCATCTGGATGGGGATGGCACAACCAGCGCTGCGCTGCTGACAAAGGTCCTTTCATCGCTTGGAAAGAATATAGTGCACTACCGCGCTACGAACTATGAAGATTTCAAGAAGCTTGACGTATCAGAATACACAAAAAACATAATCATCTGCGACATAAACGTCAAAGAAAAGGAATTGGCGATATTTAACAAGAACAACCTATGTGTAATAGACCATCATGAGCTTATACACGCGGGTGGTTTCGTTTACTTAAACCCGAAGATGTGGGGCGATGAGACTTATACTCCATGCTCGCTGGTCGTGTACAGGATATTCCAGGACCTTCTAAAGGACTGGGACTGGATTGCTGCTGTTGGCACAGTAAGCGACTCGGGCGGCAAAGAAAACAAAGATTTCATAGCTGAGACCGCAGCAAAAAACAACGTCAAAATGGGAAAAGATGATTACGCCTACGACAACGATTTCGGCGTATGCGCAAGCGGGATCGGCGCTATAATAAACCTTTACAACAGGAATGGGTCGGACGAGGCACTTGGCATACTTATATCCTCAAAAAGCCTGGAGGAAACACTGAAGAACGAGAGGCTTGTTTCAGCCGACAAGCAGGTTCAACAGGAGCTGAACAAGCTGATCGAACAGTTTGAAGCTCATAAGGAAGTCCACGGCAGAGTTATCTTCTTTGATATGGACCCAAGAAAAAAGAGGTATTCATCCACACTTGTGACAATCCTAAGCTTCGATGAAAAATACAACAACAGCATACTGATATTCATAACCAAGATAAACGACAAGCTGGTAAGAATCAACGCGCGCGCCAGTCAGGTCGAAGGGATAAGCCTGCCTGCCGCTTTCAGGGAGGTTTTCAAAACCATAAAAGGGACTGGAGGGGGCCATGACAAGGCAGCCGCCGCATCTATAGAAGCAAAAGATGAGGAAGCCTTCAAGAAATTGCTGCTAAACGAACTGGAGACTCAATTAAAAGTCGGGCGCACGGGTTAATTCAATAATATTCATGCTGGCCCCGTCGAAATTCGGAAATTCTTCCTCGAGCTTGGAGGTCCCCTGGGACTCGTCTATTACGAGGGTTATCAGTATTACAGTAAGCCCGAAGGCAAGGGGTTGTTCCTCTATTTTGTATACATCGCCGAACTGGGATAGGAACTCCTTAAGCTGCTTTTTCAATGCTTCTATATCTGATGTAGTGTCCTTTGGCAGTGCTTTTATCTTCAAAACCACTTTTCCCATATTAAGGACCCTCGAAGCCGCATACCTTGCAGACATACTCCACGCTGCGCCCTCTGCACTTACCGCACCTTGCCAGCTCATTGCCGCAGTTTGGGCACTTGAATATCACAGAATCTTTTATCGTGCTTATCTCCCTGTTGCATGAAACACAAAAGTGCTGTTTTACCTTTTCCATATCAGGATTATTGATTTAATATATTATCCTCCTTTATATAGGTTTTCTTTGCTTTTTGATGGATATGATAATTATTTATCGTATAAATAAATCTAAATCTAATGGTCAGAGAGAAACAAGACATAAAACAGGTGATTATAATAAGAAAAGACCTGAAGATGGGCACCGGGAAGATTGCCGCGCAGGCCTCCCATGCAAGCTTGATGAGCTATATGGAGACAGAGAAAAAACATAAGGATGTAGTTGAATCGTGGCTTTCCGAGGGCGGAACCAAGGTAGTTGTCAAGGTGAATACACTCGAAGAATTCGAGGACATGAAGAAAAAACTCAGGGCTGCAGGGCTTCCTTTCAAGGTTGTTAAAGACGCCGGCCAAACCCAGATACCGCCCGGGACTGAAACCGCGATAGGGATCGGGCCTTACTACACGGCGGACATAGACAAAATAACTGGAAAATTAAGTCTTTTATGAGCAACGTACTCGCAGCAATAATACTCTCAATGCAGTACAATGAGCCAATTCTCTTCTATGGTTTTATAGGTATAGTCGCCTTTGCTGTAGCTATAACCTACACTTACAGAAAGGACGCAGGATTGATAACTACATTTCTGGTGTTTGGAGGCCTGTCGTACATAGGGCTTCTCAACCCTTATACGCTTATTATCGCAGTGGCCTCTATTGTTGTGTTAGTGTTGTTTTTCGTAGGTCCTTCTCAGATTATAAGGAAGATAAACAACATAAGGAATTGGTTCTACCTGTATAGACTTACACACAGAAAAAAAGAATAGAGCCGATGACTACACCTTATTATAATAGAACAATTAAGTAGAGACCCACTGAACGTTGGTAGCTACACCGTTGTTATTTTGGCCACTGTAATCATTCGCGTTTCCATCTAAAGGATACCAGCTTATTAATCCACTATTAGAAAGCGGTGCAGCTCCCATACCACTTTTATATAGGTCTGTAATCTGCCTTGCTGATAAAGCTTGATCGTATAACTGAAAATTGGAGATATACCCATACCAAAACTGAGAATTACACACCGCACCATTATCATTTCCCTCACACCCTATATACAAAGGCGTTTGGGTTGTATTATAATTATAATTTCCGTATACACTATAAAGATTCCCAGCGTAACCAACATAGCCTATCTGTGCCGTGCCATTATATTCATAGACCAAAAAGTACCAAGTGTTATTTTGTATTGGTGAGTAAACGCCCTGATTGGTGTAATACGCATTCAGGGTTAAGTCACCATTTGAGATATAAACCGTGAAATATTTACCTCCGCCACAAGATCCACCTCCACAGCCATATGCAAATACATGTTGCTTATTGGCTGAATTACTGTCATAAAACCACATTATAGCAGTTCTGACAGATTTACCGATCGGCTCTTGTTTCAAAGAAGCATTTATGAATGAGTTAACACCATTAAAACTGGCAACTAAATTTGAGTTAGATGAGACTAGGACATTGGCTACTCTACCGGTTGAAGAATAAGGCCCTGGAAGGGCTTGTCCTGGCTCTGTATATGTTATAGTAACCGACCCGCCATAAGAAGAAGACTTGTTGCATGCGCCATTGATATAAAACACCGCAGAGTCCCCATCGCCTAAGATCGAGCTTACATTTTGTGAAGCATCTACGCCGTTGTTACCTGTAGTGTTAATTTTTGTTATGTTTACTGGATAACCGACTGTGTTTGTGACATACAATTCAAGAATTTGGTTGTTTACTGAGTTCACGCATCCAGCTTGAGTTACTCCTAAGCCTGAGAAGCCTGTTATTGTTGTTGACAGCGATGATGAAGGGGAAAAGATACCTAGACTGTACAAGACCCCTGCAACTATCACAATGACCAGTATGGCCCAACCATAAGTCATCATGTACTCCAATGCTGATTGGGATCTTCGTGGGAGACTCATATAAGAGAGAAAAGGAGAGAGTAAATAAATAGTTTTCATATGCCACAACAGCCAAATTCTGCTGCTTTGCGGGTATAGACGAAAGAAGAGGAGGATAAGAAGAGTAGCATGACACTGCGGCCAGAAAAACCGCAGCAACGATTTAATAAATGGTGCATCGGCCGGGATTCGGACCCGGGTTACCACCGTGGCAGGGTGGTGTCTTACCACTGGACTACCGATGCTCTGCAAGATTTATATAATCAGAGGGTTTTTCTGTTTTATAAGCCTTAACGCTGAAGGATAAATGTACTTCGATGTAGATTTCAAAAAGGAGAAAACTGATTGGGAAAGCTTTGAAAAAGCCACTGGTGATGTATTCGAAAGCTTTGGGTATATAACTCTAAGAGATGTAAGGTTCAAGACCACCCGCAGATTCCAGATAGATCTGATAGCTTATGACAAGCAAAGAGCCTTTCTGGTGGACTGCAAGGACCATGTGTATATACCTCCCCAGAAGGAGGAGGAGTTCCTGCTTAAACAACAGATCAGGGCCGAGAATTTTGTTAGATTCGACGATAAATTCGCAAATCTACTTAAGATAACGCTTTTAGTTACCAAGCACAGAACCAATTCGCTGATGGATCACCATGAAGGCGGAAGCAAGATACTCGCAGTTGATTTTGACAGTCTAAACGAGTTACTTAATAATATACATCTGTATTTGGGCGAGCTGCCGACTTTCAGATGATCATTCTATCCTGTTTGCCAGGATAAACGACATGTTAGCATCCGGATTTATCTCGTAGTCCAGCTTCATTGGGTAATTGTTGGAAAACGACATCTTTACAGGCTTGTCTGGATCCACGATCCCGAGTATCTTTATCAAGTATTCTATCGAGTACTTAGCCCTTGTCGTTCCTTCAGATTTTATGTCAAAAAGCTCCTTGTTTTCGTTCATAGAAACTTCCTCGGAGAACTCTTTCTCCTCATTCCTCGAGCCTATTATGAGCCTTTGTCCATCGACTGTAAAGTAGACCGAATCATCGACCAGGCTTGCAGCCTTTATTGCGTCTTTTACCATGCTGCCCAAAGCAGAGAAATCGGCGGTGAATTTCAGCTGTGGTACTTTTTGCGCGGTGTAGTTTTCATCTATTAACGGTATCGAAAAATGCATCTTGTTCTTTCCCTTGATGTCTATGCTCAGCTTGTTTTTCGAATCTGAAAGCCTTATCTTATCTTCCTTTTTTATCATTCTGAGTATACTATTAAGGTCATCGAGCGAAACTGAAAGCTTTGTGCTTTTGTCCACCACAAATGATGAGAATATGTTCTTTTTGCCCTCGAAAAGCACCATTGCAATATTCGCGGGATCCATCGCTTTTATGCTGAATCCATTTTCATCAAAATCTAGGGAAACGTCTGACATCAACGCTCCGACAGCATCCATTATCTTCTTAAACAGATCTATGTCCTTAAACTCCGCTTCCATCATTTAATAATTCTTTCCTTATCTTTAAATACTTGTCGTAGTTCTTATAATCTTCTGCTCCTATCTTTTTTACGTATTCAGTTCTCAGCTCAACCTCGCTGCCGTCCGATGGGGCAACCCTGCCGGTTATCACGAGCAGGTCACCTTCTTTAACGCTGAAGTCGCCTATCGGAGGAGGAAGGCAGACTATTGATTTCCCTCTGTCCTCTACTTCGAAAGTGCCTATCTTATCGTCTTTTTTGGTGACTTTTGCAACAAACCTGACCTTTGTATCGGCAGTAGACAGCTCATCAAGCGAAGTATCCTTTATTGGGATGTTTTCCATTTTTAAGACGGAACAGACACATTCACGGTGAACACTTTGGATTTAGAGCAGTTTAGATAAGAAGAGGTCAGGTTAACATTTACGGAATAATTACCCGCTACCAACGGATTCTGGACGACAAACTCCGTGTAATAAGCTGCATTGCCAACTTGGGCCTCAAACGGGTTAGCATTAACTATCTTGATTGGCTCTCCCGGCTTGGGAGAAGCGTCTATGCTTATATTCTCCGTTACATTACCCTCATTATAGATGTAAAATTTTCCAAATGTAGTCTCATTCTTGACGGCTGTTATTGATGTTGGGCCAGTGTAATTGAACCCTAAATTGTACGAGGAGCATGCCAATGAGGGCAATACCACCACCGATTTGGCCACTGGCTTGCCGGATAAAGCAGGAGCCAAAAGAAACATTATAATTATAAAAACTGAAAGCCCAGCCAAAACATACAACTGATGCTTTTCCATATTATTTTATTTTATGCGTTGATTTATATTTAAATCTGCAGTTGCATATAAATCTATGCTCTTAATGAGTATTCTGTAAAGCCAAATATGATAAAACTGATTGATTCTGAGGAGGTTTATGCGCCGCGGGAGGATTCTGAACTGATGCTTAAAGCCGTGAAATTTGCACACGGTGAAGTATTAGATATATGCGCTGGCAGCGGAGTGATAGGCCTTAACGCCGCAGCCAAAGCAGACCACGTGATCCTAGCCGATGTAAACCCCAAAGCGGTGTCCCTTATAAAAAAGAATGCAAAGCTCAACAACATAACAAATTATTCTGCGGTTAGATCGGATCTGTTCAAGAGAATAAACGGCAAATTCGATGTCATTTACTGCAACCCTCCCTATCTACCGGGAAAGGCGAAAGAGCCGATTGAAAAGGCGCTCTACGGTGGACCTGGGGGCAGCGAGATCACTATTCGATTCATTGAGGGCCTGAAAAATCACCTTAAACCTGGTGGAAAGGCTTTTTTGATCTTATCCACAGCCTATGATATACAAAAGGTTTATAAATCATTAAAGAGTATAGGACTTAGATTCAAAAAGTTGGAGAACAAGAGGTTCTTTTTTGAAGAATTAATATTGATTCTTATTTATGAAAACCGCAGGAATAGCCTTCAGTGAAGGCAGGATAATAGTCGCTGTGATGATAGAAAACGCTGTGCAGATACACAGGGTCAAAACATTGAGCGAGGTAAAGGAGATACTGGATACGGCAGCGCCGGAAATCGTAGGAGTCGATAAAAGCGCAGCCGACATGTATGAGGACCTAAGCTTCGGATTCAATGTATGCAAAATCGGATCCATCGGGAACATAGCAGACATAAAATCAAAGGTCAGCATGCTTAGTATACCAAAGCAATCCGATGAAACTGCAATAGCTGCAGCTTACCTTGCGGCTGAAGCAAAGTGATTCTCTAACTTTAAGACTGGGTTGTAGGCTGATCTTGAAGGATCTGGCCTTTCTCCACTTTCACGAAGTTTGGAACAACCAGTATGTAATCCTCATCTACTCCTATCACCTGCGCCTCTGAGGCGTCTGCGCTCTTCTTTATCTTTGAAATCGTTCTTTTAAGCTCGTCCAGGCCGCCCTTCTCACGGAGTTCCTTTGCTTTTATAAAAGCTATTGTGTAACCTGATCTTATGTCATTTAGTATGGGAGAAACATCCTCAAACTTGACTATAGCATAATACTTGACGAAAATTTTCGCAGCTGGCTTGTCGCTCGGGTTAACCTCAAGCTCCACGTACTCGTTCGAATCCTCTATCTTAACATTTTTCTTGAAAATGTTCAAAAAGCCATCCAAAGACAAATCTACCATAATTCACCTCGACTCTTTTAATTATATATAGCATAATCTTTTACAAGTATTTAACCTTTTTTATGATTGAATTGCCACGGGATTAGCAAAAAACCCACGTTTATGGTTGTTGCAGAAGTTTAGAAAATTAAATTAAAGAGTTTTAAGAAACGCTTCCGAAGCTCACTGAAGACATACTATTATTGTAGGCCATATTCCTAACAGCTAGCAGGACAGAAGGCTTTAAATGGATATAGTCATCATCATGTACTCCAGTGCTGATTGGGACCTTCGTGGGGGACTCATACAACAAGGATAGAGAGAATGGATAAATGGTTTTCATCAGACAAAAAATGCAGAGGGAGGGATTTGAACCCTCGAAGGCCTGAGCCATAAGGTCCTTAGCCTTACACGTTTGACCGCTTCGCTACCTCTGCTTATTTTAGGATAAAGCACTATTCTCTATATTAACTTTACTTCTTTTTTATGCTTACGACATCCTCAAACTTCAGTCCTTTGTCATTTCTTGTGTCGGTGAAATCAATCGAATCTTCTAGGAAAAGCTTCACTCCGAGGGCTTTCTCCATCTTTTTTGCAACTGTCTCTGTCGGGAGTATCCTGCCCGATGCTATCTTCTCCACATCCGTAGGTGATTCTTTTATCTTCGAGGCCAGATCTGCGGATGTCATGCCCTGCTCCTGCAGTGCGCCCCGTATTATCAAGTGGTAGTCTGGGTCCAGATCATAGCCAAAGTTCTCAGTTTTCTGGTTCTTTGTTCCAACTTTGGCAGGCTTGTCTACCGAGACTTCCTCTATTATCCTGCCATTCTTTGCGCAGTTGCTGCAGACAATCAGTATAGCTCCATCTATATCTGTCTTATAAAAATGCTCATCACTGAATCCACATAATTCGCAGTTCATATCAGCTTTGACAGATTTATCTCGCACGCAGACACAGGCAGCTCTATCTCAAAGTTGTTAAGCACCTGCGGGTGCAGCTCACCCACTACTCCTACTTCTTTGCCATCCGCTAGTACAACGGCAGCCCTTCCTTTTATGAAAGTCTTTGAGAACTTGCCCTGAGCGGGGTATCCTTCAAGCTTTACATCGGATATGCCAAATGAATCCGCAAAGACCTTCTTCAAAATTGAGTAGATTCCAGTTAGATTTGAGTCCCTTCCGCAGGAGACAACACAGAGCCTCAATTCATTCGCAAACGGCACGTCTCCATCTGCTTTGATTACTACGTCTCCGATATCGAAAAGATTCTGGGGGAACTTCTTGTGCAGGTTGTTTGATATTAACCTGAGCATCTCCGGGAGTATGTTCGACCTTGCCATAGTTATTTCGCCGCTCTTTATCTCCACTAATGGGGCGTAATCCTCGGGAGCTATCAGCGTCTTATTGAACTGGACGGACTCATTTGTCAGGATATTCAGATCGGTTTCCTGGTATCCGAAGCCGACTATTGTATCTCTTATGTTGTCAACAAGCTGTGAATTTGGCAGCCTCTTGCCGACGGTTGGCGTCTTTATCGCGCTTTTTTCCACCTTGTCGACGCCTACAAACCTCAATATATCATCAGTTATATCCACCTGGTGTATGACATCCTGCCTGTAGAAGGGCACCGTTACTTCAAGGCCGTTCTTGTCTTTTTCGACGGAATAGTCGAAAGACTTTAGTATCTTCGATATTTCTGAAACACTAAGATTCAGTCCCAGTGTTTTGACGACGTTATCCTCCGTAAAGTTGAACCTGTTCTGCTTTATCTTGAAACCTGGGTTTATGCTTTGATTTCCATACTTTGGCTGCAGAACGGAAACACTGCCGAAGAACTGCATATTGAATATCAAAGCGGTTGTCATGGAGTTCACAACATCACGGTCTGTCCCTGTTACGTCTATCAATAGATTTGTCGTGTCATCACTAACAGATGGAAAGTCTGCATTTATTATTGGCGGAAGCGCAAAGATGCTACCATCCTTCTGCGCCCAAACTATAGGTTTTTTGCCTATCAAGGCCGAATATTCCCTGCCTTTATCCGTCTGCTTGATTATGTCATCCAGACTGTGCACACTATTATAGCCAAGCGGCACGAATGAAACGGCGCTGCTTTCCATTTCCTTGTAAGAGAGCGGAAACTTCAGCTTTGACATGTCGAACATCCCTATTGCTGCTGAATGCCTATTCCTTCCGACAGTGACATCGAACTTTTCCTGTATTGCCATCAGCTCTTTAATGCTTTCCTTGGCGGGTTTATCCAGCTTGACGCTCAGAAGATTCACGAATGGCCTGTGTGTCGCCTCTATTTTTATGTCGGCTTTTACAGAAGCGATGGCCTCATTCCTGTGGACCTGCCCACCAAGGAGTCTTGAGAACAAATATGCAAGAGAATGCTCCGATATTATTTCAATCCTGTCGGATGTTGTTTCAAAAGAGTAATTGTCGCCGCTTCCCTCCATGTCTATGCCATACCTAAAACATAGCCTTTCATACTCATCCTTGCCAAGCTTTCTGCGCAGCAGGCTGTTCAGACCTGAAAGCGACGCATCGATTATTACCATATCAGTCTAATCCTCTAAGTATTTTGCTAGAGGGGGTGTTCCTCAGCAGGTCAAGGTCGGCAAAAGCGCCGTAAATTTGCCTTATATCGGTCAGCCCAAGCAGCGACATTAGCATCCTTTCCATCCCAAAGCCCCAGGCTATTATGTTTTTTGTTATGCCGAACGGCCTCAGAGTTTCAGGCCTGAAGATTCCTGAATTCCCCACTTCCATCCATTGATTAAGCTGCTTGCTGAATGCTTGTATCTCCAAGCTCGGCTCTGTATACGGATTGTAGGTAGGCTTAAGCCTTATCTGCTTGATGCCTATCTTTGAATAAAACTCAGTTATATAGCCTATCAGATCCGGCAATGAAAGGTTGTCATCATACACAACACCCTCTATCTGGTAAAGCTCCGGAAGATGCTTGAAATCAAGTGTCTCATTCCTGAATGCCTTGTCAACGGAGAAGAACTTCGCCGGCTGATCCTTGTGCTTGGATATAACATTATATATGTACCTAAACGTAGTCGCTGTCGTGTGGCCTCTCATTATGAGCGCTTTGCTTTTTTCCTCATCGAAACCGCGCCTGAATCCGATAGAAACATCATCGCTGCCGGATCTAAAACCGGATTCATAAACTTCCTTTACGCTTTTCAGCAAACCGGCAGGAGGGATCGTCTCGCCAGCCCCCATATGAACAGTATCTTGTATGTCCCTGTCGGGATGATCCTGCTTGAACATCATTACGTCAAAGTTCCAGAAGCTTGACTCAGCGTAGCCGCTTTTCATCTCCTGGAATCCCATGGAGACCATAGCCTCTCTTATGATCGAAGCGAACTGCTTTGTTATGTTCTTCCTGCCCGAAAGGGGGGATGGGAAGTCCATATTCAGGTTATACTCCTTGAAGACCACACCCTTCCAGTTGTATATAACCTCTGGTGTTAGTTTGTCTACTGTCCTGACCGAGAAATCCTTAGTTTTCATCACTTCCTTTCCTAGATCGGTTATCTCTACGGTCTCGGATACCCTCTCTATTTTCTCGATTAGCTTTCTTTTCAGCAGCTCCTTGACCTGCTCGCTTTCATCGAGTTCTGCACCGTTCTCTGCTTTCTTCATCAGCTCTTCCTTCAACAGCAGATCCTTTGGTTGTTCATCGAGCAGTTTTACGGCGCTTCCGTCTATTGCTATGGCATTTATTCTCCTAAGCGCTCCAACAGCTGCGCTGAATTCCTCCTGAGTTAAAGTGACGCTCTGCGCCAGCGACTTGTATTCCACTTTCCTATTAGCCTTTAAGTATGAGAGCAGAACTTGCTCTGGGAGCCCTTCTTTACCGTATTTCTTCCCGGCTTCTGTAAGGCCAAATTCAACATTTATTGAGGTTAGTATCCTCACCAGGCCTTTGCCCAAAAGCCTTCTGGATGCATTCATGAGCGAATCCCTGTCCAGCCCAAGGTTTTTTAGCAGGTAAGAAGAGTCTAGGGAACCTGATGAAACGGCCACTAGCACTTTTTTCTCCACTTCATCTAGGCTAAGGGCTATCTTCTCGGCTTCCATACATTATTATCTTATCTTTTACCGATAAATACATTACTGTAACCTTTATTGCAATGGCAAGGGTTAAATTTGAATTGATACTCTTGAATATATGATAATCGTAATAAGCGGCACGCCTGGCACAGGCAAGCACCTTATAGGAAAAAAACTCTCAGAGCGGCTTGGCTACAAGCTGCTAGACCTTAACAAGATTCTAAAATCCGGCAAAAAAGGCGAAGTGGAGGTGTCTATTCCTGAGATAAACAGAATTGTGGCTAGAAGCATCAGCGGCAACATGGTTATTGTATCACATCTTGGGCATTTCATAAGGTCCAAAAAAGTATCATTGTGGGTAGTTTTGAGGTGCAGGCCGCTCGTTCTGTATAAAAGGCTCCTAAAAAGGGGATACTCGAAGCAGAAAATATATGACAACGCAATGTTTGAGGCAATCGACGGATGCTATGTAGAATCAAAAAGCCTGCACAAAAATACAATACAGATAGACAACACGCATAATCCTGATAAAACTGTAGATGAGATTATAAATGCAATGAAAGGCAAGAAGCATCCAAACAACAAGGTAGACTACAGCAGCGAAATACCAAGTATAGAAAAAATTATAAGCTCAGCGGCTTGACGAAGCTTGTCTTTCCGTGTCTATTCTCTTTGACACCGGGAACGAGGTTTCGGAGTTCGAAGCTGCACCTGTAAGCACTTCATACAGTGCCCTCGATGCTTTCTTGCCAGAAAACGACAGCTGGAAAGTACCCTGTGCTATCCACCTTAAGCTGAGGTCTAATCTCCTCATCGGGGATGTATCAACCTGCTTTGCCAGCCTCTGTCCCGCCACAAGGAGAGTCATCACCTCCTCCTTCGGGGCTGAATTTTGTATCGCGTCCACCAGCACCTGTACTGGGTTCTTCCCATCTTTCTGTATCATAGAAAACGCATCTCTGACTATCCTAAAAGTTGTGTAGAACCTGCCCGAAGCCATCTTCGACGTCCTTAGGTGCTTCTTGCCCTTATGGCCGGGGACCATAAGATGGTCTATTAACCTCTCGACTATGTTTATCCTTGCTCTGGCCAGCCTCTGCTGCGAGAATCTGCCCGATGTTTTCGGCAGAACGAGCGGCTTTAGGGAGATCACCCTTCTCAATCCAGGATCCTTTACCTCCACGGACGACAGATCATAAGTGTCAAAAAGCAAAACAGTTGGAGCAATTGGCTCCTTTGCCTTTTTCGCACCCTGCTTTTCCTCGGTTTGTTCCATGCTTATCTCATTGGTTTCTGCTTTCTACCCTTTACTAACTCCTTTAGTGATATTCCATTCACCATCGTGATCTTGAATTTGACACCTGGAAGGTCTCCCCTGGCTCCTTTCTGCGCACCACCTATCCTCTCTATCATCACATCATTGTGCTCGTCTATGAATGAGATACCCTTGCTGAAAGGGATATAAGCAGTTATAACTTTGCCATTCTTTGTAAGCTGTACTTTGCATGACTTCCTCTTACCAGATGATGGCTTCTTCGGAGTTATCTCTACCTTTTCAAGGACTATGCCCTTGGCTTGGGGCGCCCCGCCCAATGGATCGAACTTCTTCCAGTGGCCACTGAAGTAGGACTTGCTCTTGTTCTTGCTGAACCTTACTCTTTCCCTGCGCTTCAGAAGCATCCTTCCATTGAACAAACCACGTGTTTTATTACCCATATTTTACTTTATGTTAATGTTCATTATATTAAAATACCTTTGCATCAGCGTTTTAAGCAGCTTTACCTTCATTCCGCTTACCCTTCCGTCTATTGATGCATGGACTTCCTTTTCGGAGCCCGGGTCAACGGTCATATAACCGGATATAAGCCTGTTTGGCCTGACAAAGTTCTCAACAAACTTGACAGGATCATCCGAATACTCGATTACCATTATCTCTTTCTTCAACATAGCCTGCAGTACCTTGATTTTCACTCCGCTCTTGCCTATTGCAATTCCTGCCTGTCCCTGGCTGACAACAAAGACTATCTTATCATCCACTAGGAGACAATCCCTGGGGGTAATACCGGTAGCAGTCGAAAAAACATTCATCAGCCTTAGGGTATCTTCGTCTAGTTTTATATTCATAAAATCATTTTTTAACGCCTAGAACGCAGATATTGAAGGATTTAGCGCATGCTATTGAAAGGGATTCACTGTCTCCATCATAAACGTACTTATTTATGTCCAGCTTATTTAGTACGGACATCATCTCCTCACTTATGTTTTTCGCGTAGACGATAAAATCCAGCTGCTTGTTCTTGAAAGCCCTGACAGTGGAGTTCATTCCAATGGAGACTTCCTTACTCGCTATCTTTTTTCTCATCGTCTTTTCTATTTCCTTTTCCATTATCTTTTACCACAAGCTTTACACCGCCAGTTCCGACGGGTATCACTTGATTAGACATTATATTGTTCGCGGTGTATTTAAATTGATCTGTTTCATGGTACATTCCAGCTTCAAATAGGTGCTTTAGAGGGACCTCAAACGAAGCCCTTGCCAGAACTGACTCAGTTTCGCCGCTCAATCCGTACCTTCCTATGCCTCTTACTGTACCGTCCATGCACATAGCATCGGCTATAAGCATCATATGCCTCAAATCCACCTTAAGCCCGACATTGCTCAGGGTATTGTCTATCTCCTCTATTATAAGATTCCTTGCGGCTTCTATACCAAGAACCTTTGATACTTCTACGATATCATTCGATATTGTCGAGCTGATCTCAACTTCCTCCATCTTCAGGACCTCCTCAAGATTAGTCCCTACAGTCTTGATCCAAAAAGAACCGTCATCCGCTGTGTTTAGGACAGCCCTGCTTATCCCAGGCATACCTGAGATGCTTATGTCCACCACTTTGTTCCTCAGCCTGATCAGCTTCTTTACGTTGTCTGATGACTTGTCAGATATCGTTACGGTGTCGCCTTCTATGGAAGAAGTCATCTTTGCAGCCGAAATTTTCTGAGTCACATCCCTCAACGTTAAATTGTATGATTTGAGTGTGTCCCTGTCGAATACTAAGTTGACTGCTTTTTTCCTCAATGAAACATCATATGATGAAACCAAGTCTTTTATCCTTATTTCTATCAGCCTGTTCGCGAACTCCGCGGCTTTCTGTTTAGATTTGGCGTATTCCGGCTTCAAGTATATGTCCATGACGGGCGTAGCTATCTCCTTCTTTGCGTCAAATATCTCGACCAGCCTTGGAAGCCCAGAAGTTGTATTTATCACCGAAAGCCCTGCGGAGTGCTTTGTCTTGAGCGTAAGCTGTGTACTTGCCTCTCCTATGCTCTGAGCTGCTATTACTCCAACTGCCTCTCCTGGCGTGATAAGTGATTTCTTGTAAATCTCTTCGAGCTTCTTTAGGTCTGCCTTTTCCCCGTATCTCTGCTTGAAAGCTTCTATATGTTTTTTAGGTATTTCCATATTTACATGTTTATGTTAAGTTCACCCCTGTCGCTCAATGACACGTCTACTCCGTCTTCACCGTACAAAAACTGCACCACTGTGTTGCCAAGCCTTACCGACAGGTCGTCAGCGACCTTAAGGTCCTGCAGCGCAGAAGACAGACGCCTCTGCATATACCCCGAGATTGGGGTACGTATCACGTTGTCCATCATTCCCTCTCTGGAGCTTGCGGAGTGTAAGAAGTATTCGACTGGATTCAGCCCGCTGCGGTAATTCGACACAACAAATCCCTTCGCCAAAAGACCATTGTCTCCCTTCTTAAAGTGGGTGGTAAGGCGGCCATCGTATCCTATGTTGATCCTTGCGTCCCTCAGAAGCTGCTGGCCTATCGAGCCGACTGTAGCTATCAAATTGGTTATGTTGCCCTTTGCTCCTGTTATCATCATGGACTGAACGTTATTGTGCTCTTTCGAGATGTTTTTATCAAGTACGTCCCTTATCTTTATCCTTATCCTGTTGGTAACGCTCAGTATCCTGGCTTCCGTGAGCTTGTCATCAGATTTCAGTAGACTATCGACCTCTTTCACGCTGTCGTCGATTATCTGCTTTATGTCCTTCTTTGCGGTTTCTGGAATATCAAACTCGCTTATATTCACGCTCATCCCGTCTCTGAAGAGCTCCAGCAGGCCAAGCTTGTTCGACTGATCTATGAATTTTGCCGTCACATCTGCGCCGTACCTTACGAAAAGGAACTGTATAAGGCTTCCGCTCTCCCTACCTATTATGGACGAATCCATCACGCCGCTCTCCAAGACGCCGTTCTTTATCCTGACTATTGAATCCTCATCACCCGTGGCATCGTAGGTCTTGCTCTTTCCCTCAAAGTTTAGGTCCTTCGGGAGAAGCATGCTGAACAGTTCCCTGCCAGTATATTTTTTCTTCTTAAGGTCAACTTCCACGCCGGAATTTGAAAGAAGAAACTCTGCTGTCTTTGCGTCAATCTCCATATCCTTGCTTGTTAGGAGGGCACATCCAGAGATGTAATCCTGTGTAGCCCCTATCAATGGAAGCCCATGCCTTGGTGAGACTATGTTGTTCTTTATGTTCAGTATCATGTCTGCTTCTGCAAGCGCCTCTTCATTCTGAAGTATATGTATATTCATCTCGTCGCCGTCGAAGTCTGCACCGTATGGAAGGGTCGAAGCGGGGTTTATCCTCAGTGAATTATACGGCAGGACCCTGACACTGTGTCCCATTATCGAAAGCCTGTGAAGAGAAGGCTGCCTGTTGAAAAGGATCACATCGCCGTTCACCATATGCCTTTCGACTATATATCCAGGTTTCAGCTCATCGACCAGGTTCTGTACTGTTGTACTGGTTATTTTCTTCTTTATGCCGTCCTGTGTTATCACATAATTCGCGCCCGGGTAGGTATCAAAATTCTTGACCAGTGCTTTCATCCTGTCAATGTTTATTTCAGTCACGTACTCTGGGTATGTGACTTCCTTGGCTATCGTTATTGGAACGCCGACTTCGTCAAACCTGAGGAAAGCATCCGGAGAGATCACGGACCTAGCACCATAGTTTACGCGCCTTCCCAAAACAAGGCTCCTGAATATACCTTCCTTGCCTTTTATCCTGTCCTCGAGTGTCCTCAGCTTCTTGTTTGACTTATGCCTTGCAACCGGAACCTGGGCAGTCCCGTTTGATATGAATGTGGTAATGTGGTATTGAAGGAGATCCCAGAGCTCATCGATTATTATCTCTGGAGCGCCTGATTTTATGTTTTCAGCAAGCCTCTGGTTTGTCCTTACTATATCGGTAAGCTTGTGCGTTAGGTCATCTACACTGCTCTGCCCATTTTCCAGTGTTATTGACGGCCTTATTGTTATTGGGGGGACGGGGAGGAGAGACATTATCATCCACTCTGGCCTGGAGTAGTCCGGATCAAGACCAAAGAACTGAAGATCTGAATCCTTTATCTTTTCCAGTCTTTCAAGTATATCAACGGCCGTGAGCTTCTGTCCATTCAACGTGAATACGTATGGCTTGTCCAGTTTTATTTTCTGCTGCTTCTCCTTGCAGAATGGACACACAGTAACATTCTTTGCGTGCTTTATTATGGCTTTTATTGTCTTCAGCTTCTTCTGATAACCCCCCGTGGCTTCGGCCGAAAGTATAGCCTCACTGAGCTTCTTCAGCGTAGCTTCTGGTACAAGTATCCTGCCGCATGAGTTGCACGTCGCATTTATCAGATTATAAACGTAAGAAACAGTTTTTATATTGAATACCGGCCTTGCCAGCTCAACGTGGCCAAAATGCCCTGGGCAATCCTTTATTGTATTGCCGCACGTCTTGCACAGCAGTCCTGGATCCATGACCCCCATCCTAAGATCAGAGAGTCCGCCGTCAACGGGGAAACCATCAATATCGTAAAGCTCTGATGATGTAATCTGCACTACACTCATCTTCTGTATGGTTTTCGGTGAGAGCAGTCCGAACTCTACTCCCTTTATCTTGCTAAACACAAAATTTGAATCAAGTTTCATACTTTACTCCCCACCAGAATCTTAGGGTATATGCCTATTGACTTGAGCTCGTCCAGCAAAATCTTGAACGAAGCGGAGACCTCAACGAGCTTAATCGGCGCATTGTCTCCATCGATCGGGCAGTACCCCACCTTCTTCTTTACATTATAAACTGCAGTCATGCCGCATTTAGTGCAGACTGGAACCATGATCTTATCGGAATCGAAACGCTCTTTAAGCGTGAGTGCCGCACCATAAGCAACAAAGCAGTCTTTCTCCATCTCCCCAAGCCTAAGGCCACCGTGCTTTGATTTACCTTCAGTAGGCTGCCTGTTAAGCAGCTGGACTGGACCTCTGGCTCTCCACTGGATCTTGTTTGCCACAAAGTGCTTAAGCCTTATGTAAGATATATCACCCACAAAGATCCTTACCGACATCTGTTCACCGGTTATACCATTGTACATGGTCTCTACGCCATTGTCCCTAAACCCATAGCTTTTTAGCTCCGCTCTTAGAGATTCCTCTGATTCACCTGTGAAAGAGGTACCATCAACTATGTGTCCACCCATCGCGCCAACTTTTCCGCCTATGAGCTCCAGCAAGTAGGCTAATGACATCCTGCTTGGAAGCGAGTACGGTGAGAATAGCAGGTCCGGTACTATACCTGAGTAAGTGAATGGCATGTCCTCCTGCGGCAGTATCATTCCGACAACTCCTTTCTGCCCGCTCCTTGATCCGAACTTGTCGCCTATCTCCACTCTTCTTTCCTGGCGAACCTTCAGCGAGATATACTTGTTGCCTTCGGTAGTGGAGGTTATGAAAACATTTTCGACTATACCGCTTTCTCCGGTCCTGCATTCGAGCGAAGACTCTACCTGCTTCTGAACGCCAAGCCTGAACTTATCTATTGATGAGATGAAGCGCGGAGGTGATACGCGGCCTATAAGTACGTCTCCGCTGTCAACATGAGCATTTGGAAAAGCGATTCCGTCTTCATCTAAAAACTTGTAGGCATCTTCTGATCTATAGCCACCTACATCTTTATCTGGCACCGTTATTACATCAGACTGTCCGCCGACATACTTGGTCTCCTCTATTTTGTACGGCCTGAAGAACATCGACCTGAAAAGCCCACGATCCACTGAGGACTTGTTTATGATTATCGCATCGTCCATATTGTACCCAAGATATGAAACCACTGCAACGACAATATTCTGGCCGATTACATGGGTTTTTATGCCCTCATTATCATAAAGCCTGGTTCTGACTATAGGCAGCTGCTGGTCTACTGCAATCATCGATTCGTTGTCAGCCCTTATTAAATAATTAGTTGAGTATACGCCTACCCCCTGCTGTATGCTTTTCACGCCCGGGAGATTCCTGTGCGGGTTGCTGTGATTTATGAATGGAAGCATACCGGCCTGCGTACCAAATATTGACAGAGGAGTTATTTCTAGATGCGTGTGCTCCGGAGTAAGCTCACTCTCGTCTAGAGCAACGTAAGTATTCTCTTCCTCATCGGCATCGAGGTATTCTATCTTGCCTGCTTTTACAAGATCATCCCAACTTATATGCCCCTCTATGAGCATGCTAACATCGTCCTTTGTCACTGCCGGCTTGCCATTTTTGACCACAATAAGTGCACGTGTAAGCCTACCGCTGTCGGAATTTATCATGACTGTGTCCGTTTCTTTCTTGTACCTGACATTAACGAACTGAGGTATCTCTCCGCTGCGCCTGTCCTTAATTATCGCTTTCTCGAGCGCCTCGCCATCGTCGGTCCTTCCGCTCAAAACACCATTTATAAAAACAAAAGTCATATTGGTTTTACCCCGTATTTCTTTATCTTTTCAAGTACCTCTTTGTAATCGATTCCTTCTTCAGAGATTGTCGCTAGGACTGCCAGATTCTTCGTAAGGCCTATCTTTGGTCCTTCGGGAGTCTCGACAGCACAGAACCTGCCGAAGTTCGTTCCATGCAGATCCCTCGCCCTGAAGTTTTCCCTGTTTGATGTAAGCAGAGACTCGACTTTCCTCAAGTGGGATATCGTTGATGGGAAGCTCCTTCTGTCAAGGTGCTGTGTTATCCCAACCCTGCCACCAACCCACTGGCCTGTTGCAAGAGCAGATTTTATCCTTGCTGTAAGCTGATCGGATGTAAATATGTACTTGGGGCTAGGCACTTTGTCCCTTTTTATCCCTCTTTCAAAATTGTACTTTGCATCATTTATTACCTGCCTGAATACTGATCTGAACAACATGTCCATGTTGTAGTATTCTGAGTGGAGCCTTTTATTCGAGTAGTGGTCCTTGTCCACCTCGGTGCCTGCAAGAGCATTCTTTAGTAGAAGTGACGTCACGTAGACTAAGTATTCTGATTTTATCTTCCTCGAGTCCTTGTCTCTGCCAAGAAAAGGAAGGAGAACCGAGTCTATGTTTGCCTCTGCTGTGTCCTTAGGATGCACTGAGTGAAGTGACCGTCCTATATATTCAAGCGCGTCCTTTTCTGTTTCGACATCAAATGCAGTGAGGTTCATGCTTATTGTGTTCTCTACATCCTCGTTTCCGCCGGCTATTTTCTTTATTAGAGTATCATCGTGATCCAGGCCAAGTGCTTTTATCATCACTACAAGAGGCGCCCTCTTGACCTTTCCAAATGTTATGTACAGCAGGTTGCTGGATGAAAGCTGTATCGAGTGCGGCACCTTTATCGTATCAGAATCGGCGAATATCTTGCAGGAGTATATGAAACCCTCCTGGTTGTCCTTGTTTATTAGTATGTTGTTCGGCGCAAGATCCTCTGTAGTTATTATTATTCTCTCCGTGCCGCTTATTATGAAGTACCCTCCCGGGTCATTAGGATCCTCTTTTAGGTTCCTTAGCTCGGTCTCGTTCAATCCGTACAGATTGCAATACTTCGACTTTACAACTATTGGTATCCTGCCTATGTTGACTTCCTCTTCGGCTATTTTCTCATTGTTTGAGAAGTAAGAGACAGTAAGCATCATCGGGGCGTCATAAGTAAGATCCCTTATCCTTGCCTCCATAGGTGTTACCTGCCTTGAGATTCCATCAGCTTCCAGGATATCCGGTCTTCCTATCGTTATCTTACCAAGTTTTATCTTGAAGTCATCGGATCCCAGGGGCTTTATGACGGGTTCTATTACGCTCTCGCTGTCGATTGCCTTCTGCAGGCCATGATCTATGAAATATTCAAATGAAGTTATGTGATGGGCCGCCATACCCTTAGATCTAAGAGACAACATGAGCAGTGCTTCCTGAGCTTGTTTATCCATGTCAATCACTTCGTAACGGCCCTATAATAGTCTGTTTCGCCGGCACTCTGGCTTTTTCTTGTTATTTTTATCACATCGCCTTCTGATGCATTCAGGGCTTTAGCAGCAGGATCATTAGCTTTTATTTTTGGCAGATCTTTTGTTGTTACCTTGAATTTTTCCAGGAGAGCGGCGACTTCATCTTGGGTCAATATTCTGTACTTCGGGGACAGACGACTGGCAAAAACGTTGATATCCAAGCAGGTAACCTCTTATAAATAAGATTTTTAACTGTTATTTATGACAATTGTTAGTATTTAAAGCTTTCTGTATGAATTATATCCCTTAAAAGAAGGAAAAAGCGTCAGTTTGGATTTATTACAAGTTTCTTTTTGCTTCCTCCGGATGCTATGTTGAGACTGTAGAATACCTCAAACGAGGTTGCAGTGAAAGCTACAAGCAAATAAGACAGCAGCAGGCTGCCTATTATATACCTGTAAAGAAGGCCCACACCTCCAAGGGCTATCATAAGCACATAGAGAAAGACAAAGCCAATCGCCAAAAAGAGCAGCAGAAGAATAAGCGACTTTACAAAATCAGATTTCGCCGCAGAGCTGGAAGCCTCGGCGGCCTTGAAGAAGGCAGCATTATCGACGATGGTGGACGTGCTTATAAATTCATAGAGCGGGCCAAGAATTAGGCCAGGCACAACGAAAAGTATCAACCCGCCTATCATAACAAGATACTGGAAGAAAGTCGCGATTATAAATTCCGGATAATTTACAACAGCCGTGCGTAGCATGCTTGAGATGCTCTTGTGTTTAGCCTGGTCTTGCTTAACATAAAGTTCCAATTCAAGCAGAAAGATGACAATAAACACCGACACTACAAACAAAAGCAACCCAATATCTGCGCCTGCCGGGTTCTGCATCGCGCGTGCGGATGAGAGCGAGAGGTGCGGCGTCAGGCCGAACAAAGCGAACAGCCCAAGGTAATTGAAAATAAATATTGATAGGAAGATGAGCACAAAAACAAAAAGAAGCCTTAAATCCAAAAAGAAAGTCAGCCCCTTCAGGACATCGCTTGCGAAGCTTCGGTATGTGTAGACCATATGACTTTAGGTCTTCGCAGGGTTAAAAAGTTTTTTCCCCCTGTCGAAATAATGCTTTTTGCCGCTGAACTCGCACAATTCATAGACTGGACATTTGTAGCATAGAGGCGAAACTGGCTTACATATATCCCTGCCAAAAGTTACAAACAGGTGATTCAGCAGGATCCTGTCCTTGGCAGGGGTTATACCCTCTAGAAACTCCTCTATCTTCTCCGGCTTTGTTCCTTTTTTTACAATCCCAAGCCTTTGCGATACCCTGCTGACATGGGTATCCACAGGGATGAACGGCAGGCCGAAGCCCCATACTAGCACGAGACTTGCGACTTTGTGTCCTACGCCGGGCAGCGACATCAAATCCTTTTTCGTATCAGGAACCTTGCCGCCATACTTATCAATGAGGACTCGGCACGCCCTCTTCACCAGCTTTGCCTTCGTCCTGTAGAAACCAACAGGGTATATCACGTCCTTTATCTCCTTATCGCTTAGCTTCAGCATCTTCTGTGGCGTATCAGCTAGCGACAGGAGCCTTCTCTGCGCAGGAAATGTTGTAGTATCCTTCGTCCTGGTGGAAAGTATCCCGTGAATTAGCACGTCAAACGGCTTCTCTTTCCTGTTTTTTATCTTGTATCTGCCTTGCAGAATGGATACAGCTTTAAGGAATTTTTCCTTATCCATTGTGTTTATTGGCATTGTATAGTATTTATATCCAGGATGCAGAATTGAAAGTTATGTCTGAAGAACCGGTATCCAAGGGAATAAAGTACCTTACGGATAAGTACGATATAGATTTTGATGAGATGGCCAGCCGTATAAAGGAGAAAAACTATGATAAGATAGCCATACAGATTCCAGACGGATTCAAGATGCACGCGCTTGAGATATCAGATTTGCTACACAAGAAAACCGGCGCAGAAGTATACATATGGGGCGGAAGCGCTTACGGAGCGTGCGATATACCAACCGGGCTGGAAAAGCTGGGGATAAAGATGATAATACAGTTCGGCCACGCAAAATTTAGGGCGGATGAAATAAAGCATCCGGTGGAAATCAAAGATGATAAGGATAGGAATTGATGAAGCAGGCCGCGGTCCTGTCATAGGTCCGATGACGATAGGAGGAGTGGCCTTGGATGAGGAGACTGCTGATAAGTTTAGGAAAATCGGAGTCAAGGATTCAAAGATGCTCAGCATACGCAGGATCGTAATGCTAGAGAAAGTGATAATGTCCGAATCGGCCGGCTATGAGATAAGGCTGATACAGCCAAAAGAGATAGACAGCAGATTTGCCGATGGGAAGAACCTTAACTATCTGGAGCTGGACATGATGAGCGATATCGCAAATTCGCTGAAAGGCGAGACTGTAATAGTGGATTCCCCAAGCGCAAACACGAGGAAAGTCAGAGATTACCTGGAGGCAAGGATACATGGGAAAGAGATAATCGCCGAAAACTACGCCGACAGGGATTACGTTGAGGTCTCCGCAGCATCCATAATCGCCAAAGCCAGGCGCGAAAGAGAAGTAGCTAAAATCAGAAAAGAGTGGGAGTATGACTTTGGGAGCGGTTATCCCTCGGATCCAAAAACAAAAGAATTCCTTGAACTGCTCTCGAAAAGCGGGAGAATAAACGAAAAAAAGTACGCTGATCAGATAAGAAGGACATGGAGAACCCTGGATCACCTTAACAACAGATCGCTGGAAGATTTTTAGGCCAGCTTATCGAGTATTTCGCGCGGTATAGGAGTGGCTTTCCATTCATCCCTGTCTATTGAAACCTGAGTTATAAATCCCTCGCATACCAGCTCCTGCGATTTAAATATCTTAAAGTCGAACCTGATGGATTTGTCTGATAGCAGCTTGTAGGACAGGTGCACATCAAGCTTGTCGCCCATCCTGGCCGGCTTGTAGTATTTTGCATTTGATTCCACTACAACAAACCATATATTCTTGCTGACTTCCGAAAGTGTTTCACCAAGTTTGCTGGACGAGAAAGATTCGAGTGCGTCCGTGAAAAAGCGGTAATAACCCGCGTAGTGGACTACTCCCTGCGCGTCTGTATCATAGATCTTCACTTTTTCCTCGAAAACGAAATCACCCGCCATATCAGGAAGGCAAGAACTCATTGCCTAGTTCCTTCAAAAGGTCCAGGTTGTTTTCGAAGTACTGGCGCGCAAACTTGAACCTGTTCACCAAGTATCTAGTGACAGCAGCTTTAAGGTCCGCAGGATGCAGCTTTTTCTCCGAGAATAATCTCTCCAACTCGTTGTAATCTGCAATCTCAAGGTCTCCCCCAAACTTTTCATCTCTTTCAATCCTGAACTTGCCATCCGCCGGCAGTATCATAAACTTGACTATCTGCAGTATTGGGTTATCCTGAACCACTCCCTCTGGGCAGTATGCGCTGTTTATCTTTCTTTTGATCGCATCTTCTGAATCATATATCTTTATGTTACTTTCTGGAACCGATGAGCTCATCTTTGTCCCCGGCCCGCGCATCGATGCCACGAGAGGGGTCATCACCTCTATCCTCTTTTTGTATCCAATCATTGGCAGGACTTCCCTCGCCAAGGCCAGTATGTGCCTCTGATCAAGCCCGCCTAGCTGGATATCAACATCCAAGTACTCTTCATCGAGCGCCTGCATAAGCGGATAGATAAGTTCGCTGACTTTTGGGTTCTTCATCCTGGTCACTTCTGAAGCGGCGCGCATCGCCCTGTCGACTGTTGTGATCGTCGAGACCTTCAGCATGTCCAGAACGTACTCCTTTCTCAACTGATAATCAGAGCCTCTTATGAACTCCGGCTGCTTCTCCCAGTTAAATGCAAGCTCGATGCATTTTTTGGTGTACTCAACCCGCAGGTCCAGCTGCTCCCATCTGGATTTTTGGTCGTCCAGGACAGAATGTATGTCTGCAAGAAGAACCTTAATTCCTACTCCCGCTTTTGAAAGGTCAACTAGCTTGCTCAAAGCAATCAAATGGCCGAGGTGAAGCGCGCCGGTGGTAGCCCGACCTATATATGCAGACATTGATTTGCCGCTATCCAGCAGGGCCTTGAGCTCGCTTTCAACCAGGATCTCCACGGTATTCCTTTTGATTAAATTAAATCTTTCTTCATTGTCCATGCATACTTAATATAATCTGCTCTTTTTATGCTTTAAGAATAAAAACAAGACCTGCATTATGATTTGGACTTCAATGCTTTTTTCTCTTCTGCTAGCTCTTTGCGCCTGAGCTCGTCCTTCAGTTTTGCGACCTTCTTCTTCAGACGATGATATTTCCCCGCATCAGCTGGCTGCAGCCCCTGCGTCCTCTTTATGTTCATTTTCAGGAGCTCCAGCTCCAGATCCTTCAGATTTTCTTCCATTTTTGAACTCCACCTCACTTGCTGCATGCGTTGGCGCAACAATTGTGACCTTTATGCCTATTGATCCGCGCTTCAGTACAAGCTGTTTCTTTGCTTTCCTAACACCAAAATCCTCGAGCTGCCCTGTTTTTGGCATTACGCTTCCATGAGGCCTAAACTTGAAATGAGCTGCCCTCTCCTTTATCACTCCGCCTATCTCTATCTCAACGCCTTTCGCGCCGGCGGCCATTATATCATCCATCGCTTTATGGGCCACTACTTTGTACTTCATCGGACCGAACTTTGCAATCTTGAATGCTATCGAATCGGCTACTGACTCTGGATCCAAAAGCGGATCGTCGACCTGCTCCACGTCTATGTGAGGTGATTCCTGCTTAAAGTACACCCCAAGTTCCTTTGACAGGTCCTTGAGCGTCTGGTTCGCTCTTGTAAGAAGGAAACCCGGCTTCGTTGTCCTCACAACTACTTTCATGCCAAGCGGTGTCTTCTCTATCCCAACGCTGCTTATGCCGAACCTTGACAACCGGTTCATTATCAGCTCCCTTGCGACCTCATCATTGGTCTTTGAATTAATTATTTTCTTTGGTAACATCTTTTGCCTCACTTTTGTTTGTCTCTTCTGCTTTAATTTCTTTTGTTTCCTCTTTTTTAGTCTCTTGCGGAGCCGCTTCGGGTTTCTTCTCCTCTTTCTTGCGCTCCTGATTAACAATGGTATAAAGTGTTATGTTTGTGCGCTTGCCCCTCCTATAGACCTTGCCGCCGCCGTACCTTGGGTAGGCTCCCCTGCCAAGCATGTATCCCGAGACAGTCAAAGCTGACACCTCAAAACCCATATACTTTGCATTTGCTTTCAGTTCCTTGAGCATCCTTATTATCTGGACCGATGCCTTCTTCGGGTAACCCGCTGGTATGCCATGTTTGTGGCCTTTGCTGGGGTATTTCATGAAAGGAACAAAATCCTTCTGTGCTTTCACTCTTTCCAGATAGGCTATGGCCCTGTCTATGTTTTTCCCCTTTATAGCCTCGGCTATTTCATGGACATGCTTCTTTGATATTGGCAGGCTTTCCCTTGCAGAGGATACTTTTGTGGCCATATCAATTACTTAATAGGGACGAACCCGCTTGAGCGTGTAGCCCTTAGGCCAGGCGAGTTGTGCCTAACCTGCTTGGTTGTCAATGCGTACTCTCCGAGCCTGTGGAACACCATATTTGGCTTTATCTCAACGGGAACGAATTCCTTTCCATTGTGGACACTGATTGTCAGGCCGACGAAATCCGGCAGTATGAACATCTCCCTTAGGTGGGTCTTAATCGGCTTCGACTTTGCGCTCTTCTTCTTCATGTTAGCCAGGAATCTCTTTTCCTCGTCAGAATAGCCGCGCTTCATGACTCTCCTAACATCGGAGTTGACAAGCTTGAAAAGCTCGTTCCTGTCCATGGCTTTTAAATCGGCTATCTTCTTTCCCCTGTAAATATACTCTTCCATGATTATCTTTTCATTCCTGTGCGCTTTGGTGCTATCGAACCGACCTTGGCTCCCGGAGGTGCGCGCCTTGAAGCGCTCTTTGACTTGTGCTGCGTACTTCTACGTTTCCCTCCAAACTTGTGCTCATAGGCGTTCATAGCCACTGCAGCCGTCATAGGCCAGTACCTTGCACGCGCGTATATTAAGTGATATTTGTTTCCCGCCTTATAAAAAGGCTTCTCTTTCCTTCCGGCATTTGCGATCCTGCCGATTATCGCCCTGCACTCCGGGTTGAGCCTTACCATTGAACCGCTCGGCAGAGAGACAGCTATATTGTCCTGGGACACTTCCATTACTTTTGCGCTGGTTCCGCCGGCCCTTACTATCTTGCCGCCGTCTCCTGGTTTTAGCTCAACATCATATATGTCCGTGCCCGGTGGGATGTTCCCAAGTTTTTGTATAGAACCAGTGGTAAGCATCTCTGGCTTCAGGTAGCTTATGTTCTTGCCCACATATGCGCCTGAAAAGGCCGGCAAGAACGTTGTCTGCCCATCCTCAAATTTGACCTCCATCAAAGGAGAAGTCCTGTAAACGTCATGTATTAATTTTGTAACGCGGCCATTCATCCCGCTATCAGACCTTATCAGCCTTGATATGCCTACGGCCCTGAAGGCGTTGGCCCTGAAAACCTTGCTTTTTCCCCTTCTCCTCGATCTTGGAATCTTCATAACTCTTTTTTAATGGTTGCCACTATTTAAAAATGTATTTAAACCGCTTTTATGGGCTAATCCATACTGTATGCAGCGTTTGTGCAGCTCTGGATTTTCCGGTCAGACGGTGAGGACGAACCTTTCGACACCAACAGCTCGGCCTGCAGTAAGCTTAAAATATCAGAAAAGAGTCTAAAAACAAGAAGTGATTCAAAGATTATGATAGACGTGCATGATTTGAGCTTCATAAAGAAGTCTAGCATCAATTACAACGATAAGACAGAGAAGACCCTTATCTACAGGAAAAAAGGAGAGGATCAGTTTCACTTTGAGTTCAAATGCCCAAAATGCCAGTACGCGAACGATTACTCCGGCTCTCTTGATACGGTCAAACTGAGAAAAGACGGCAAAAACAAGGAGTTTTACGTTGTAAAATGCCAGAAGTGCGGGGAAGCATTCAATATAGAAAAATTTAAGCCTGGCAAGGGGTATGGACGAACTTCTTGATAGGACTGTGACGTTGATAAAAGACTACGGCATAACCGGGGCCAAGTTAAAGGACCAGTTTTTTCTTGTAGATGAGGCTGCCATCAACAAGGAAATAGAAAGCCAGCAGCTCAACAATAATGATATCGTCCTTGAGATAGGGTCTGGCTTTGGTTATCTTACCGAGAACATAAGCAAAGTCTGCAGGGTCATAGCCGTAGAGATGGATGTCAAGCTGCATTCATACCTGATAAATAAATATGAGCTCAATAAAAACGTGGAGCTGATAAATGCGGATGTGCTGTCAATAATAATACCAAAATTCACCAAAGTGATATCAAATCCCCCATACACACTGGTCGACAGGATATTCAACAAGTTGATCCACTATGACTTTCTGTCTGGTACGATGATACTGCCAAAAAGCATATCCGACAGCCTAATCAACGGAGACAACAAAAAATTCCCGCTTATACAGCGCCAGTTCTTCGAATTCTCGAAAATAGCTGAGGTTAAAAAGGAGTCATTTTATCCGCAGCCGAGAGTCACAAGTTATATGGTGAAATTCTCCAGGATCCCCAGCAACCTGGTGCAGGAAGCACTGAAAAGGGAGGAGCTACTGGTGAAAAACGCCGTCGCCAGGGCTTACCAGGAGACAGAGGTGCAGACCAAAAGGCAGAGCCGGCAGTCCTATTCAGAGATAGAGGACAAACTTAAAGACATCGGGGAAAAAGAAGTGAAAAGTCTCTCATTTTATGAGCTCTCACGGCTTATAGACGTCCTTAAGGCTCATTGAGCCTTTTCCTTCTCAACCTTGCCTGGAAGCTTTACGCCGACAACCTTGCTCGTGCCTTCGGAAGTCATTGTGATTCCATACAGCACGTCTGCATTGACAAGCGTGTTTTCATTGTGGGATATCACGATGAACTGTGTTTTCTCAGAATAAGCGCGCACGATCTCCGAGAATTTAGATGAATTGACCGAGTCGAGGGCCGCATCGACCTCGTCAAGCACGTAGAAGGGAACATCGGTGTACTTTGATATTGCGATTATCAATGACAGCGAGACTATGGATTGCTCCCCTCCGCTGAGCCCCCTGACGTTTCTCACTTTTTTATTCGGCAGGTCAACGAGTATGTCGAGCCCTCCTGAGAATATATCATCTGGGGTGTCCGGCGAAAGTTCCGCCTTACCGTTTGTCAGCGAGTTAAAGACCATCGAAAACACCGTGTTTATATCGTTCAATGTCTTAGTGAACGCTTCTTTCTTCCTGTCCTCTATCTCCGAGATCACCTGATCAATCTTGCTTTTTTCCTCCAGTAGCTTGCTGAGCTTCTCGTTGAACTCATTGTACTCCGCTGAAGTCGCATTGAAGGTCTCCAGGGCAAGTTCATTGACCGGACCGAATGAGTTAATCTTTGACGAGACGGATGACAGCTCCTTGTTTATCTTTTCCAGTGTCTCGCCTTCAACAAGCTCGACTTTAACCTCGGCGTACTTCTTGCACTCATCTTCCGCGGTTTCATACTTTACCCTCAGTTCAGCATCACTTACATTAAGCGCGTTTATCTCATCGCCTATCTTCTTGCTCTCTCCAAGTATGCGATCCCTCTCTGAATTCAGTGATGACAGCTCCTTCGACAGTGCATCCCGCTGCTTCCTAAGCGAGATGAGTTCGCCTGATTTCTTGTCAAGCTCTTTCGATGTCTCTTTTAGCTCTAGGTTAAGAGTCTCCAACTCTTTGTTGATCCTATCGAAATCATCGGTAAACTTGGACCTCTCCTTCTCCATATCAGAGATCCTCTTGCTAACGTTTGCAGATTCTATCTTCGAGATGTTTTCTGTTTTGCTGTTTGATGATATGAGCTTCATCTGGGCCTCTTTTATCTGCGAGTCAAGGTATTCTATCTCTTTTTTGTGTTTTGCAGGGTCTATTTTGCTCCTCTCTATGGAAGCCAGCGCATCCATTTTGGCCCGTATCATCTTCTCTAGCTCTGTTATCCTGTCCGACATATCCTTTTCTGAGCCGGAGAACCTTGATACTTCCTTTGACATGGCCTCTATCTGCGGCTTCAGCTGCGACATCCCAAATTCGCAGGATTTTATCGATGCCATCAAAGAGCTGAGTGCGGATTCCTTCTCTATAAGCGCGGCCTCCTGCTCCTCCTTCAGCTGGGTCTGGTCGGATATGCTCTTGTTAAGCTCGGAAATCTTCTTCATTATGGCTGATATATTAAACGGCTCGTACGAGCCACCGGACATAACCCCTGTTTTCTCTACGACAGTGCCGTCGATGGTTACCAGTCTAAACTTGTTTATAAGATCCCTTGAGCCGTCTATGTCCTTAACGAGCAAAGTATCCCCAAAAACGAATTTCATCGCACCGGCAACTGCCTGGTCAAAATCCACCAGATTTATCGTAAAGTCTATAACCCCAGCTGAATCGGGTTTAGCTGGGAGTGGCATAAAGGTTATTTTATTCAGAGGTATGAAATTGAACGTGCCAAGCTTCTCCGCTTTTATCTCCTTTATGCATTCAGAAGCGATATTCTCATTGTCAACCACTATGAACTCGCCCCTCCTTCCTATCGACCTGAATATAGGCACGGTGTACTCGTCTGACTTTAACGTGAAAAGCTCGCTCACTGTCCCGTGGATTCCACTTATCTTCTTTTTCAGTCTATTGACAACATCTATAGCCCTGTTCTGCGAGGCAAGAGAGTTCTTCTGCGACAGTAGGTTCTCCCTGAGCCAGTATATTGAATCTGACTCTTTCTTTATTGAATTCCTTAGGGATTCTACCTCAGGTGACAAAGTGGAGAATTTTATTGTCGCCGCTTTTTTGTCCTGCTCCAGCTTATCGTATTCGCTTTTTAGCTCGCTGAGCTTTGTCTGCACCTCCGACAGCCTGGGGTAATTTGTCAAAGCGAGCTTTGCCTCATAAAGCTCCCTGTTCAATCCATTTATCTCCTTGTCTATCGACTCTATATCCTTCATCGAACGCTCTGCGGTGTTCAGCTCCTCCAAGAGGCTGCTCCTCCTGGCCTCCAAAGATGATACTTTATCGGAGTATTCCTTAGTCTCCTCATACTCCTTGTCCAGCTGCGCAGAAAGTTCTTCCTTTGTATTCAAAAGCTCCTTTAGAGTTTCTTCTATCTTGCTGAGCTGATCCTCATTCGTCCTCTGCACCGCTGAAAGCTGTGCTATTTCAGTCTCTATCTCCTTTGATTTTGCCTCTGTCTTCGAGATCTCTTCCTCACCCTTCGCTTCGGCCTCGGTGTTTATCCGGGTTATTTCATCGTTTATTTCCCTCATCCTTTGGCTTATTTTCCCATCGGCTTCTGCGACTTTCTGGTTTTTCGACTTTATCTCCTGCAGCTGTTTGTTGATCTTGTCCCATCTCTCATAAGCAATATTTTTCTTGATCGTGGCCTGCTTGGCAAGCAGCTGAAGCTGCCTGGCTTTCAACTCGGCGAATTCAGTGGCGCTCTGCTTTTCCGCCTGAAGCTTCTCCATTAATTTTTTCTTCTCGTTCAGGACGGTCTCTATCTTTGATACATTCTCCTCAACTTTCTTCATCTCTAGCATTGCCTTTGATTTCTTGTCCTCAAAGACGCTTATGCCGGATATCTCATTAACTAGAAGAAGCCGTTCCTCATTGGAAGACGCAGCAATCTCGTTTATGCGGCCCTGCGGGATTATATTGAAGCTGTCCTGCTTCACCTTTATTAGCGAAAGCAGGTTTAGCAGCTCCTCCCTTGTAGATGCTTTACCGTTTATCCTAAAGACGCTCTTGCCGTTCTTGTCGATCTTCCTGCTTATTGACACTTCCTTCTCCTCATAGTTTTTGAATTCCTTGTTGGAATTGTCGAGCGTAAGAGTGACTTTTGCACTTTCCGCCTGCTGCCTCGCTTTTCCGCCGTTGAATATCAGGTCTACGAGTAGCTCGCTCCTCATGTCTTTCTTGGAGGCGCCGCCGAAGACGAACATCAGTGCGTCTATCACATTGCTCTTGCCTGAACCGTTTGCACCCGCGATTACATTGAATCCATTTATGAAATCAAACTTTACATGGCCTGAAAACGACTTAAAATTGTCAAGCTCTAGTGTTTTTATGTAAGTCATACGCCTTCATGTCCCTCTACACGCTGAAAATAGTCCATGGCCCAAATTATGTCATCTTGATATACCAAACTAATACGCTCAGTCTGCCAAAATTTACAACTTCGCATAATTTTATATCTTTTGCATCGATAAATACATTGCTATAAGCTCTTGGGTATAAATCCAAACCTACAGTGCTGAAAGAAGCTGGGCAGAAGCTTATTACAAACGCGGGGATTCACTCCTTTGTGTGCATTTGCGCAATTTTCTTTATTTTCTCTGGGATGTAAGAACCCTTTATGTGCAGGACGATCTCATTGCTTGGATGGATGTCCTCCTCATTCTCTGTAAATATGAAAATCTCCTTTCCGTCCACGATTATGAACCTTCCTATGTCTAAATCAAGCTTGTTCAGCTTGCCAAACTGCTTTATTTCCTCGGCCAGCGCCTCGCTTACGTCTTTTATAGGTGCGTATATATGTATTGAGACATTCTTGGCCTTCGCCTGTTTCAAGGCCCTGCCCAGAGAATTTACCTTCTCTTCCAGGCTTTTTGCCGTTGTTATGAGGACTATCTCGTTGTTCGCTTCCCTTATGCTCTTTTTGACCCTGAAATATGCTGCGTCTATGCCCTGGTATGAGTTGGCGACCTTGTTCTCTTCAACGTACTTCACTCCCTTTGTATAGAGGGCCTGCAGATCCTTCAGGACCGTGCTGTCCTTCAGCTTTGCTAGTTTCTCCAGCTTCTGAGTCGTGTCTACCTTGGTCTTCTCCTCAAGCTTCTCTATGAGATCCTCTGGCGGTATCGCTATGTAGGTTATTGGCTTGCCAAGCTCCTTGACGACAAATCCGCCGTTTTCAAGCGAGACGAGAATGTCATATGCCCTTGATTTTGGGATGTTTGCTATATCGCTAAGCTTCCCGGAGGTAGCCTTACCCTGTGAGAGCAGTGCAAGCCATATTTTTGCCTCGTATAGGTTAAGACCAAAAAGCCTTCTGATCTTTGCAACGTAATCGTCACTGAATGTCAATGCCATAATATTGGATGAAGAGCATTATATATAAACCTTTCTAATTTTTCACTAGATAAAAAAGTAAAAAAAAGAAAAAGTCAAAGAAGCTTGTTTTTTACACTCTTACCTTGAATACCGCGATTGCTATCACGAACATGATAGCACCTACTATGATCTCGCTGACGTCGAATCCAAGTTTTGGCACTGCCTGACTAAGCAGGTAGACAAAACCTAGTGCCAAAAGGACCAATCCAAGCCCGTAAAGCACTGAACCGACGACCACGTCGACCATTTTCTTTTCCTCTTCGCGGAATTTAGGTATTCCTCTCAGATTATTTGCTTTCATACACTCTCTCCTCATTCCTTGCTTATAAACCTATTTTTTACCACGTTAGGGCGTAAAAAGTATAAAAGCAAGCAGGTTTTAGGTTTAATTATGGCTGACAATGAAAAATGCGTTTTCTGCATGATTGCAAGCAAGAGGATACCTTCCAATCCTGTGTATGAGGACGAGGCCTTCATTGCGGTACTGGATATAAACCCCGCATCCAAGGGCCACTGCCTGCTGATACCAAAAGCGCACTACAACAGCCTTTATGAAGCGCCGCAGAACGTTTACCTCCAGATGATGTCACTTGCCAGAGCAATAGGGTATGCACTTTTGATCTCCCAGGGGGCCACAAACGTGGACCTGATCTACACCCAGGAGCTTATAAAGGGGAACGTAACGCCTCACAGCATAATACACATAATCCCGCGCTACAAGGATGACACTATAAACTACACCTGGCAGCCGAACAAATTAACCAAAGAAGAGCTCGAGGCAATTGCAAATGAGATTAAATCGGCCATTGAGAAAGTAAAAGAAGGGGAAAAGCCTGTTGAACAGCCGCCGCAGCAAAAACAGGCCCCTCCTCCACCTGAGGAAAAGCCGATACAACTCGACGTAAAACCGGTTGTTTTCTAACATGGGACGAACTTTATCTTCTTGCCTTTGATTTTCTTTCCTACTTGGTATCCAGTAAAATTGCTAAATTCTGTGATGAACGGCGCTATAATATATTTTTTCCGTGCTGGCCCATAGTCGTTTAGGAGAACGAAGAAGATATTCTCTTAATTTTTTGCGATCTAGTCTTGCTACTAATCTGTTTAACGTGTCTTCCCTAAGGCTTATCCCAAAATATACTAAATCTATGAAAGTTTTTTCTAGATCTGAAATCGGATAATATACTGCTTCTCCTTTTACCATATTGTAACCAAAAAACATGGTCTTTGGTATTCTAAAGACAGAAATATTGATGCCCATTGCTTTTCTCGTGCCGCTTCTCACAGTTTTAGTTGTCACTATCACCGGATTGGCTCGTTCTTCCCACACATTATAATAAGATAGTGCGTAGGTAAGCCCATAATAGAACGGGGAAAATGCAAAGCCGATCACTTCGCTGTTATTCAGGGTAGTATACATGCCTTTGGCAAGTTTAAAGATTCGATTGCCGGCTCGCATATTTTGTATGAAGCGTTTTGGATATTTTTTCCCCGATCCGATATATATCAAAAATTGTTCGGCGTCTTTAGCGCTAAAGGCTGGCACTTTAGAAAAGTGCTTCAAAAACTCATCAACGTATTTCATATCGCCTTTTTAAATAATCCAATATAGATTTGTAATCTGGGACCGGCCCGTCATAAATTAATTGCGGTAACGTTTTTTCGTCCAGCGGGGGCTTTATGCCTGCTATCAACTTAGATACCTCCGATCTAGTCTTATTAATATCCAAAATATGCACGAGCACAAATATGTCATACAAGTCCTTTATAGCCCTTCTAGACGTGTAGGCGGCTATCTTCTCTTTGACAAGATTATCAGGAGATAATGAGAATATATCCATGCCGGATCCGTCCGTCTTAATGTATGTCGCTATAACTCTGTCCACTACTTTCTTCTGACTGAATTCTAATGTTATCGTGGTTCTATTATTTGAGACGCTATAGTAAGAAATGGCTCTTGCTCCTCTGCGCAATTTAGCATTTTTGACATGTAGCCCCTGTCCACTTAAGCTCTCCATTAGTTTTGGTATTTCATTTTGGCTTTTAACATACATATCAAGGTCGAATGAAAATCTCTTCCCCCCATAACACCTCCAGATAGACGTGCCACCATGAAATGTTAATTTAGTATTTACATTGTAAAGCTTCGAGATTACCTCATCCTGAAGCCTCGCGATCTCGAGGTACTCTTTGTTCTTTAAAAGCAATTCTAACGGCAGATCCATACAAAAATATACTCGTATAAGTATATAAACGTAAGTAACAAAATCTTGTTACCTAGGTTACTTACGGTTTTCTCTCTTTTTCGCATTTTTTTAGAAAACGTTAATTTATTCACGTTTCTCACGAAAACTAGATTATACATAGACGTTTTGGAGTAGAAAATTAAAAAACTTAAGGGGAGACCCAGTTCACGTTTGTTGCAACACCATTGTTATTATTTCCGCTGTAATCGTTCGTGTTTCCATCTAAGGGCAACCATGCGACTAGTCCCTTGGTGGTTACAGGTATCCCTGCGTATCCTAAATCATAAGCTTCAGTTAACTGTGATGGTGTAAGCGTAACGTTATACATCTGAAGGTTTGCCATCATCCCGTTTAATTGACCATTTGCTATATCAGTTTTTGGGTTATAGTAAAACCCAGGTCCTCCTAATAGGTTCCAAGAAGTGTTTGTAGAACAGATATTGTTGGCGCATGCCATCATCCAACCAGACTGGGTTGAAGGGTTATAGCTAAACACCTGTGCAACAAAAACCCATTTGTTGTATGGAGAGTTTACTCCTGGAGTGTTTACCTGTCTTGTCTTGGAACATTCATATGCAGTTGAACCATTCAATTCTCCAAGATAAGTGTAAAAACTATTCCCTTGCTGCACAGGTGCTGAGCACTCCCCATTTAAACTTGGCTGTTGCATCGCTCCTTCTGTACAACCCTCACTGGTTTCTATCAAGTCAGCGCATGGATAACCACTTCCACCATACGCGCGTACTAGATTTACCCAAACCAGTAAGGAGTAATGATCACCAGAAGCCCATATACTGTTCGTACTAGAAGAGTTTGGGATATACATAGAAGAGCTATTGGTGAAGTTCGCAACAGTATTCTGTACGAATGAGGAAGTAGTGCCTGTGATATAACCTGTACTTATATAAGGCCCAGGTAGGGGTTGACCTGGTTCTGTGTATTCCAGTGTCACTGTTGATGAAAAATGAACATTTGATGAGTTGACGCAGCCGTTAAGTATAAGTATCTTACCAGAGGAGTCTGGAAGTATAGTCTCAGAAACGTTTGATGAGAAGGTTTTGCCATTGTATGTGGAATTTGCGTATTTTATGAAAATAGGATTTCCGAGCGCATCGTTGAGTGATAGGACCAATACACCTGATGGAGTGCAGTCGGCCTGAGTACCTACAAAACCTGGGAAGCCTGTTATTGTTGTTGACAGCGATGATGAAGGGGAAAAGATACCTAGACTGTATAAAACCCCTGCTACTATCACGATGACCAGTATGGCCCAGCCGTACGTCATCATGTACTCCAATGCTGATTGGGATCTTCGTGGGGGGCTCATATAAGAGAGACAAGGAAAGAGTAAATAAATAGTTTTAATCAGGAGCTGTGACAGGCCAATTTCCGCTGTTTAGAAGTATGAGAAATGGGAGAGGACAAAAGAGAGCATGGTGCCTATAGAAACAGACAAAAGGCCATGTTATTGTAGAAAATATCTTTCTAGTTGCCAGTGTACTGGGTAGTCTGCTCAGATTCTTTCTTTGCTTCGGCTTTTACGTTTTCCTCGAGTTCCTTGAACTCCTTTGTATCAACATCAAAGTATTCATAAAACGTAGGGGAAAGCTTTACAACTTTTTTCCCATCATCCAAATAGGTAGTAACCAGCCCGCGGTCGACAAGCTCCTTTATATGCTGGTACGAAACACTTCCTCTGGTTTTTACAAGGTCGCTCTGCCTCATCTTGCCATTTATTGCTATCACACTCAGAGTCATCAGGACGCCCTTGCTCATGTCCGTCTTCAGGTTTTCCTGTACCAGGTACATAAGATCATCCCTAAGCCTCATCCTGTAGAAATCCCCCTCAGTCACTATAAAGAACGCAGACTTGTTCTCGGTGTACGATTTGTTGAGTGAAGTGACAGCCTTCTTTACCAAAAGCGGGTCTGCCTTGAGCCTTCTGCACAGCTCTTCCAGGCTGATTCCCTCGCCAAACGCAAACACCAAAGCTTCAACTTTTTCTTTTATTTCTGACATATACTTCCTCAAAGGGCTCCGCCTGCTCAAGCTCGACTTTTCCCATGTTGGCCAGGAAAAGCAACGGCAAAAATGTGTATACCACCTCTTTCCTGTCTTTCTTGGGCACAAGCTCGGATAGAGTTACATAATCATGCGTCGAGAACATCTTTGAAAGCCTTTCAAGCAGTGCAATTATCCTCTGCTCAATTTTTATTTCCTTTAGTTTAAGCTCAAAGTTTATCTTGTGCTTTACGGTATACTTCATCGCTTCCCTTATCGTATTTATCAGTTCAGTCAGTGTTATCCTCCTGCTCCTGGATAGAGGAAGCTTAGACGCGACGATTATGCCGAAAGGAGTCGCACGTATGTACTTTGAGCCCTCCTGGTCCTTCTGCTTCAGCCTCTGGCGGTTGAGCAGCTCATCTATCACTTTGTCGGACTTCATCTTCAGCAGTATCGCTGCCGTGTATACGAATTTTCCGCCGAATCTAAAGTCTATCGCCTTCAGCTTAAGCACAAGATCGGAGAACTTGTCGGCTATTTTCACCAGGTCTATGTCCAGTGGGTCCATCCCTTCCTCGCGGATTATCGTCGAGATTAGGTGCTCCCACCCCAGCTCGTCATCTAATATTAATCCGTACAGCTGTTCATAGTCCATGAATCATCCGAAATAGTTCAATTCTCCCATCTTCTCTTTCTTTGCGTAGAGCCTCTTCGACATCTCCTCATACTTCTTGATGTCGCCTTCGGTCAGACTTGGCTTAACGATTTCAAGTGCTTTCTCAAAGTCGTCCTTTGTTACCTTATCCGCATCGATTGAATTCCTCAGCGCGACCATGCCGGCTTCTTTCGTCAGCCTCTCTAGGTCAGCTCCGACGTACCCCTCGGTCTTTTTCGCGAGGTATTCTATGAGCTCTTCCTTGTTGCCCTCTACAGGCATGCGCTTTATGTACACGTCCAGTATAGCCTTCCTGCCCTGCTCATCGGGAGGGGGCACGAAGACTATATTATCAAACCTGCCTGCGCGCATTATTGCAGGGTCGAGCTTATCGACCCTGTTTGTTGCAGCTATAACAACAACATTCTTGAGTGGCTCTATGCCATCAAGCTCCGTAAGAAGCTGGTTCACAACTTGCTCGGGTGAGTTGTTGCCTTCATAAGATGACCTGACAGAAGCGATACTGTCAAGCTCATCTATGAATATTATTGAAGGGGAAACCTGCCTTGCCTTGTCGAATATTTCCCTTATCCTCTTTTCGCTCTCCCCGACATATTTGTTGTATATTTCGGGTCCTTTTATGGCGATGAAGTTAGATTCGGTCTCGTTCGCGACGGCCCTTGCCAAAAGTGTTTTCCCGGTCCCAGGCGGGCCATAAAGGAGAATTCCCTTTGGAGGGACTATTCCTATGTTCTTGAACGAATCCGGGTGCTTCAAGGGCCATTCCACGGCTTCCTTAAGCTGGCTTTTGACCATGTCAAGCCCGCCTACGTCCTCCCACTTTGTGCTCGGCCTCTCCACCAGGACCTCACGCATTGCACTTGGCCTTACGAACCTAAGCGCCTCCCTGAAATCGTCCATCCTGACTATAAGCTTCTCCAGGACGTTCTTTGGGATGTTCTCGCTCTCCTTGATGTTGAGCTCGTTTATATTCCTCCTTATAACGTTCATGGCTGCTTCCTTTATCAATGACTCCAGATCTGCGCCGACGAAACCATGGGTTATCGCTGCCAAATACTTCATATCAACGTTTTTGTCCAAAGGCATGTTCCTGGTGTGTATGTTAAGTATTTCTAGCCTGCCCCTTTCATTTGGTACGCCAAGCATTATCTCCCTGTCAAACCTGCCTGGCCTTCTAAGCGCCGGGTCTATCGCATTCGGCCTGTTGGTTGCGGCTATCACGATCACCTTTCCCCTGCCCTTAAGGCCGTCCATCAGCGTTAAGAGCTGTGAGACCACCCTGTGCTCCACTTCTCCTATGCTTTCCTCGCGCTTTGTTGCTATCGCGTCGATCTCGTCTATGAATATTATTGACGGAGCGTTCTTCTCCGCGTCATCAAACACTTCTCTTAGTTTTTTCTCCGCGTCGCCGACCCACTTGCTCATTACCTCCGGCCCGTTTATTAGTATGAAATGGGCATCGCTCTCATCAGCGACGGCCCTTGCCAAAAGCGTTTTCCCGGTCCCTGGCGGGCCGTAAAGCAGCACGCCCCTTGGAGGGGTAATGCCAAGCCTCATGAATATCTCCGGGTGCTTAAGGGGCATCTCGACCATCTCTCTTATCTTTGAGACTTCATCTGACAGCCCGCCTACGTCCTCGTAGCTCACGTGCTTTATCCTGCTCTCCTGGGACATTTTTACCGGCTCGGCGGATATGCTTATCTCCGTGCCTTCTGTTATCATGACGTAGCCTTTCGGCGCTGTTCCGGTCACAAGGAACCTGAGCTCGGAGAATCCAAACTGGAACGAAGGGAATGCGCCCTCGAACATGCTGAATATGTCCTCCCCGAAAATTGAGCCTATGTTTGACCTGCCCCCACCTCCGACTGTTAAAACATCTCCCTTTGAGACTACTCTGCCCTCAAGCATGTGCCTTATTATCTCGTCTCCGCCCCTTATCGAGATATTTGTCAGTGGCGCAAGGTTGACCACATCGGCTTCACTGACGGCTGCTCTCCTGACTATGACATTCTCGCCTATTGCCGCCTTTGCGTTCTTCCTGGTTGTACCATCCATCCTTATTATGTTAAGATTCAAGTCCGCGGGGTATGCTCTCTCCACTTTTGCTACGGTTTTCCTGGCGCCCTCTACCTCCACAAAATCGCCCGGCCTAATGCCTATCTGCTTCATCCATGGCGTGCCTATTCTCACAGAATTCTTACCTATGTCATCCTGCTGGGCCTCAGCGACCTTCAAGCTTATTCCAAAATTCTCGTCTTCCATATTCAATTTCCTCCAAATATCAGCACTTTTCTCTTCGTGTATCTGACATTCCAATTCCTTATGAAATCCTCTGCTTTCTCCTCTTCCTTTGAAGGCAGATAAATCGCACTTTTTGTCAGCCTGCCACCGCCTATCGACTGCAGTAGGCCATCGTTTCCTCTCCTCCCGAAGAGAGCATAGTTGAACAGCATCTTTCTGCTCTGGTCCAGGTTGGTCAGGTCATAGACTATCTCGGTTACGCTCGACAGCCCGAGCTTCTCTATAAACGGCTCCTGATCTATCACGCTTATGCTGTCGCTGAACTCCTTCAGGAAATCTTTTTGTACGACGTCTAGAAACTCCATAACCTGTATGTTCATCTCATCAAATATATTCTTTATTTTGTCTTCCTCGGCTTTGTTTTCATCCTTTAGGATGGCATAAAGCTGCCTGTCCTTCTGGACTATATCAAAAACATCCTGCCTTATCTCTTCGGGTAAAAATTCTAAATCCATGTTTATAATAAACCAAAACTAGTATAAATAGTTTACTATAAACCAAATTTGCTGCCTTAAGCAAGAAAACTCGATATGTCTTATCTCAAATTAAGCTTGCGGCCGAAGGCATAAACTATAATGGCCGCAGCAACCGAGACTATAAAAGCGTAAAAGTAAGAATAGAACGGATTGAAAACGTATAGGATTCCCATGAAAAGATTTCCCAAAAACAACCCCAGGCTCCTCGAAGCTGACAGATACCCAAAGCTTCTCCCGCTTTTCTCCTTGTTGGACACTTCGGAGACTATTGTCGGCTCGAACGTTTCTATAGCGCCCACGGAGAACCCAAGAAGGAGTACACCCAGATACGCTATGATTATGCTCAGGGAATACAGATAAAACAGCCCTATCAGGATAGACCCCAGCCCTGCAAGAAAGTATCCAATCAATGAAAGCGAGGTTATTATCTTGTACTTTCTGGCTCTGCTGCCCAAGTAATACCCGGAGAAAGCGGATATAAGGAGAAAAAGAAGGTAGGAGAAAACACCAAAAACATCGGTTGATTTCTGTGCAATTGTCAGTATAGGATAACCCAGGCTGTAATAGCTGAAGCCGAACAGCGATGTTGCTATAAGAACGCCTGCAAACGCGTTCCTGTTGATCCTGGCTTTTCTTATGTTTTCAAGTTTTATTTTTACCTTTGCTAGTTTCTCATCGACAGAGGATTTCACCAGAAAGAGAGTCGATACCACCAGCGGAATTATCGTCACAAGAAAGATGAGGCTGTATGCGACTCCAAGCGACAGCAAAACTATCAGGTAGACTATTGCAACTGCTCCCCCGCCCAAATCCAGCGCATGAAGGACACCAAATGCCCTTTTTCTATGCTTGTTGTCCGAAGCGAGCGCGACCAAAGCTCTTCTTGCCGGGCTCCTTGAATCCCTAGCCCACCATCCAAAAAGGAAAATGACCGGCGAAAGCAGTATACTCGAAGCAAGTCCCAGAAAAGAAAGTATCGGAATCAAAGAGTTTCCGATGATGGCTACGCGCTTCTTGCTGTATTTATCCGCCAATACACCGCCGGCATATGCGAAAAGCGCGCCTATTCCGTACTGTAAAGCGTATATCAATCCAAGGTAGTATACCGGAGCCTTAAGGAAAAGAACCAGGAAAACTGGGAACAGCGCTACTACGGCCTGGTAGCCTGCATCGGCGAAGAAAGCCGACAAAGATAGGTACAATACATTCTTGTTTACAAACCATCTTTCCATCGTATTATTAGCATACAAACTCAGAAATTATATAGCTTGCTAAAGCCACTGCAAAAGCATTTTAACTTTATAGTTTCTATAAGGCGGTATGTACAAGGATATTAAGGGAGTGATCTTCGATTTGGATAATACGATACTTGCGACCAGTAGAGTAGTCTCAAAGGCGCGCATGCACGTTTACGAGGAGATGAAAAAGGATTTTGATTACTTGGACGAGGAGCTGTTCAAAAGCATAAGCGACAGGACTTATCAATCGTACGGCAAGATGGATCCTATAATGAGGGATAAAACCACATTTTACGGGATCTTCCGTGATGAGAGCAGGCTCATGATGGAGGATGAGAAAGTCAGGAAATA
>JAJZIX010000008.1 GCA_021810345.1 Nanobdellota archaeon | reverse complement strand
GCCTGGAAGACTGCTCAATCCCTGAGCAAATACGCTGGCCATACCCATGGTCGCGCCTATGAATAATGCACCTGTTGCAACAGCTGCTACTTTCTTTACACTTCTCACTAATTTCGCTTTCATGTTTTACCTCACCTACTCGGACTCTTTTAATTGTTTTTTATTTTAGGCGTTTAAGCCTAACAAATAAACAAATTGCCTATTTATAAAGCTTTCTTTTTTCCGGTTTTATCATCGTTTAATGATGATTTTCCTGTTTATCAAGTTTCTTCTTAAGCTCCTCGTTTTCCCTTGACAGGAGGATCGTCTGGCCAGAGAATATCTTTATCTTCTGGTCCATGTCGTTGAGCCTTCCAGCAAGATCATTGAGCAGCGCCTGCAGATCCGGAGGGGAGACTTTTATCTCTTTTGTCTTTATCAGCTCTATGCTGGTAGGAGCATAATCCATTACGAAGCCGAATATCTCGGGTATCGTGCCTTTTATGTTAAAAACAGCATAAGTCGAATAGAAATCGTCTTTTATCAGTTTTGGCTCTGCGTATTCAACGTTGCTTACGTCGAGATGCCTGCCGCCCTCTTCTATGTTTGAGATTATCTTCTTTGCCGCGTCGACGGCCACTTCCTTTGGCTTGGCCATCAGCTCTATTGTGCACTTCAATTCAAGTTCGTCGTCCATGGTTATTTCTTAGTACGCGTCAATATTTAACTGCTTTGACTTTATATCACGAATAGGTTCATGTGCTTTCTGCCCGACTTTATATAACTCGAAATGCGCCAGCCGGGATTTGAACCCGGGTCAACAGCTTGGGAAGCTGCTGTTCTCCCACTAGACTACTAGCGCTCCGATTCAATACTCACAACTAACATATTTATATCTAAAACTGCAATGATAAATATGCTATTCAAGAAGAAAAAGGAAGTTCCGGCGAATCCTTACTATGAGGAAAAAGCCGAAGAAAAGGCCGGGCCTGCGCCACAAGCAAATCAGCAGCCGCAGCAGGTCGTACATCAGAATCCACAGCCTGCTCCGTCGACTATACCTTTGGTACCGATACCCCCGCCGATACAGGACGTGTCCGGGGACCTGCAGCCGATTAAGCTTGGCGGCATAAACACCATAGATGCACTGAGGCTTGAAGCGGGATCCAAATCGTTTGCTTTCGTTAAACTGAGCGATTTCAAGGACATACTTGACGACATCAAAGCGCTGGAGAAAAGAATTGCCCAGTCCCGGGAGGACTTGGAGGCTTTCTCTGCAACCCTCAAAAAACAGGAGGATTACATAAGGAGATACAACGAGATGAATTCTGATCTAAAGAAGATGATAGACCGCATTTCCTCATCCCTATCTGACATACAGGAATAGTTGATGGAAGAGATAGGCATAGACGACTTCAAGAAGATAAAAATACAGGTAGGCAGAGTCATCTCGGCTGAAAAGGCGGAGAAGAGCAACAAGCTGCTCAAGCTCAGGATATCCTTCGGTGGATTTGAAAAAACGATATTGAGCGGGATAAGCCAGCATTATGCGCCCGAAAGCCTTGTGAACAAAAAGCTCATAGTTATAACAAACCTAAAGCATGCAAAAATGATGGGGCTTGAATCCGAAGGGATGGTACTTGCGGCGCAGGATGAAAAAGGAGTCCTGTCTCTGCTCACTGTAGACAAGGATGTGGATGAAGGAGCTTCGGTTTCTTAGCCAAATCCTCTTTCCCTTATAACGCCTATAGGGCTCCCGTCCACCTCCAAAATGCCTTGAGGGAGGTATTTTCTAAGGATTTCGTCCCTGTAGCGCGAGTCCATGAAGATTATGGCAGCCTTGTCGCTTGACGACCTTATGCCTCTGCCAGCTGCCTGCATCACTTTTATCATAGACGGCAAAACTTGCGCATACTCAAAGCCATTGCCGAATTTTTTCTCGTAGTAAATCTGCATTGCTTTGAGCTTTATAGAGGGAGGTTCATACGGCACCCCTACGACGGCGATGAGCTTTATGATATTGTCTTTCAGGCCGACGCTTTCCGAGAAATTCCCGCCTATGACCGCAAAAAGGGCCTTGCCGGGCTTTGACAGGTCTTTCAGTATCTCAAGCTTCTCCTCCCTGGTTATCCTTGGTCGCTCCTTTATTATGCGATCCTTCTTTGGGAGGAGCGCAAAAACGCTCTCCATGAAGGAGTATGAGGGAAAGAATATTATCATGTTATACGGCAGGTTATCCAAAAGATCATCTACTCGTGATGCTATATTCGAGTACTGAAGCGATCTGTTGCTGAACTTTGATGTGACGTCCGTTTCATTCAGCAGGAGCCTGTTGCCGTCGCTGAAGCCGGATTCCACATCAAGCTTCTCCAGGTTCCCAAGCCCGAGCAGATTGGCGAACATGTCCATTGGGTGCAGTGTCCCGCTTATCAGCACCGATGACATGAACGAACTGAACGTTGACCTGGAGTACTCGGAGGGATCGAGCGCGTTTATGTTTATCTTCTTGTGGCCGTCTTCTGTAAATATATATTGAATGTAGGATTCGTCGGCTTTCAGCGCAACGGATATGAACTTCTTCAGCGTCACCGAAGCCGGTATCCTGTTTGCAGTTTCTGCCGCTTTTATGATCTCTGACACATCATCCAGGTCGCCGATACTGAAAATCGGGGAGAAGTCCACGGTCCTCGGCTCATCGCTTGAATTGGCCTCGGATATTATCTTCTGTATCTTCGATGCTAATCCGGGAAAACCATAGTCCGTTGCCTCCTTGTAGGCGCGCTCCAGGGTCCTTACAGATATGGAGAAGGAGTTCATCTCTATAACCTTCTCCGGGAGGTTGTGCGCCTCATCTATTATCAGTATCGTCTTCTTTGGATCTAATCCGGCTTTCGCTATGAAGCTCGCTGAAATCTCATCATCGAATATATGGGAATAGTTCGCAACGAGCACTTTCGAGTTTTTCGCGTTCAGGAGCGAAAGCTCGTAAGGGCACAGGCTGTACTTCCTTGCCACTTCTATGGCTGAAGCCGGGTCGGTAAAGCCCTCCTCAAGTGCTTCCAGGACCCTGGGCTTTACGTCCCTCTTCCTTGAGAAGGTGTTTGAGTAGAAATTGCACATGTCCTGCTCCCTGACGGCGCGGCAGAATTCTATGAAAACGGATGGCTCGACCTGGTTATCGAAGAGGCACATGGACCTCTTTCCGTTTATTCCCGTGTATTTTATGTTCCTGCCGGAAATGGAGTTTATCTTGTTCATCGTCTCGTAGACTATGTTCTGGTGCGTGTGCTTTGCAGTTAGAAAAACAAGCCTAGTGTCGCTGCCCTCCATGGCCTTCAGTGCACCGTAAAGTACAGCCGCAGTCTTTCCCATGCCTGTCGGCGCGTTTATCATCAGGTTTTTGCCGTTTGAGATAGATCTTTGCACGGATTCTATTATCTTCTGCTGTCCCTCTCTAAGCCTTGAAAAAGGAAAGGAAAGCATATCATTGTTTCTTTGGCGGAGGGATCGCCTTCGGAGTCTCTCCCCCATGCCATGTCTCCCTTGGCTTTATCTGAACAGGATAGATTCTCTCAGAATTGTCATCCAGCACGAGGCACGAGCCCGGGAGTTTAGGCAGATCTATCAGGTACTTCTTTATGTCTGAGACCATGTATGTCTGCATTACTGTGTTCAGCGCGTCTATGTCCAGCTTTGCCGTAACATGGTGGGATATTATGATGTCAGATTGTGTTATTATGTCAGTGTCGAGCTTTCCAGGCTGCTGGGTCGCTATCACGAGCCCTATGCCCGGCTGGCGGCCTTCCTTTACTACCCTTGATAGAGCCGGCGAAGCCGCTGTCTGGCCGTTCGCAGGCAGGAATTCGTGTACCTCATCTATGAAAAGCCAGACTATCGGGATCCTCTTTTTCTTCTCGTACGCCTCAACGGAGATCGTTGAGGACATCTCGCTGAGCTCTTCCTCCCTTCTTTGGATCGTTCTGAGCTCCAGCAGCTTCTGCGAAAGCAGTCCTATTACCAGCGCCCTCAGGTTGAATGCGCCCAGGGCATGCGCGTACAGGCTTATGTCTAAAATGTTTATGTAGCCCGGCTGGAGCATGTCCTCTATCTTCGTGCCTTCCTTTTCGAAGATGCCCCAGTCCTTTGCGGTCTGGAAGCGCTGCTTTATCGCATCCTTTACAGTGTCAGACTGCGCGGCTTCCCTGTCGATCTGCTGTATCATGTCATCCAAGCTGTAGGCCCTGTTATCCTCCTTCAAGTCTTCCACTACCTTATTTATCAGAACCCCATATTCATCGTTTATTGAGAAATCGAATATATCACACCAGTCCCCCGAGGACAGGTCAGAGACGGATATTGAGAACGGGCTGTCGGCCATTGAAGCATTCTCCTCCTTTATCCGCTCAAATGAGCCTTTTGGTATGAAAACTTTGATATTTGGGAAGTTCTTAGGCTCTTCGCCCCACTCCTTCAAGATGTTTGCCTCCCTGTAATTTGGGGTTTTCATCGTCCAGTAGATGCCCATTGTGTCTATTATCAAGGAGGTGATGTTGCTTGCTGTGTCTGGATCCAAAGAGGCCAAGCCCTCTGCTATCACGCCCATCGTGTAGCTTTTGCCTGAACCCCTTTTGCCTGCTATCAGGATGACATGTGGTCTTAAAGCATCCAGCAGGATCTGGTTGCCCAGGCTTACAACATTGCCCATCGTTATGTACTGCTTTCCTATCAAAGTTGTAGCAGAATCTCTATAGATTTTGAGATCACGCTCGTCCCTGCCTATTATTACGTTATAAGCCATAGATTTGATTGGCTCGCTGAGAATTTATCCTTTATTGTTTTAGGTGCTAATTACATCATTATGAGTATGAGAACAAGAAGGGAGATTGACCGTTTCCATTTGGACCTAAACCAGGTATGAAAAACTCATATCCGTTCCATGCAATGCCTTGACCTGGGACACCAGGAGACTCATTCGCAGCATTAATTATTGGGGTGTAATTAAATGTATCCGGGCTGAACATGCCTGTTGTAAATCCACCTGGTACTGCATTTACTACTAAGAATTTTGCTCCATCCCACGATATACCGCCATTAAACCAATTGCTTAGATTTTGCTTGTATGTAGTAAAGGTTTTTGCTAGCGGATTGTACATCACGATGTTAACGTTGTTAGGGGAGGGGTTATTTTTATTCCAACTACAATTATACAGAGCCGCGCATACATTGCCTCCGCTGAAATTTACATCGAGTATACCATAATCCGATCCATCGTAAGCTACACTTAGAAACACTGTACCCTTAAGGGATGAAGGTATTTCCGAAGTTAAATTGGTTAATCCTTTAGCTGTACTGTATGCGAATAAAACCGGTGAAAAGTTAGTGCTTCCACTCGACTGGTAGAATCCTGTGATTAAGTACGTTCCATTCCCATAAGCCATGCCCTCCGGGAAAAAGTCGCTGCCGGATGGCAGCGCAGACGTAAGATTAGAAACCGCTCCATTATTATACATAAGTAAATCCGCATGAAAACCAGAAGGTGACTTCGCTGGCGTGGCAGCTGCAATTAAATATGTACCACCATTAGATGCGGTCGCCATAAGATAAATGTCTGGGTAAGCTGAAAACAGAGAACTCAAGTCAGTAAACTTATTTGAAGAGGGGTTGTATAGCGCGCCAATGGACGTTGGTGTCTCTGCGGCACTATTATTCTTGCCTCCTATCATAAATAAATCAGAACCATTATATGAGACTGAATTAAGCATAGAATATTTAGTCCAGCTACTCGCTCCGGTGGTATTAAAACTGGCTGGTAAGATATTATCTAAGTTAGTTAATAATAAGGGGGTAAAATGATTGATTAAAATGCTTAACTGTGATATCTTGCTGTTTAATGATGCAATCTGGGTAAGCTGCGCGGAGATTGTTGAAATCTGTGAAGTGTAGAAAGACTTGTACATCTGAAGGCTTGAGTTCATGGATGAGATTGCGGCTGCGTCAGTGGATAAGCTGCTGACTTTTGATTCGGCTGCGCTGAGCTCGCTCTGTAAGCTTGCTATTTCATTCGCATCTGTCTGTATCGTGGCGTTCGAAGAAGTTAATTTTGAGGACAGTGTGCTAACGCTCTGTGCCAGTGTTGATGCCTTGTTGCTAAGCGCGTTCTGTGCATTTTGATATGTACTTAATACACTGTTAGTAGAAGAAACCTGATTGTTTGCAAACTGGTACTTCGAAGCGACCAGTACGACCATCGCAACCAAGAACACGACTGCTAAAGTCGTCGCAGCATAATGATGTTTGATGTGCATAATTTAATTCTGATGGTATCAATCCTATATAAAGCTTTGCTTGTTATTGTTCACTGGATAAGAGTAGTATTTAATGTGGAAATGGCGATCAGCTGTACAGGCCTTTGTCTACAGAGCTGCTTGGCACTCTTTGTGTTTTTATCAGCCTCATGTAGTATGATTTATCTGGAAGCTCGCCTTTTGCCTTCCCCCCTATCAGATCTGACAAGAAATCAGAAGCGGCATTGTAGGCTATAGAGCTGATGTCTCTGCCGACAAGCCCTTCGCTGGCCGCGGCAAGCTCCCTGAGATCCTCATCAGGCAGGTTTTTGGCGTATTTCTTGAAGATGCTGTAGCGGTCGTCAAGAGTAGGCTTATCAAAGAATACCTTCGACCTGAATCTGGACAGTATCGCCGGGTCCAAAAGATCGTAGTTGTTTGTGGCGCCTATTACCAGCAGGTCGGAATTATTGGAGCTGTTCAGTCCGTCGAGCTTCGTAAGCAGGATGTCTATGACCCTGGAGTCTTCCGCGTCTGCGGAACTTCCCTTGCCCCGCGATCCAAAGTAGTCTATCTCGTCGATGAAGAGGATCGTTTTGCCGTTTACTTTGGCGTACTTCTCCGCCCTGTCAAGGTTTTCCTGTAGTATCTTGGGTGATTCAGAATAGAACTTTGAGAAGACCTGCGACATCTTCATGTACATGAAGTTCACGCCGGCCTCGCTGGATAGTGCGCGGGCCATCATAGTTTTGCCAGTCCCGGGCGGGCCATAAAACAGCACGGCGTGCTGCCTGCTGATCTTTGGGTTTTCCTGTGTCCTCTCGAGTATCGATTCAAGCCTGTCTTGGTAGATGAACGGATTTATGACCTCTTTCCTTACTGCCTCCTTCACCTGTTCATAGCCGCCTATGTCGGCCGTGTTCATAATCCCCGAGTATAAGCTGAGCGCGCTGTCGGCGTCCTGCTCGGCCAGACCAATTATCGCTGTTTCCCAAGTCGAGACGAAAAGACCGGAAGCAATCTGAGGATTGGAAGCAAGGGTCTTTGAGATGTCTGCATAGATCGTGCCAGACTTCATACCGGTGTTCCTTGTGTAGGAAAGATCAAAAAGCTTCTCCTTCTCTCCAGTCTTGCCGTAGGAGAACGCGGAGAAAGTTGTGGTTACATTGTGCTTATTAGAGGAGGACTTTATCTCCAGCGAAGCATCGCTGTAAAGACTCCTGAGTATGCCCATATAGCTGCCTGACACAACTTCAACGACCTTACTAAGTATCTCAAGCTGCTTGTCATAGCCGGCCTTACAGTCCATGACTATTCTGAGCAGGCTGTTATTATTGGATTCTATCTCAAAGGCTTTTGGTTCCAAAAGATTCGACAGGCTATCCTGCTGGTACGGGCTTTTCTTGCTCAGAAGCCCCTTTGTCCTTGCAATGTCCATCATCTGCTGACGTATGTTTGTGCTTACTGCCTTGAACTCTACGTAAATTATGTTGTTTAGCCCCCTAACTGTCATATCCACCTGCGCTACATCTAATATGATTAGAAGACATTAGATATTAAAACATTAAAGCGCTCTGATTCAGCCTTGGTATTCGGGTATCTTTATTACCTTTCCCTTCACTTCATCTGTCTTGTACCTTTTCGCAAGTGCATCCATCTTCGACAGGAACGCCTCGCCTAAATCGAAGTTCAGGTGGTCTGCAATCGCAAGTGCGGAGAAAAAAACATCAGACGTCTCATTCTGTATCTTCTTGTACAGCTCTGGGTCCTTACCGAATTTCAGCAAAGCATCGATTTCCTTTCCATCGCGCCACTGGAAAAGTTCGAGCAGCTCGTTTGCCTCCACGGAGGTGTTTATGGCGAGCTCCTTTACTGTCTGGAACTGCCTCCAGTCCCTTTCATCTATGAAGTTCTTCGCTTTTTCCTGCAACTCTTTTATGTCCATGATTCTTGGTGGGATTTTATGCTTATATCTTTTTCCACGGATTTATATTCTCTCGAGAGTTCCTATGCCCAGCAGCCCGAGGCCAGTCTTCATGATGACCGAGACCGCTTCAACTAGCCCAAGCCTGTACGCATCGACTGATCCTCCTTTGTCTATGACTCTGACGTGCTCGTAGAACGAGTTCGTGTCCAGCGCCAGATCCGAAAGAAAGTTCGCGATGTAGGTCGGGTTCATGTCTGCGGCTGAATGCTTTACAATGAGCGGAAACCTTATTATGTCTCTTAGCAGTGCAGCTTCGTACTCGTTTATTTCCTCTTTTGGCTCGGCTGAAGGTTTTTGGCTTCCCGCTTTGCCCATTATGTTCCTGCATCTTGCGTAAGTATAAAGAAGGTATGGCGCCCTGCCCTTCTCCAGTTTCAGCGTGTCATCCATATCGAATGTAAGTATCTTTGATGCTGGCGTTTTTATCATCTCAAATCTGATTATTGCGGCTGCCATTACCCTTGATATCTTCTCCAGCTCTTCATCTGATATTGACGGATTCCTGGTCCTTGACTCCTGCGAAATCCTTTCTTCAAGCTTGCTGAGGAGATTGTCCGCATTGACATAGATGCCCTTCCTGCCGCTCATGTGGAATGTTTTCTTGCTGTCGTCATAGTTTTGCGGGCTTATCCTTTCCATTGTCTTTGGAGACAGAGAAACCACTTCATACTGGTAATGGACGTACTCTATGTCCTTGCCGTAGATCGATGCAAGCGCCTCTATCGCCTCCTTCACGACGCTCTGCTCATAGGACTGCCTTATGTCTATCACGCTTATCGCCTTTTCAACGCCGTTGAACTCTGGATGGCTTGAGTTTGGAGAGTTGCTGTCTGTTATCCAAAGTTTCCTGCCATCTGGAGCGTCCAGCTGGGAATAATTGAAATCATTCTTTAGCAGCCCGAACTTCCACATTGCGTAGGCTATGTCTTTTCCTGCATACACAACGGTGTTGTTGGATCTGACCAGCACCTTCTCCTCAGTCTTTGATGGGAAAACCCAGCATCCTTCGTTTTTGCCCTCTGTCTGGAGTTTTACCATCTTCTTTTCCTTCAGGACGTCAAAGGCCTCCTTCCAGAACCCCTGCTTTATTATGTCGGATTCCCTGTTTATCACGTCGAATGAGATATCAAGGCTGCCCAATGTCTGCAGCTGCGCTTTCAGGACCTTAACGACCATTTCCGCAGCCTTTGATGAGAATTCGTTGCCGCCCTCCTCTATTTTCTTCAGGATATCAAGCCTCTTCTCAAGCAGCTCCCGATCCGACTCGTACAGCTTGTTCACCCTGCCGTATACCTCATCGCCAAGGTAATGATCTATTTTTACGCCTGCCTTTTCCTCAGGCATACCCAAAAGCATTATGCCTATTATGTTGTCTGCAACCTGTGCGCCGGTGTCGTCCAGGTAGTCTGCCACTACTACCTCATATCCTGAGAACCTCATTATCCTGGACAAAGAATCGCCCAGGCAGGCATTTCTTATGTGACCTATGTGCAGTGCCTTATTTGGGTTCACACTGGTATGCTCTACCATTATCCTTCTGTTCTTGCCGAAATCGGAGCGGCCATACCCATCTGATATTGAGGACAATGCCCTCTGCGACAGCTTTTTGTAATTATATCTTATGTTGAGGTAGATCCCCTCCTTTTTTGCCGAGGTCACGAATTCGGATGAGCTCACCTGCTTGATTATGTCCTCCTCCTTGGAATCTGTTTCCTTTATTAGTCTCTCTATGAACAGTACTAGATCCGCATGCGCCGGATCTGGATTCTTCTGGATATACTTTTCGGAAAATCTCTCTATATTGGTGTATCTGCCGAATATGTCCCTGATTATTTCATCTTCCATCTACAGATGACTTATCACCGCTCAAATTAAAAGATTAAGCGACTTAAAAAATGAGGGTAATCATGGCCAGTTGCCACTTAGTTCTCCTGTGTTTACAAAAGTGTCTCCTGATTGGGTCATGCCTGGGGAGACCAACGTTGTGCTGAAGGGGCCTCCTATCCAAGTCGTAACTGCCCACTCTGGGGAGGATTCTATAAAAGCGGGCTCAAAAAGGAAGATATGAGGCAGGTGTTTTTGGGAGTATGGACAGAAGAAGTTTAGATATTAAGGGGTTGTGCTGTACTCTTGACTAGCTACCGCCACTAGGCGCCGTGCTGCCACCTGAAGCGAATACACCCAACCCCTCTAAAGCCATGGGGAAAAATGGTAAAAAGAAAGGCAGCCCATAAGACTGTGACGTAGCTAAAAAGCTGGAACCGGCTGGTAGTGCAATCACTGGCGCTGATGAAGTATTTACTCCAGTTAGAAGAGAATTCTGTGAGTAAAGAAGCGACATCACATTACTGCCATTTTCCAACATGTTGACCTGCATTGAGTACCTAGATTCTATAGGGATACCTAGCGCATTGTCTATGCATATATTTAAGGTATAATTTGAAGTATAAGCACCTATAATACCCCCCGATGAACCTTCGCCGGTGATATAATAATAGGAGCAGTTCCTACCACTGTATATTCTGTTTCCGACGTAATTAAGATTAACTGATGAGACGGGGATTTGGGAAGTTTCAGTTGGAGTTAGGGGTAATCCTACAATAGAAGAAAGCAACATATAATTGATCACGCCCGTGTGACTGAGTGAAGCCGGTAAAATGCTAGAAAGACCACTCTCATTCACTAATGTCGTACAATTTGACTGCGTTGGGTAATATGCTTTATCCTGTGGAGCCGATGAAGTAAGTGAATTTAGGTTTGGGGGCGCCGCGGTGCATGTGTATAAGTTAGAATCATTACTCAAAATGTAACCGCTTATGAAAAGCTTGAAATTACTATGGTTGCTTAAGAAAGCCGGGTACTCATCGTATTTGGACTGTATCTCAGCAGCGGTATAATTTGAAGATGGTAATGATGAGAGGAAGTACGTGCGCAGAGCAAACTGCCCGAGATTCACAGTGGCGTATAACTCTTTGCCTACATTTGCATTCGAAGTGAAGCGTATGCTCGATGAGGAGTGTATGTTAGACATCAACATATTATACAACTTCACCACAGCTTCTTCTGTGGTAGTATTTATGCCATTATTGGTCGCCGGATTAAAAGATATCATACCTGCTGTCTCCATAGGCGACGGGAAAGCACTGGATGGCTCAGTGTAAATTATAGTAATGAATGCGCTACATTGTGGATGTTGACATATAGATCGCAGAGTTACATTGATTGTTCCTTTGGGGGGAAGAGACGCATTGTCCAGTGATTCGTTTACGGCCACGACAGCAGAACCATTGCCCGTGCCATAACTCTTACCATCGATGCTGATCAACTTTACTGAATAACCAACCTCATTCACAAGTTGAAAAGATATTGATTGATTTACTAAAAGTGGGTTGAGTATGTTAAATCCAGCAAATCCCGTGACTTCTACTGGCGTCGAACTCGGTGTTTGAGAAAATATGGGATAATTATTCGAAAAGTGCATACTAGTGGAGGTATTGATTGCATACAGTGCATTCACGTTCCCGATGTTGTTTAATTTAGATAGAACATAATTTACTAGGGTGCTGACGTTGCCAAAAGTGGCATGTCCACTCGCGACTAATGATGACCTTTCCGGGGAAAAGTACAGCGCCTCATTCAATCCAGAACGCGCCTGTTGTACTAGAGACATTGCGCCGGATATATTGCCATTCGCAAGATAAGAACTCGCCTCGCTCAATAGCCCATTTATTCCGGTCAATTTTACAATTAGGCCCTGTAGAGCAGTTCTTGCCTCGAGGGTCATATTAGTATTAGCAGAGATGGACGAACGAAGCGAAACGTTGTAGGATTCGACTTGCTGTGACAGGTTTTGTATCAAAAGTCTTATAGCAGATACATTGAATGACTCATTTATTAAGTGGGCATTTGCGCTGATTGCACCCTCGCCGTGTACCCTATCTTTAAAAGCGCTCAATACTTTATCCATAAGGCCCTCGCCAGAGCCGCTATATGTTACTGGCGTTATGCCATTGGCTGCTAATATGGAATCTATTTGTGAAACTATCGAAGGTATCCCGATAACCTTGACGTCCGTTATATCTTCTGATTTTATCGCAGCTATTATATCGGGCATCTGAACTTGAGGATCGCTCACTAAGCTTATCGAAGAATTGACCGAAGGAAGCGACCCTAGGACCATAGAAGCATTCCACGCAGCACTGTCTACGCCGACTATGATATATCTGTCAGGATGTACAGGATTAACTGATGGAATGAATCTTGACATAAAGGATGCATTTCCGACCACGGACCTGAGCCCAGAAACGTTAGCAGTAGCTAGAGGAGAGAGATGCACTGGCCCAAAATAAGTGGTATTGGTTATCAAATTTTGTCTCAAGTAATTTAACACCGGGATTGCAATCTCGGAAAAGTAACTTGGAAACATCAAACAGTGGTTTCTAGAAGCATAAACACTTGCAGCAAATTCGTAATTGTATGTAGTAGCTGGCGTCTCATTGTAATAGACTATGACTGCGCATTTTAGTGGAGAAGATGGCATGAAATATTGTGTGAACTGCAGAGCCGTATCCGAAGCTGTGACCCCCCATATCCTTATCACATTCAAGCCCGCAGCCTGCAGCGAGGCAATAGTGGAATTGGATATCACGACGGGGCCACCCAATACTATGGCGGTCTTCACGCCCTGAGACGAGAGATTCTGGGCGAAACCTTGTGAGATAGTCGTGCCGTTTATAGATATTACAGGTATGCCTTCTAAACTGGAAATAGGATAAGCCGAAAAGCTGTCTATACTGTTTATACCTGTGGTCAAAATGACTGTCTTATTATATTGCCCGGACGCGGGCAGAGAAGAAGAGCCATGAAATCCGTAGACGACCCCCACCATCAACAGCGACAAAAGAAACAGCACAATGAATACCCTTGTAGATTTCATCATATTATAAATTATATTGTCATATATTTAAACCTTTCGAGATACGGGCTTTGCTAACAAACTGATTTAATTAGCAGACTTTAGGAGCAAAGTTAAGACTTTATTAGCAGAAAGGACTTTAGTAGCAAAGCCGGAGATACGGGTTTAATCATTAAACTTAATAAATGCGTTTGATGAACAAAAACGCTGGGTACAGGATTCGAACCTGTGAATCCTTGCGGAAACCGGTTCTCGAGACCGGCGCTTTAACCACTCAGCCAACCCAGCTCTAACAATAATATCAAGAACAGCCTGCTTTAATATTTGATTCTGCCGACCGGATCAGCTTGCCTGGGAGTATTGGGCCGAGATCCTTCTTATTCTCTCCTTGTCTTTCTCCAATCTCCTCACGCGCACCCTTTTCTGCGCCAAATGCTTGAACATCAGTTTTGCCATCAAAACTTCACCCAATTTATCTCATAGTACGTCACGGAACCCTCATCGTCGACGATTCCGAGCATCAGCTTCTTTTTGACGCTATGAGCCACTCTGTTTATGGCTGCGAAGGTTAAAAAAGGTATCGATTCGTGCTCATCCACTGCATAGAGTATCCATGTGGCGTGCTCCTCCCCGGGTTTGGCTCCCTTTTCATACACCCTGAAATCCCCGCCGTATTTGAACGCTGTCTTCAGGATATAACCGGATGAACGCAGGTTCTTGAACACCGAGTACCTGACCCAGAACCTTTTCTGCTTTTTCTCTGCGATCTTTATGAAGCCGGACAAAGACAGCTTCCTGCCGGCCCTGTCCCAAACATCCAGTTCCTTCTTCTCCATCAGGTATAATGCTTCTTCCAAAGAAAGCTCCAGCTTCCCATCGCTGAAGGCGCCGAACTGGCCCTTATTGAATATCTTCGAGGCCTTCGCTTGGTCAGCTACTACTACTTTGCCCTTCACCAGAACCACGTCCTTGCCCATATTATCAGCTTACAAAAGCGGAAAGCTTTGACTCCAGCTCCTTTGGCTGCATAAGGCCTATGAACGATGCCAAAGGCCTGCCGTTCTTGAATATGAGGAGTGTCGGTATGCTCTGTATTCCGTACACTGTCGCGATGGCAGGATGATTGTCGATGTTGAGGCGGAAGAACTTTATCTTGCTTCCCAATTTCTTCTCTATCTCATCGAGCATTGGAGACAGGACCCTGCATGGATTGCACCACTCAGCCCAAAAATCCACAACTGCCATATCCACTTTGTTAAGCTCTGTAAGAAAATTCTCCTTAGTAAGGTGGACTGCCATTTTATTGAGACACCGTTCGCGTATTTAATGGTTTCTCTTTTTTTCTTTGATAAGATATTTAAGCGACACCGGCTTTTCTATAGTGATGGAAGGGCTTAAAGAGGGAAAAATATACCTGTGCACGGTCAAGAAGCTCCTGCAGCACGGTGTGATCGTCAGCATAAGCGATACCAACATAGACGGATTCATACATATATCCGAGCTGAGCAAGCGCTGGGTAAAGGACATAAAGGACGTCGCAAAGGAAGGCGACAAGCTCGTATGCAAGCTAATAAAGGCCGATGAGCAGTCTCCCGAATTATCGATCAAGAGGGTCACTGACAACGAAAGAAAGCAGATCTTGAAGGAATGGTCGATAGAGGGCAGGATAACCAAGCTGCTTTCTGGTTTTTACCCGAAGGATCTAAACAGCGTCAAGAAGACAATAATAGACAAGTACGGCTCGCTGTATGGGATGTACGAGCTTCTGGCAGAGGGCAAGGAGAACTCCCTTGAGCCGCTGAAGCTAAAGAAGGAGGCGGCTGATGCGCTTCTGGATTTCGTCGAGAAAACAAAGAAGAAAATAACGATAAAAACCGAATTAGAGGTCATGAGCCTTGACGGCTACGGAGTGGATAAGATAAAGGAGTTCCTTACAGCGCCGTATATCAATAAAAAGGAATATTCGATAAAGTACATAAAGGCCCCTCATTACATGTTACTGGTAAATGCCGGTGACACAAAGAAAACGCTAACACAGAATAGGAAGCTCATAGACGCAATGCAGAAGAAAAGCGACGAACTCGGGCTTGAGTTCAAGTACAAGGAAATAAAAGAATGAAAAGAATAAGGTACTGCCAGAAGTGCAATAGGTACACACTCAAAACAGTATGCGATGTGTGCGGTGGCGAGACTATAATCAATGCCCCCTTAAAGTACTCAAGCGATGAAAGCGTTGCGTTTTACCGAAGGGAACTCAAAAAGGCGCTGCTGGACAAAAAATGAAAACTGTAAATGTAAAGTCGATATATGAGGAGATAAAAAAGAACCAGCCTAGGATAGAGAGAATAGTGAAGTACATAAAGCAGGGCGAGGTCAGCGGCTTTACGCCGCCTTCAACGCTGGTTGGCGAGGCCAATTACCCTAACGTTTCGCTGGGAGTACTGTTCACGGATGATTCCGGGGCGCAGGCCTACGACTCCCCGAGGTATTGGGTGGAGAAAAAGTACGACGTCAAGAGCATATTCCTCGCCAAAACCCTGCTGATCAACGCAAGGGAGAGAGTCAGCGTCAACAACCCAAAGGCCGACTTCGTGCAGAGGATGGCGCTTGCGACGATGTCCGAGAGCGAGGTGCCGGTTGAGCTCCAGGTCTCCAGAGTATCAACCCCGAGTCTTAACATAAATGAATTCTATCCACACGCGATCGGCGCCCAGATAGAGAGGATAAAGGTTAGTGACAACGTGAGGATAGACAAAAGGATAGAGAAGATTTACTATGACACAGACCTAAAGGCAACCGAGGGGATACAGTATCTCTACTCTGATAAGGTCGACGAGAACAAGATAAGCAGGATGCTCAGCGTCGGCGGAATCGGCATCAAAAGAAGGCTTGTGCCGACCAAATGGTCTATAACCGCAGTCGACGACACTGTCGGCAAGAAGCTGATTGGAGATATAAAAGCCCTGCCATACGGCGAGGATTACAGAATCGTATCCGGGGAGCTTCTTGGCAACAGGTACACATTTATATTCATAAAGGGATGCTGGTCCTTCGAGCTGCTAGAGACATGGAATCGGGACCCTGGAGAGGTCATGTTCGGCGAGGGGGACTATGAGCTGTTCCAGGGGAGGAAAGAATACGTAAAGAACACAGCCGGGGCGTACTACGCAATAAGGCTGGCAGTCCTGGAGAAGCTCAAGGAGATCGGCTCCCAGTTCTCAGTTGTCTGCGTCAGGGAAATAACCCCTGAGTATTTTGCTCCGCTCGGGGTGTGGGTCGTCAGGGAAGGTGCAAGGCAGGCGCTGAAGAACGAGCTCAGGAGCTTTCAAGACTTGGGCTCGGCCATGTCATCTGCCAAATCATCGATGCTGTTCCCGCAGGGGATAGAAAGGCGCAGCAAGCTGGTGAAACTGCAGACTACGCAGGCAAGGCTTGTATGAGGACTGCTAACTATTTAAGCGAATGCAGTTAATATTCTGATTATGGCTGATTTTTACAATAGTTCTGAAGTGGAGAAAAAGCTTTCTGCCGACTGGGGCAAGAAGAAGCTCTTCTCCAAGGCCTCGGAGAAAAACCTCAAAGGGGAAAAGTTCTACTTCTTGGACGGGCCGCCTTTCGTAACAAACGAGGTGCATGAGGGCACGGTACTCGGTATATTCATAAAGGACGCAATCATACGCTACAAGATCCTCAAGGGATTCAAAGTAAGGGCCCAGCCTGGATGGGACACCCACGGCCTTCCGATAGAAGTTGTGGTTGAGAAAAAGCTTGGGATAAAAAACAAAAAAGAGGTAAAGGAATTTGGGGAGGAAAAGTTTGTAGATGAATGCAAGAAGCTTGTCGAGGAGTACATCGCCCTAAACACGAAGCTTATACTAGACTATGGCGTTCTGTGGTACCAGAACAAGCCCTACAGGACATATGAAGACAGCTACATAGAGTCTGTCTGGTCCGCCGTCAAGAAGGCTTACCAAGACGGGCTGGTCTACAAGGGATTCAAGTCCACCTGGTTCTGCGTGCGCTGCGGTACACCTATGTCCAACTACGAGATCAGAGACAAGTACTATGAGAAAGAAGACACATCCGTGTACGTCGGATTTGAGCTTGAGGACGGCAGGTACCTTATAGCCTGGACGACGACACCATGGACGCTGCCATCGAATGCCGCGCTGGCGATAAACCCAAAAATGACCTATCAGGAGATAAAGATCAATGGCAAAACGTACATAATCGCAAAGGACAGGAAGGAAGCACTGAAAAAGCTTGGAATCGAGTATGAGGAAGGAACCGAATTTTCCGGCGAGAAGCTGCTTGGATTGAGGTACAAACACCCGTTCGCAGACCTGCCCCAGATAAAGGAGAACCTGGACAAAATAAGTATAGTGATAGACGGATCCAGCTACGTGTCAGACGACGGCAAGCCGTTTGTTGAAACCGGTGAGGGAAGCGGCATAGTCCATGTTGCTCCGGGTCATGGAGATTCAGATTACAAGATAGGGATGGCAAACGGACTGCCGATAATGTCACCGATAGATGAGAACGGCGCATTCACACCCAAAGCGGGCTGGCTTGAGGGCGAAAACGTGCTAAAAGTCAATGAAAAGATAATAGACTTCCTGTCAAACGCCGGGCTTCTTGTCGGCAAGGAGAAGATCCTGCACGATTACCCGCACTGCTGGAGGTGCAAGACGCCCCTAATATCCAGAGCGAGCGACCAGTGGTTCCTCAGCATAAACAAGATAAAGGAAAAGCTAATTGAGGTCTCAAAGGGAATAAACTGGACGCCTCAGATATCCCATGATATGTTCGCAAGCTGGCTTTCAAACGCACAGGACTGGGTGATTTCAAGGCAGAGGTACTGGAACACACCCCTGCCTGTTTGGGTATGCGGCTCATGCGGCAACGAGCTTTTCATAGACAGCAAGAAAGAGCTGGCTGAACTGAGCAAAATCACCCCGAAGGATCTGCACAAGGGCAGCCTTGACAAAATCAAGATAAAATGCAGCAAGTGCGGGGGCGAGATGTCAAGGGTGCCGGATGTCATGGATGTCTGGATGGACTCCGGATCGGCATCTTTCGCATGCCTTGGCTATCCTGAAAGCAAAAAGGAGTATGGTGAATGGTTCCCCGCGGATTTCATAACCGAGGGAAACGACCAGATAAGGGGCTGGTTCTACTCGCTCCTGGTTATGGGATACATAATGACAGGAAAGCTTCCGTTCAATAACGTGGCTATGCACAGGTTTGTTGTGGGCGAGAACGGGAACAAGCTGTCAAAAAGCGAGGGAAACTACAAGCCGCTCACGGAGCTGATAAAGGAAGGGTACAGCCGGGACGCGCTCAGGCTGACCCTGCTTAAGCACAGGATAGACGACGTTGTCACATTCTCGCTCAACGACCTCAAGGACGACGGCAGGGCCATAAACCTCATATACAACGTCGCAAAGCTCGTTGAATCGCTGCCCAAGCCTGCAAAATCAAGGCATGCTTCCAGCAAGCTGGCTGAGGAGGACCTTTGGATACTTTCAAGGTGGAATTCGGCGAAGAAGACCATCCAAAACAGTCTGGACGGCTTTAGGACCGACAATGCAGTAAACGCGCTCATGGACTTCATCACAAACGATTTCAGCAGGAACTACATAAAGCTTGCAAAAAGCCGCATATTCGACGACTACGACGAAACGGCTGCTGATGTCCTTAAGTCCATATTTCTGGAGACTATCCCAGTCGTATCAATATTCATGCCGTTCATAGCGGACTACTCGCTGCACTCACTGAAAAAGAAAGGCAGCGCGATGCTTCTACCCTTCCCTCAGGTCAAAGAGGAGCTGATATCGCCGGAGATCGAGCAGAAGATGAACAGCACGCTAAACGTGCTGCAGGATGTGCTTGCCGCCAGAGAGAAGATGAAGCTGCCGGTGAAAAGGCCGATTACATCCGTGTTCCTGACGGGTTTTGACAGCGGCAGCCTGTTTGATGACATACTTATGAAGCTGGGCAACGTGCTGCACGTGAATTATGGAATGAACCCTGATGATTTTGAGGCCAGTCTTGACTACCAGCTGCTGAAGCCAAAGTACAACCCGCAGGAGCTGACCCAGATAACCACCAAATTCATCGAGCTGACCAATGAGACAGTCATGCGCAACCTGTCATCCGGTGTCAAGCTCAACACCGATGGGAAGGATTACACGATTCTTCCATCTGAGATAGTGCTGAAGCCAAAAAAGCAGGAAATATCCGCATTTTCAGGCCAGGCCTGCAAGCTTGCACTTGATTCCACGGTCACTGATGAAGTGAAGGTCCTGTGGCTACGCAGGGAGGTTACAAGGGCGATCCAGAGCATAAGGAAGGAATTTGGCCTGAGCAGGGGCGACAAGATAAAGGTTGACATTGCAGTAAACGGAGAAGAAAACGGCCAGCTCAAGGAAGCCGTGCTTTCCGATGTCCTCAGAAGGGTCAATGGAAGCGAAGGGAAGGGCCAAAAACTGCTCAAAATACAAGATTTAAATATATTGAACAACACTGTTGTGGTATCGGTGTACTCTTAAAATGGCAAAGATATACAAAGTTGAGAATATAGTTGCAAGCATATCGCTCAGGACCCCGGTGCCTCTAAACAAGCTCAAGAAACTGCAGAACACGCAGTACGACCCGGAGCAGTTCCCCGGACTGGTTTACAGGTTCCTGGACATGCATGTGACATTCCTTGTTTTCGGCAGCGGTAAGCTGGTATGCACGGGCGGAAGGTCGCGCGAGGATATAATGATGGCGATGGGCAGGCTGATCAAGGAACTCAAAAAGATAAAAGTCACCGTAAAGCCAGGCTGGAAGATCGACATACAGAACATAGTTGCCAGCGGAAACCTAAATAGAACCCTTGATTTAAACAAGATAGCATACGCCGTAGACGAAACGGAATACAACCCGGAGCAGTTCCCCGGACTCGTATACAAGATAGCGAACTCAAAGATAACATTTCTGCTGTTCGGCACGGGAAAAATAGTCTGCACTGGTGCGAAAAACGTGGAAGAAATAGATCATGCGATAAAGACGCTTCTTACTTCCATAAAGAAAAACGCGTAGGTTATGGACCATAAAAACAATAAGCTCCAGTACCTCTTGCTGGCTTTCAGTATCATCGGGCTTGCAGCGATGCTTTACCTAATACTATCATTCTCAGCCAACGTGATATCCCCGAATTCCTGTACTATCACGGGATCGCCACTCAACTGCGGCGCAGTTGTCACAAGCCAATACTCCAAAATCGGGGGCGTAGACCTGTATTACTACGGCCTGGCGTTCTTCATTGTGACAGCCGTCCTGTCCTATCTCTACATATTCGTCCGCAAACGCAGGGTTCTTCTTCTGAAGCTGCTTATGCTCGTCAGCGGACTCGCAGCCATCCTGGTCGCCTATCTGGTTTACACGGAGCTGTTCGTGCTGCACCACATATGCATCCTGTGCACCGCGGGACACATCTCTATACTTGTGATCCTATTTGTCGCGATCATCGAATACAGACGCATCAAATCCGCCCACTGAAAATATAAATAACAACAAATCCCTAACTATTGAATAATAAGGCGCACATTATGCTAGCTAATAACCCGTTTGTCAATATAACATCATCAATGGATGATAAGGTAGTCGACCGAACCGAAGAGAAGGTGCAGCTCCAGATGTACATAAACGACGTGATCAACGGAGGCGGAGTAGTCATACTCGAAGGCAAACCCGGCATAGGCAAAAGCACCCTGATGAACCTGGTGCTCAAGGACCTCCAGAAATCACAGAAGCTGGACATTCAAAAATATTACTTCACGCCCAGCGTGTACAACGCACTACGGAGCCTAAACGTAAAGACAAACACTCGCACGCTCATAATAATTGATGACCTCAACAATATGGAGATGCTCGACAAGGGCAGCCAGGCCAAGGTGATACAGCTCCTCGGGTCGATATCCAAGAAGTTTGGCATAGTCATAATAGAGAACCGCGATGAGGGAGTCCAGCCCTCCCTTGAGAAATTGGGGGAAACCTCGGAGAAGATGGTCCTAGGCGGGCTCAAGAAGGATGACATGAGGCAGATGATAATAAACAGACTCTCGCTGGTCTCAACTAAACCTAACAGCGGGCTCGAGCCATTCACGGAGAGCGAATTCGAGAAGATTTACAAGAAATCCAATGGAAACCCAAGAATCGCCCTGCTGATTTGCTCTGCGCTTTACGACCAGAAGATGATGTCTGTTATCTAAACAGAGAAAAGGCGGTGTTCTTGCTTCTTAGCTTACGCTTCCAAAACTCACAGAAGGCATAACTCCGTTTGGAGGATAGGCACGAACACGAAGCCAGTACATAGTTCCAGTTCCTCCGCCATCACCAACATATAAATTACCGTTTGAATTTGCAATATAACCAGAAGAAGATAATATGAGAATTTGATAGTTAACTGCAAGGTAAGCATATCTAGAACCAGGAGTAATAGCACTTAGAATGTAATAAGTGTTTTCAGCATCATTTCCCGTATAATGTAATTGGTTTCCATTATAAACTTCCCAACCGTTTTGGCCAGGGTAATAATAAAATAGTACACCGCCGGAAGAGTATGTTCCAAATTGAGAGAACCCCACCCAGCCTAAATTAGTAGGATAGATATACGCTTCTGTAATTATTCCTTGTGAAAATGTAGATGTGCTTTCGATATAATTATTGTTCGAGGCTGTTCCAGGACTTTGAAACTCAAACCCATTATTTATAGAATATCCAGTTCCAACTTGTGTCCATCCGCTTGGCAGAGTTGTCCCTGCAAAATTCCAGTAGTTGGTGAATACGTTTGCACCGTCATCGTACTCTGCATATGTTGATGAAAGTTGAGGGGCCTCTCCGATGTTATTTGTGTTGAAAAGATTGGTCGATGTTGGAGCGAAGCCAAGATAAACTGTAAATGAAGTTGCTGCTGGAACTGAAGGAAGTTTTATCCAGTATAACGCGTTAGATGAGGTGTAGTTTTCAAGCCATGAAGGTATCACAGTACCATTGGCGTAGAAAAATTCAACGTTTTGAAATGCTGCGCCAGAAGCAGTATTTGCGTATCCTGTGAATACAGAAGAAGGCACGTTAACCATCTGCTGGAAGTTTGATACTGAGACATTCTGGTTGTTTGAGATTGTTAGAGGGGCATAAGACTGGATATTAGCAGGTTTGGTTATGTTTGATGGGTAACCGAATGAGACTGATGGCATTATCCCATTTGGAGGATAGGTACGGACACGATACCAAGTAATAGTACCTGTGAGTCCTGATAAAGCCCCACCCGCTCCGAAGCCCGCAGGGAGCGAATAAGTTGGAGCGTCCGTAGTAAGTGATAAAGCAAAGCCATGATTTAGCTGGTATGAAGAGGAAGTGGAGGATATTATGTTGGAAGACCAAATCCCCGTAGTCTGGGAAGTGACGAGATTTGATGTAATGACTGAACTGCCCGCTGAATTGCTCTGCTGACCGTATATTCCCGGATCTCCCCCATAACTTACAATACTAGCTACATTGACGTTTGTTGTGCCGGGATTGATTATACCGCCGATTTCATATCCTCCTGCCGTGCCTGCATACCACGGATTTCCATATACTTCAAATATTATAGGAGGAGAAAAGGTCGTTCCAGATATTTCTATGTATGCACTATTTGAAGCGAACGCTGTGATGTTCAGACCGTTTGAGACAGTGTATGTAACACCGCTTTCAGATAATCCTGAAGGGAGTGCTGTTCCTGCAAAATTAAAATAATGAACAAATACATTAGCCCCATCATCGTATTCCGCATATGTTGAGGAAAGCTGGGGGGCCTCACCGTCATTCGCTGTATTGAATAGGCTTGTGGATTTGGGAACGAATCCCATATAGACCGTCTTTGATGACGATGCGGATATGCTGGACAGCTTGAGCCACCAAGTGGCGTTTGTGCTCGTATAATTCTGAAGCCATGATGGGACTATGCTCCCATTGGAGTAGAAGAATTCAACGTTCTGAAAGTTGGGGGCAGCGTATCCGCCGTATACTGACGATGGGACTATGACCATCTGCTGGTATGGATTTGGAGTCGAATTATCCTGGCTGTTTGTTATTGTTAGAGGAATCGCTTGATCAAAGGCAGGAGTTGACGAAATCTGCTGTTTTGAGGAGGATCCGGTTATAGTTCCTGTTGATGTATAAGGGCCGGGGAATATCTGGCCAGGTTCGGTGTAGTATACAGTTACGCTTAATGAGTATCTGGAACTTGGAGAAGGACAGACATTTGAGATATAGAAGACCTTGGTTCCGCTTGGGGCTATAGTCGCCTGCTCGGGCATGCTCACTGTTTTTCCGCTTGCTGATACTGAGATGTTGGTTATCTGTATTGTATAGCCTACTGAGTCTCCCAGCTGTATCGTAAGGCCCTGGTTTCCTATGCATTGGGCTGTTACACTGCCCAAGTTTGAGAAACCTGTGACTGTAGAGGATATTGCTGATGAAGGTGAGAAGATACCTAGACTGTATAACACGCCTGCAACTATCACAATGACTAGTATAGCCCAGCCGTACGTCATCATATACTCCAATGCTGATTGGGATCTTCGTGGGGAGCTCATACAATAGAGATAGAGAGAATGAATAAATAGTTTTTGCAAGGCAGCGGCAAGTCATAAGAAATAGCTATTTTTATCAAGGCACGACTTAAACCTCAAATAGCCATTCCCTTTTTCGCTTAAGCTAATGCCCATGCTTTTAGGATTTTATACTGCGCCACAATACAATGATATTTAAGATTTTATCAGCCTCTGGTGAAACGATGAGACATTTATATTATAATGTCCATAGATTAGATTCATGAAAGGGAGCCCGAAGATAGTCATATTGATGCTCATTGTGATGGCCACGGTACTGATACTGTCGGCCCTGTTCGCAGTAGTGAAGGCTGACTTTTACAGCGCCTACGGCTCTGCAGTGTCATCGTCCCCTTCCATACCTCCTTACTATGAGCTGGCTTATATTGTTTCTGGAATAATCATAATAACCGCTGTGTTCCTTGTGCTGATAAAGTATAGGCTGGGCAAGGTGATTGTAGGAGTGTCTGCCCTGATCTACTTCTTCGTCCTGCTGCTGATAACTACATTGACTTTGGGCGCAGCTTCATTTTACCTGTTCCACATCAACATCCTGCTGGCCTCGACGTCTTCGTATTTCATTGGTTTTCTCATGTATGCAGTGCCCATACTTGTGCTGATATACTACTTTAGGTTTGCGGGGATTTACGGCCGCAACATCATAAACATACTGATATTTTCAGCGATCGCGGAGATAATCGCCAGCCTGCTGGGAGTGATCCCGTCGCTGATACTTATAGGAGTCATAGCCATTTACGATTACATAGCGGTCTTTGTCACGAAACACATGGTGACACTCGCCAAGGCCCTGGCAGGATCCCCAATGTTCAGCGGGATAGAGTTCATGGCCAAGAAGGAGAAAATGAGATTCGTCTTGGGAGGAGGAGACCTGGTGTTCCCCGCGGTCGTTTTTGATGCTTTCATGCTCAATGGGATGGCTTTGGCCGCGGCTGCTGCCGGCGCCGGGGCGATAATAGGGCTGCTTGTGCTCATGCTTTTGGGTAAAAAGAACAAGGCCTATCCAGCGATGGCTGTGATAGCACCGATGCAGTTACTTTTTCTTGGACTGCTGCTCATCTGAACCATGGAAATAAAGGTCAAAGAGGAGGATGTGATAAAAGCACTGAAGGAGTGCTTCGACCCGGAGATACCCGTCAATGTCTATGATTTGGGCCTTGTCTACAAAATAGACATAGTTGACACAGAAGTGAGGATACTCATGACAATGACTTCTCCCTTTTGCCCTGTCACGGATTATCTTGTTGAAGATGTGAAAAACAAGGTCGCGGAGATGGCCGGAGCTACCAAGGTCGATGTTGAAGTCACATTTGATCCGCCATGGAGTCAGGACAAAATATCAGAGGAAGGCAAAGCGCAGTTGGGGCTTTAAGAGATAAGCTTGTAGTGCGCAAATACCCTGTTCAATGCAATTGAGCTCAGGAAAGTCACTATAAAGTACGTCCAGAACCAGTTCAGCTTGTTCCCTATGAAAGGAATGCTGAAAGGCATCGATGTCACGATGTATGTGTTCGGTGTGAACTTCAGCGATATGTTATCTATAGGATAAGTCTTGATCGACGCTGCGCCAATAAGGCCAGACAAAGAAGTATTGTAAGTTGCAGTACCTTGCTTCAGGAGCATCGTACATTTTGCATTCGAAAAGGAGACTTGGGATGTGATGGAGCTGCTGGACAGCAGGGTTATGTTGTCTGCCTTATTGAACGTTGCACAGTTTCCTGCAGAGAACAGCGTGCCGTTGACATGACCTATCACTGCCATCTGGATCGGGACCCCGACGGCGACCGGCGCGTAATTGAAGAAGTAGGACATAAGGAAAAATACTATCAGGAAAGGTATGAACGTCACGAATGTCGGCTTGAAGGATTCCTTCATCATCTTCGAGTTTTCGGCCATCACCTGCTTGTAGAGCTCCTTGAACCTTGGATCATCGGGCTTGACCTGCTTCAGCTGCGCCTGCAGCTCCTTCATCTTTGCCTTGGTGACCTTCATCATCTCATGGTCTATTATAAACAAATATGCTATCTGGCCTGACACGCCGACAAGGATCGCAACGATTATTATTATCAAAGACTCTAGTTCCATGCTACTCCATTGATTGTCCTACTATTTTATCCTTTATTGGCCTGAATTCATCGCCGTTTTCCTGTAGAAGCGAGAAGTAGAACTGGTATATTATCATCACTATAAGCAGTATACCTATTCCAGCCGTCAGGGTGTTCAGGAAAGTCGCCAGCGCTGCGACCAGCCCAGTAAGCGCGCCTCCAAGTATTGCCAGCGGGACTATGTACCGCTTGAATATGTCCACCAATACCCTTTCATCTCTCCTGAAACCGGGCATCGACAGGCCGGATTCCATGAGCTGCTTCACCACTGACTTGGGGTCCTGGCCTCCAAGATACATCCAGATGTAGGAGAAAGCCGCCGCTCCTACAACCAGTATAAGCGTGTAGAAAGCCATGGATTCGAGCTCCAGGGCGGTTATACCGGTGGTTGTTGCACTGACATAAAGCTGCTGTATCGTCGGAGGAGTCAGCAGAGCAGCTATCCCAGAGACTGCAACCTGCTGCGTTCCGAAAAGTGTGTGCTCAGTTACGTAGGTACCCAAAAGATGATTGCCCGCATTGAACAGAGTGAGCCCGAAGAACTGCACCCCTGCTACCATCGTCACTATCAGGACTATCGGTATTATGCTGGTGTAGAAAAGGGATACGGGCCACCTTATAGAATATCCTTTGAGCCTTCCAAACGACAGGGGCAGCTCCACCTTTACTCCCTGGAGCCATATCGACACCGCAAACAGCGCCACGGTCGAGATTATCGTTATTATCGGGAACAAAGCGTTCAGAGGTATGCCCGCTATAAATGACGAGATTATCGATGGAATTGCGCCGATGGGCGTTATGAACGGGTTGAATGTGGTGTTTATCAGCTGCAGGGAGATCCCGGCAAGTATGAAAAGACTTATGCCTGAGCCGATGCCCCACTTGCTCACCACTTCGTCCATGAACAGCAGGACTATCCCAGCCGCGACCAGCTGTATGAACATTACCAGCGGGAAGAAAAGCCCGGGGCCTGCAGGGACGAGCGCCCCGCTGAACACGTAGACTCCATTCTCTATCAGTATGAACGACAGGGCTGCGACCTTCTGTATCCCCTGGAAGAGGACCCTGCCCTCTCTTTCCGAAGTGTCTATGTGGATTATATCAGTACCCTGCAACATCTGTATAAGTATGCTGGCGCTCACTATCGGGCCTATTCCCAAAGAAAGAAGCGATCCGAAGTGGGATGCGATAAGCACCTGGAGTATTTCAAAGCTCAGGCTGTATGACTTGCTTACGCCAAATACAGGCACAAATGACATCACTATGAACAGTAGAAGTATCGCCAGCGTCCATTTCATCTTTGTGCTCAGGTCGAGCTTTCTTTCCGGCACCGGCACGGACGGCAGGTTTGATAGTATTTTCTTCAGTTTCTCATTCATAAACGTCGCCGCCTGCGGATTTTATCTCGTCAAGTGCCTTCTTTGACGCCTTACCATAAACAGCGAGCTTGAATTTTTCACCGCCGAACCTGCCGCAGGCCTTTGAATAGCCCAGCTCCTTCAGGTTCAGAACGTACTTGTCATTATCTTTCTCGGCTTTTCCCTGCTTCTCCAGTGATTTTATAAGCGATCCAACGCGGCTCAGGTTCAATGGTATCTTGCGCTCGCTTGAAAATGAATAGGTGTGCCTGTTGGCCATTATCGATGCCTGCTTCTGCTGTCCTCTCTTTCCTCCTCCAGCCCTTCCCCTGCCGCCCCGGTTGCCCGCCTTTCGGGTCCTTTTTCCAGATCCCCTCCCGGCGGTCGAGCTGCCCCTCAAATGCTTCTTTTTCATATCATCCTTTCGATTAGATTGTTTATATCGCTGCCCCAGTAGCCGAATGCTCCCTTTAGATTGTGGGGCGCTTTCTTGCCCATCCTGCCGAATCCCTTCCTTGGTGGGTGCAGGTTGAACACTCTTCTTATGCCCTGTTCTTTTAAGTTCTTTTTCCCATCCAGAAGCTCCTGGGCAACCGCCGCAGTGTCCTGTGATGACCAGTCGAACCTCTTTGATTTGCTGGCCATTGCGCGCTTTTTGAGCAGGCCCGTCAGCGTCTCCTTGTTTATTTCTCCGTAAGCGATTACACTTTCGGCTTTCTTCATAAGCCCCTGGTTTGACTTGTTTTTGGATAAAAGCACGCATGAGTTAGTCTTGCGGAGACCTAAAGCACCAAGCGCCGCCTTTATCTCGGAGCTCTTCTTTATCGATGACCTTATCTTTATGGCGCAGAGCATTTCCATATTCACTCCTTCACGCCTAGCGCAGTTTTCTCGGTTTCTGTAAGCCTGTAGTAGTTGAGCTTCTTAAGCGCCTCGAATGTAGCGTAGCCCAGGTTTATCCTGGTATTGGCCTGTCCCCTTACCAGAGACCAAACATCCTTTATCCCCGCTAGCCTCAATATTGATTTTATGTCGTCTACTACGCAGAACCCTATTCCTCTTGGTGCAGGTATAAGCGTGACTATGACTGAACCGGATTTCCCGGTTACCTTGGTGGGTATCGAATGGTGGCCCTTGCATGCGCACTCCCAGCTTCCGCATCCGGTTGATATCCTTATTAGGCTGAGCTTTGCCTTCTTCTCCGCTTTTTCCTTTGCTGTTACAGACTCGAGCCCGCGGCCCTTGCCTATGCCGATGTGCCCGTTGCCGTCTCCGACCACGGCCATCGCGGAGAAGTGCTGCCTCTTCGCCTTTGCTGTGACTTTCTGTGTGTTCCTTACTATCCTTCTCTTTCCGCCGCCGAGCTTTCCCTTGGACTGGCCTATGTACAGAAATTCTGTCTGCAATCCCGGCAGAAGATAATCGACTATCTGCGGCTCCAGCATCTTGAGGTTGTTCTCCAGCACCTGGTCTATGCTTGTGATCTCGCCCTTCTGCACTGCTAAACCGAGCGCGGTCTTGAAAGCATAGCCTGCGGCCTTGTTCTCCTTTGCTTCCGGAGCCGAACTGGCTTCCACCGCGATCTCTTCCTTTGCTTCCTGTTTGGTCTCTTCACTTTCCATAAGCGTTAATCTTTTCTATGCTCTTATCCATGTATTCCTTTATATTCCTGACTTTGTCCACTCCAATCTTGGAGAACTGGTTTCCCTTCTTGCTGGATGCGTACTCGGCTATGTGCTGCCCGAACATCCTCTCCTGGCTCACCGGCAGCTCGCTTGCGTGGAGGTTCATTCCCGCTTCCTGCGCGCCCTTAACAGCGTAATAGATAAAGCTGTCCTTCTTGAGAGTCCTGGATCCGCTGTCCAGTATCGCCTCTTTCTTTGGCGATTTTTTGCCTATCAGCAGGCCGGATAGGTATGCGGCAGGTATGTTCTTTATGCCGAGCTCCCATCCGAAATCCAACAGCTCATCGCTGCAGACGCTGCTTATCGTCTTGTCGCCTTCCGGCGAGTACTCAACAATCTGGATTATTATCCTGCTGCTTGTTTTCCTGACGACAAATCTTGGTAGGTTGGACTTCAGCAGCTTCAGCCTTTTTCTGTAGTTTACTTTTCTGTTCATGCTTTCTCCTTCTTCATCGTTTCTATGACATTTCTCATGTGATTTACGCTGTGGAATGCGTTGCCCTTGACCCTCGAGTACAGGTCCCTGAATTCCTTCTTGTCTATCTTGCCCGCAACCCTCTGCTTGACAAGCTCATTCCTGAGCGCCCTGACTTTCAGTGCCCAGCTCATGTTTGTCCTCGAGCCCTTCTCTCCCTTTCGGCTCCCTACGCCTTTCCTGTGACCATGCTTCTTCTTTACGTGCACCGCCCTGGCCCTGCCTCTGGACTGCCCTACGAGCGCTTTCTTCTTTATGAAGCCCTTCTTGACAAGGTTCTCTACGTCTGCAGAGGTTATGGCCTCCTTTATCTCCTTGAACTTCGAAGGGTCAAGCCATACCCGGCCTTCTCCCACGCCAAGGAACTTACTTGCCAGCCTTCTCTGCGTTGTCAGCCCTGCTACCATTGTTTTTCACCTTTATGCCTTTTGAGTTGCATTTCTCTATTATAAGTTTTCTTTTCACTGCACCCACTGCGGATGCTATGATCGCTATGTTCTTATCTGACAGGCCATCGACCTGTGACGGCGTGAAAACCCTCACCGGAATCAGCCCTGCTATCATATGTCTCTGGGATTTCCTGCCCCTGAATCCCTCCGAGGGCATCGGCCTGTGGCCCTTCTTCCCAACCTTTGTCTTGTTCTTCTTCCCGGTCGGTTTCCTCCATGACATCCCTACTCTTTTCAGTTTCTTCGCGTCTTTCTTTATGAATTCCATGTTCAAGGTTTCTTTGTTATGAATATGCCGTCCTTAAATATCCTGCGGTCCTTGTTCTTTATCTGGATCTTGCCCTCTATTGTGCCTGCGGCCTGGCCGACCAGGTATTTGTCTGTTCCCGACAGGTAAATCTTGGTGCCGCTGACCTTAAGCTTCACGCCCTCCGGGATGGCCAGCTCCCTGGGTTTCCTCTCGCCCACGAAGTTCTCGACTATGAGCTTGTTGCCCGAGGCCTTCAACGACGCGGGGAAGTGCATGTAGATCAGCTCAAGCTCGGCTGTGTACTCCTGGTTTACGCCGATGATCATGTTCCTGACCGCAGCGGCCAGTGTTCCGCCGATCGCTTTCTGGTATGAAGTGTCCTTATCAACCTGTATAAGCAGCGTGTTTCCCTCTCTGGAAAGGTGTATGAATGGATGCTTGATGTCCTCATGCAGCTCGCCCTTCGGCCCCTTCACAGTTATCTTATCTTCCTGAAAAGAGACTTCCGCTCCTGACACATCGACCTTGAATTTAGTAGACATAAGCCAAAAGATTGCCTCCTTTCCTGTTTTTCTTCGCCTCGTCGTTTGTGATCAAACCTGAATTGGTTGAAAGTATTATTATTCCAAAACCGAAGGCCGGCAAGAACCTCTTCTCATATTTGGTTATCTCCTCCGCCTTTATCGGTACCCTCGGCCTTATCGCCTTGCACTTGTTAAGGTTCTCGCTTATCGTGACCTTGATGAACCCTCCTTTCGAGTCATTTATCGGCTCGTATCCCTCCAGGTATTTGTTTTGTTTGAGTATCTCAAGGAGGTTGATTATCAGCTTGCTTGTCGGGTTGATGACGCATTCCCTGTGGCCCACGCTCCTCGACACGTCTATCACATTCAAGACATTGGATAGTATATCTGCCATGATTATGCCTCCTTTCCGTACTTGTGGAAGCCCAGATCTTTTGCAACTTCCCTGAAGCACTGCCTGCAGTACCTCAGCCCGTGCACCTTTATGTGTGCCTCCGGCCTGTTGCACCTGACGCATGCCCTTGACCTTGCATCGCTAGACCTGACCTTATGCTTGTTGAACTTTGTGAACCTAATGTATCCTGCCGTGCCGGGCTTCTGTATCTTCAATATCCTCTCATAAGCGCTTTCCATATCAATTCGAAACCGAGACTCCGTACTTGCTTTTGACGAAATCAATGGCCTCCTCTTTGGTTATAAGATGCTTCTTGCCTATATCCCTTTTTAAGCGTTTCCTCGATATGCTGAATCCTCTTCTCTCAAGGGTGACGCTGACAGATATGCCGACTATCCCTACAGTATAATCATACTTGGCGCCGGGAATGTGAACATATTCTGAAACTCCAAACGCAAAGTTGCCCCTTCTGTCGAAGTTGGATGACTTGAGCTTTTTCTCCACAGCCGCCAGCATCCTGCTCAATATCTCTTCGGCTGCCTTGCCCCTTATTGTTGTTTTGACGCCTATCTCCAGGCCGGGCCTTATCTCCCACTCAGGTATCCTTTTCTTGGTCTTTGTCTTCACGGCTTTTGTGCCCGATATCCCTTCTAGTAGCTTCTTTATGCCTTCTAGCTTGTCGCCTGGCTCGCCCACTCCTACGTTTAGGGTTACCTTTGCAAGCCTGACCTCACGCATTGGATTGTCTGCCATATTAAACCGAGATGCACGAGCCCGCTTTTACAGAAATCTTTCCATCCTCTGTCTCTACGATTGCCGTGTCCCCCTCTATTTCTAGGACCTTTCCTTTTTTGCCTGCGTTCTTTCCTATGAATATCAAGACTTCCCTTCCCTGCTCGAATGGTATGACCTTCTCTATTTTCCTGTCCTTTAGCTGCAGGATGACCGAGTCGTCTATCTGTGCTTTGTTATCCGGGTCGGTTACATTCGTGCCGTCGCTCAAGCCCAGAACGGCCTTGCCTCCTTTCACGAACATCTTTGAAACGACCTTGAGGCTCTTTGATAGCACCTCCTTTTCGCTCCTGGAAGCGTCTAGAGTCCCTTTCTTGCTGAATGAAATGGTAAAGTAATCATCCTTAACCTGGATGATGTCATTGAACCCCACTGAGTACTTCTCCTCTTTAACCTGCTTGCCATCGACCTTGACGAAACCACCCTTTATTAAGTATCTCGCCTCCTTAGCGTTCTTGGCGATCTTTGCTACATCCCTCAGGAACGCAAGCAGAGACATGGAGTATTTTCTGTTGTGCTTTCCAGGGTACTGCCTGATGTAGTATTTGTACTTCTTCCTTGGTATGACTAACAGATCAGTAACAACGCTTCTCTTGAAATGCTTCGATTCACCGTGTCTTGCCATATGTTTTCAGTTTATTGCCACGCCTCACGTCTGATAGGTTCAGCTCCTTTATAAGCACTGCTGAGGGCCTCAGCTTGAACGGAACCTTATTGCCCTTTTTCGTGACGTTCTTTGCTGAATCGACAGAGATCTTCATCTGCTTCGTGTATACCTTGTCCACCTTACCTTCCTTACCCTTGAACTTGCCGCGCATTATCAGCACTACGTCGCCCTTCCTTATCGGGACGTTCCTTGTCTTGTAGACTGACCTGAGCTCCTTCGACAGATGGGCAGAAAGCATCCTTCTTTTCACGTGCAGAGGCGCATTCCTGTGGTAGGCCCTCTGTTTCTTTGGGCTTTTGCTTCCCGACCAGCTCATGTTAAATTCGGTATTCATACTATCTTAGACGCTATTTTTGTTATGTGAGGGAACCTCAGCGATATCTCCTTCGGCAGCGG
>JAJZIX010000007.1 GCA_021810345.1 Nanobdellota archaeon | reverse complement strand
TTGTGAAGTCAGACATCGAAACGTACTCTAGATAGCGCTCCGTTTCGCTTATTGAGTACTTCGAAAGCCGCACAAAGTTTTTTGTGTCTTTGTTACTCAGCCTTAAGGCGAGCTCGAGATACTTTAGGTTTGGCGAGCTATCCATCCTCCTCTCATGGCCTTTGTCGTGAAGACGGGTTTCTATCTTGTAGGATTCACCTGCATCCTTCAGCCTGTCCTCATCTATCAGGTATAGATCCAGTGTGGGCTCGAGCCTCTTTATATGATGGTAATTTAAATTGTACTCGCCTACAATGTGCTCAGCTGACCCTTCCATTGTACTCCAGTCAAATCTGTCTTTTGACTGAAGCAGGGCTAGATTTGGCTTGCTGTTTATTAAAGACAGAAGATTTACATCGGAGGAGGTAATATACTCCTTGTTCAGAAAGTACTCAAGCATGTCATTTTCTGTCATCTAATAATTAAAGATAGAGTTTTGTATTAATACTTTAGCATCCCAAAAGGATCAAACCATCTTTTCCAGACCGGAGATGTAGGATAAACTGCATACCGGCGCAGTATTATTTATTGTCAGGCAAATCTGCGCTGTAAGGATGTTTGCCGCTCCCAATACGCTTTGGCCCCATGAGCCGGCAGTTGGATTCTGGAGCATTGCAAGAACCTCTGAGTGAGTTGCCTGCATCAGCGAGGCATTAGAAAACGCCAGGTCTGCGTTGTTTGTGGCGCCGTCGAATAGGTATTGGTTGTTTATGTCAAAGAAAGGTACTCCGCCAAACTCAAAATCTGAAACATTAAAACCGTCTTTTGAACCGCTCAGTATCCCAGATGGTTTTATTACATCATTATAAACCATTGGATTGAGGCTTTCTATACCTGTAACATTTACAAGGAAAGAAGAGCCCGCTTCGTCTAAAGAAACGAAATTCACGTAGCTTGAATTGTAAGATGCGCCGTAAAAGAAAGGCGTAGGGGTTTGATCCCCACCAGGAGCGACTGTTTTGCCCCCAGAGGTTATAGGCGGAAGTGAAAACGCCTCGTTGGCTATTGCTGATGAATAGTTAAAGGAAAATGTAGGGAAGGTAAAGGTTGGTATGCCAGAGATATCATTAAGCGCCGATCTATCATAGAATACTTTGCTGAAATTCCCGAACCTTGATAGGGCTATAAAAAGCACATACCTCTCCTGAGCGCAGAATGGACAACCCTGCCCTCCGATATAAACCACAGTTGGTTTGCCATTTGATGTCAGCTTAGGGATCGTTTCATTCGGAGTTATTGGGATAAGCGCATAGTTGTTGTCAAAAGAAAGCGCGGAGAACGCCGGAGATGGCTGGCTGCTACTTGCGGGGACTGCTTCAATCTTACCGCTCAGCTCTTGTGCACCAACAGTGGCTAGCTGCGGGCCAAGGCTAGAAAGAGCAGAGACAAAGCTTGAACTCATCTGCTGGCCTATCGGTCCTGGGTAGAAAGCTGAGGATGAGGTTGCGCTGTAAGGAACTGGAAATCTTACTCCATTAGAGGTGATGTTATGATTTACAAAAACGAAATAAACTGCTACTATTATGATCGCTATTATCACTATAAAGAAAATGTTATTGATCTTGAGGAACTTGTTCTTCTTCATCAAAAATGACTTATTTTGGCCAGGTTTTGCTTCGGCTGCATGACCTGCCGCAAGCCTTTCATTCTCCTCTTTCAGCCTCTGCATCTCTTTGAGCTTCTGGTTCTCCTTCCTCAGCCGCTCCATCTCCTCATCTGTATTATTGGAAGAAGCTTCTGGTGGTTTTTCTGCAGGGGCTGGTGACACTGAAGGCTTTGGTTGAACGCTGTGTTGCTGTTCATTCTGGGCCTGTGGTTTTGCATCCTGGGACTGCTGCGGTTCTGCTTTTGCCGGCTTCGCGCTTTCCTCTGGATTCTTGCTGTCAGCATCCTGCGGCTCCGAGATCTTGTCCATATACTTGTTGTTTTTTGTTTCTTTGCCGTCTTCCATATTTACTTCGGTGCAAAAAAGATATGTAATTAACAAGGGCCCAGTATAAATACATTAACCCATTGAACTAAAATTTGCAGTAAATGGTTTAGAAGCCGGATATTTTGTAAAAATTACAAATAGTGCTGCTTGTCTTTAAAATTTAAGCCGGGAACGCCATAATATTGTTGAGATAGCCTAGAGTTTAGGCTTCCACTTATATGGAAAGGGATGCACGGAAGAATCTTCTTCCGTTTTATGACCCGAGCGAGATAAGCAGCAGGCATGACGACTTCGCCCTAAAGCACAAAGAGATGACAAGCAGCTTCAAAACCGACTTCAATCCTGCTTACATAAAGAGGTCAGCAGATTTCATGCTTAATTATCCCATGATAGAGCTGGATGACATCCTAAAAGGGCGAATAAAGATGACCAAGCCGGAGAAACAGGCAAAGATTTCGCACCTTGAATCAATACTTGACATAATAGATAAACACACTTATTATGAAAAAGAGGAACGGCCTGATTACTCCGCAAATGGGGAGAATACAGAACAGACAATAGGCCTGCTTATGGCAAAAACAGATCGGTACAGGATGGAAATCTACCGCCAGGGGGAAGATTACCTTAAGATTAAGGAATGGGCGCAGGGAGTAAATATATGCTGGGATGCCCAAAACGCATTCGGGTACAGTAAAAACTACGCCAGGGATATAAATGAGTACGGCGGCAGCATCATATTCACGGTCAAGAGGGAAGAAGAGCATCTTCTTTTTGGCAGGGATTTTATCGGAGTAGACCAAAGCGGTAAGGTGTACTTGTTTATGGACAACTTTGAGGGGTTGAACTACAAACACTACATATCCGATTGGATTGACAGGGATCCTGGTGCTTTCAAGCTCGCTGTTACGGCATCCTTCTTTTTTGCCGAGAGAATGGGGTGCCAGTACATAGTCGCCGGGGATCCTGGCACGGAAGAGCTGTTCTCTGCGCTCGGTACAAGCAAAAAAAGGACGGCAGTTCAAAAGGCTAATAGGAAGATAGGGTACCAGGCTTCAATCGATCCGCCGGTAGATGGAGAGTTTCTTAGAAGCTTATCGTTTTCGCAGCAAAAATACTATTACATGAGGCTTGTCTGAGCCTTTACCTCATAAATCTTTTGTCCAGTCCTATTATTGCTTCAAAGGCGTACACGCTCGATATTCCGCTCCTCTGATTGCCCTTATAATCTTTGTAAGTGGTAGCAGACATTGGAACCTGAAGCCTGTTTATACCGGCAGCAACAACCGCTGGGAAAGTTATCGTGTTATCCTTCGTTGGGTTCTTTACTGCTTCCGGTGAGCGGTAAGCTATCACTGGGATGATGTCACCGACTTTAGGCGCGGGAAACAGCAATCCTGCTATTTTGTCCGTCCATTCCTTTGGCAGCATGCCAACCATTCCAACCCCTATATCCTTTGTGATGTTATTCCTGACTGCCTGGGCCCTACTATAGTTCAAAGGTGTAAGCTTTCCATTGCTGTAGCCCTCATAATTCCCATTGATATAAAGCGTGCTCTTCTTGAGGCTGTTCTCCCTTGTAAGATAAGCGGGATTTATCAGACCCATCTGCGGCATACGAGCTGGGTCCGTGTTTTTCGGATCGTTTGCCCTGCTTATGTAAGCCACACCATCCCTTAGCTTTTTAGAGATCTCCTCGCTTGCTGTTATCATTGGGAAAGAACCCTGAAGGTAATATCCGCTCAGCTTGCCCTTGCTGTCTTGCGTGGGTCCGAACATTTCGACGAACCCTGAAGCGCCTACACCCAGGATGCTTTCAAGCGTACCCTTCTTGACCAGTATATGCTCGGGTGGCGGGAAGTTATCCACTGGGCTTATCTCCACCTTGCATAGCGTAGAACCCTCTGTTACAAGAGCATTTTCCCAGTCTTTGCCCTGCTCGATCTCAGATTTATATGAGTCAACCTGCTTCTTGACGTAGGAAGTCCCTTCTCCAAACATGCTTTTTACTTTTCCGAACATATTTAGGTGTTCTCCTCAGCTTCCAGCCTTGCCTGTGCGTTGCCTGCTGATAGTATAGAGAATAGTTTCTTTGCCTCATTGATTGTGACTGGTTTCTTCGTGACAATGTCAATCCTTGGACCCAACACCAGGCCTTTTATGATTTCAAACGGCGTGCCGACCATGTAATGCAGCGGGTAGTAGCCCATACCTAAATGCGACTTTGCCCACGAGCTAAGCGGTGATGGATATCCCCCTGCAAGCCTGTAAGGAGAGAAAATGTGCATCTCTAGGCTGTCAGAATAAATTTTCGTGTTTATTAAATGCCTCTTAAAATTACCAAGATGCATACGCTCATTTATCGAATTTTGCCAAATGGTTTGTGCAACAGGGTACATTTTGCTGTGATATTGTGGTTTCTTTGAGAGAAGCTTGTAACCATAGCGCCCCCTAAGCATGTATGTGGGCTGGCCATTATTGTATACTAAGTGCCCATTTGCATCATAGTATGGGACCAAAACATGATCTAGGAGACCAAAACCTGCAAGGTTGGATGGAAACTCGACGGCATCCTGCTCCATCATATTTTGCTTGTATTTCTCCTGCAGCTCGTTTATCTTACCTAATACCTCCACACCTGGCTCTGCGCCCGTGTACTGGAGCTGACCTAGGTACTTGTTGCTGAACATGTCGCCTATTCCATCTTGTTCCTGGCTGCTTATGGCAGAAAGGAAGTCCTGCAACTGCGGGTCAGAATCCTGCGAGGCCTGTTGGTAATCTACTGTTGGTGTAGTATTAGCTATAGTAAACCCTGTTCTGTAGTAACCATTCGAATAAACCCCACACCCCTGTATACTTTTTAAGTGAACCATATTACCTCAGTTATACTCTGAATATGATAATAACCTATATAAATACTTTACTATTATAATGTAATGAGATTTATGTAAATTTTAGCATGGCCTGTGGCATCGGCAACAGTGATTAAAACCCTATTTACAGGTCATTGAATTTGCCACCATCTGCTTGCCATTGCTCGCGGTATAAAAGCACTGGCCACTGTCATAGAAGTACTGGCCGTTTGAGTACTGATCATAACAGTGGTAGGAAGTGCCAGACAAAGTATCGGTGCAGAATGAAGTTTGTGAGGGTATGTCGCTCGACGCCAGCTGGCAGGCTGTGGAGCAAGTAAACTCAAAGCCAGAGACATTTGTTGAAGAAGGGGTGGGCACTGGTGCCTTCGATATTGGGATTATTATGAAGAAAACCGCCAACACTAGGATTATTATTGCTATTATTATAAGGATGATAACAGAAACCGGCAATTCCTGTGCTCTCATATGTTTGATACGGAATATTAGATTAAATAACTTGCTTCACACTAGGTTGAGCCTCATCTCTACCGACCCGCGCTCTTCAAAGCCCATCTTGCTGTAGAATCCTGTGATGTCCTTTGAGCAGTCTAATATCACTTTATAGCATCCACTGTTTTTTGCCTCGGTTATCAGATTCTCCACAAGAAGCTCACCTATACCTTTACCTCTGTAGGCCTGATCCGTCACGACGTTTTCTATGTGGCCATAAGGCTTCCCGCCATGCGTCAGATTCATCTGCACAAGCAGTGTCGCCGTTCCGGCTATCTTGCCGTCTACCTCGCAAACCTTAAGATAATAGTTTTTATCATTGCTTATGTCCCTGAGTATGCCCCTTAATTTTTCCAGGTCTCCGATTGGATAATCCTTGTTCTTCGGCTTGAGCTGCTGCAGTACACTTAAAAGCGGCAGGAGGTCCTTCTCTTCTGCCTTCCTCACAACTATGCTTTTCTCCATAATTTCATCGAGTCTCATTTTCAAGCTTCTCCCTTGCGGCCTTGAGCTCCTCCGGGGTGTTTATACCCATCCATAAATCCAGCTTCTCAACATTGAAGCTTGTGCCCCTGTCTTTAAGTATCTTTATGGCATCTGTGAGGTAAAACTCGCCGGAGCCCTCATTGATCGGTATACTCCCATAAACATCAAAAAAGTCAATCGGCATTATATAGATTCCTGAGTTTGCTAGGCCCCTTCCTTTTACCGATTTCTCCTTGATTTCCTTGACCAAACCATTGTCATCGGTCACCACTGCACCATAGCTGCTTAGGTCATCGACTTCATAGGCAAAAACAGTTGGATCTTCCATTGTTTTTATTTTGGAGATGTCGTACTCTGCTATATCATCCCCCATAATGACTAGGAACGAATCGCTATTGATGTAATCTTTTGCCCGGTAAAGCGCATTCGCTGTTCCTAATGGCTCTTCCTGCGTCACATATTTTACATCGTATCCTTTTAGGGCTTCCTGGAAGGCCGCTTTGTTGTCATTGTTGGCCACTATAACTGTCTCTATTCCTTCTTTGGACAGCGCTTTAACGTGCTTCTCTATTATCGGAACCCCATTAATCTTAAGCAGCTGCTTCGGGGTCGACAAAAGCTCTGGATCGGATGTGCCTTTTCTCATTCTCTTGCCCTTGCCACCCGCAAGTATGACGGCTTGTCTTATCATAAACCTCAGTACCCCTTTAATATGGATTTAAGCCTTAAAATAGACCCAAAAATGTACGCTTTCTTAAGGGCTTTGCTAGAATTTTTTATCCCTTTTCGGTCCTTGATTTTTTGGTTTTGCATGTTTATTACCAGGTCACGTTATTAGTTCCCGAGTAAGCCCATATTCTCAAGATAACTTCTAGTTTCAGATTGCCCGATCTTTTCTATTGTATCTTTAACGATAGGCACAAGTTTAGAAAATAACTCAGCATCGATTTTGTTCCCATATTCGGATTTTATTTTATCGTATGCTTTTTCAATGACTTCATCGCGCTCTATATCCTCAAGAGAGAGGTATAAATTCCAACCAGTATCAGTGACAGATCTATACCCTGCAAATTCCTTAAAATAAAATTTAAATGCATCAACTTGCTTCTCACCTTCATTTGCGTACTGCGAGGCACTCAGAAGGCTTAACTCTATGTCCTTAACAAGAAGATTAAGGTAGGGCACCTTTTTGGTTCTAACTTCATTTAGACTGTATTGCCGTTTCCTAGATTCTTCTAGTTTTCCGACCGTGTTGTTTATAAGGCTAGTTAATCCTGCCTCCAAATCCCATTTCTCACTTGGGGTAAGTGGCTCTGCTATCTGGTCAAGAATACCGCTCAAATCGAATTTTGCTTGTTTGTTTGCCATAATCAAATCGTATATGTAAAGCTTAGAGATGAAGTAGTATATAAGCTTTTCCGTTTCTGACTACAAAGTGATAAGTGTTTAGACTCCCAAGGACATCTAACACTTCCAATATGATTAGACCCCATCTTGAAAAATTAAGCTAGTAATCAAAAGCCGTTTCTTATAATCAGAATAACCGATCTCTTTTATTACCTGTTCAGCGGTGTGTGACAGATTAAAACAAGGTATCATTTACATCTTTTGTCTTCGGCTTGATTTCCCTGGAGTAGCCGGCTCCGGGCTGCATGAGCCCAGCGTTCCCCATAAATATCCTAAGATCATTTATTAAATGAGGATATACATCTTTAAGGCTCTCATGTATGCCAAACGCAATCTTCCTGTACTCCGGGTGTGCCTCGGCGGTGCTCCTGTTCTCTGCTATAAATATGGCTTCTGCCAGGCTCATTGACATTTTCAATTTGGATTGGGTTGCCATAGGCACGAGCAGCTCTGCTTCGGATCCTTTTTCAGTCTCGTAAAGATCCATTATGACCTGACCTAGGTCCTCCAGCTCGGTCTGGGTATAATCCAAAAGTCTCTTATCGCTATACACCGTATCTGGGAGTATGTAAGTATTGGGGATAATGTTGATGTTTCTGCTTGCTAGCCTGTGGCGCCAGAGGTCGCGCGCTGTACCCAAAGAGCATGTTATCTCAAACTGAAGGAAAGTTGACCTCAGGAGGCTGTCGTTCAAATCGTCGTATTTTCCCTCCCTGTTATAGGATAAGTTCTTCAGGTATGAATCGACTGACTGCTTGACAGTGTTCAGCCTGTAATCTTCAGGCATCTGTGTGTATATTGACATGTACGCCTGCTGCTCCGTCTGAGAGCCCTCGCCCAAATCAACCAGAACGCTTTCCAGCCCAGAGAATGTAGGCTTTCTTTTCGCTGAAAGCCAGCTGAACTTTGCACGCTCTGGGTATATGAAGGTATTGTAGCGGCCCGGGTCTGCATGAGTGGTCAGTGAAGGGACATTGTCCTTTATTACGGCCGAGAACAGCTGCCCTACTTCATTGTTGTATAAATTGCTGCTGGACAGGAGCTTTCGGCTTATATTTTCAGCCGTTCTTGCGTTTATTGATATAACAAGTGAGGTCATCGCTCCTAGGGGAACGAAACTTCTTGCTGAGTCACGTGCTGTCGGTGTGATAACGCCCTTTATCTCATCGTCCGACGGACCCCGCATGTTCTCAAGCTTGAACTTCTGGCTGGTTGACTCCTTAATATGGTTGAACACAGTTTGATAAATCTGCGAAAGGATCGAGTAACCTGCCTTGAGCTGTGTTGATGAGTCTTGTGGGGTGTAGTTCTCGCTGAAATCTACATACCTTGTCGATCTCTCCTGTGAAGCCATGAAGACTTCATCCTGTATCGAAAGCGCAGATATTTCTGGTAAAGCCATGGACACCATCATGTTCGACTGTTCGCCTATATTCCTGTGGCCCAAAACGGATTGTATATTGTATAAAGCCGGCCTTGTTGACTCATCGAGTCTCTTTTCCAGTTCTGAGAAATATAGATTTATCTTTTTGGCATCGTTTAAATCCAAAAGCCCACCTTCAATGTTTGTGTTCTTTTTTGTTATGCTGTCGGATTTGGAAATCAGCTTTTCAAATATTGTTTGTCCTTCTTTCGGCGTAAGCCTGCTTGATATCGATAGATCCTCTAGAGCGAGGCTTTCTGAAGGAGGCAGTGTCCTGTAGAAAATTGCGCCGAGCCCGTGGAACGAATACACTCTTATGAAGCCTTTGTCATCTCTCTCCAAGCCTTCCATTGATAAGATATAACTTTGTGCCCTTATAATTCTTTTAGTGCCCTATAATTTTCTCGTAGGCTCTTTCCAGGCTCTTGTACTTCTTTTTCAGGGCAGGAACAGTGCCGCTCCCGACAATTTTGCCTTTATTTATGAACAGTATCGAATCACACACTTCTTGTATCTCCTGTGTGACATGTGAGCTGATTAGGATTAGCCTGTCTTTTTTCAGTAGCTTGAACATATTCTTCAGCTTGACTCGCTCTATTGGATCCAGCCCGCTTGTTGGCTCATCAAGGATTAGCACGCTAGGTTCCGAAAGCAATGCTGCAACCAATGAAACTCTTTGCCTCTGCCCCTTTGAAAGCCTGCCATTCCTTGCATCTAAGGGCGGAAGCTCCAAAAGCTTGTTGTACTTTGATATCTGGGAGTTTATGCTCTCATTCGACATTCCGCGGAACTCCCCTGCCATATGCAAGGCTTCATTGACGGTCTGCTGCTTGTCCGGCTCTGGAGATTCTATAACCGCTCCAACATCCAAAAGTGCTTCTTTTATGTGTTTTGATACATCGAGGCCGTTTATCTCCGCTGAACCTGAAGTCGGCCTTATCAATCCTGTCAAAATCTTGAATGTTGTGGTCTTACCAGCACCGTTCGGGCCCAGATACCCTATTGCGCCCTTTTTGTCAAACGCAAAAGACACGCCGTCAAGCGCAACTGCATTCTTGTACCTTTTCACCAGGTCTTTAGCCTCAATTTTTGCCATATTCAGTTTAACACCTGCTTATATTTGTATGTATACAGCGCTGCAGCCATAAAAACTATCAGATAACCCAGCATTATCTCCACGCCTTCAAGGAGGTATGGCTGATACTGTGAGATCTTGTAGCTTCCGGCCTTCGTCGGCAGTGAAATAGATGAGAAGTGTACAAAATTTGTTGAGAAGACGTTGTACACCACTTGGCCCCCATAATTAATCAGGAACCACGGCTCTAGACTTACGAATGCCGGCAGAAGGCTAGACAGCATGGGAAGTACTATCACTAGCAGTATTACCACCGCCACAGTGCTTGTCTGAGGGTTGTTGAAAAGTGAGCTTATAAAGAATGCCAGTGACAACACCGAAGCAATGAAAAGGACAGACAGCCCTATCGACGTTGCAAATGCCGCTGGTATTGATGAGAAAAAGTAAAGGCTGCCTGCTGCTGCAAATATGTAGTAAACTAATATTATAAGGAATGAGGCGACCAACGCAGCAATGTACCTCCCTATCAGCAGCGATGACCTTCTTGCAGGCTGCACGAGTATGAAATAGCTGTAATTGGACGCAAAATCTGTGGAGATTGCGCTGCCCCCCAAGAAAGCGGCAACAAGGACTATTGTGAAGATAATGTTCTGCATGAAATTAAACAAATAAGCCATGGAAGTTTTATACTGCGAGGTTATAGCAGCTGAACCCAGGTGTATCTCCAGAACCAGGACTGCTATTGATATCACCGCGACAAGAAGAGCAAGGGCCAAAAACCTTTTTGTCCTAAGATAAGAATAAAACTGGTACTTGAATGAAACCGTTATTTCTTTCGATCTGCTTATGTTTTCTGATTTTTGATGGTTCATTATTTTACATGGCTAAGTTTCTATTTAAAGTTATCGTCGCCACAAAGGCAGGGGCCAAAAGCTTTTAATCCACAAAAGTGCATAATTTGAATGCCAAGGAAAGCAAGGCCGAGAGTAGACTCTAAGGCAAAGCTAGTGTCAGTGCTGATAATAGTGTTTATAGCACTGGCGATAATAAACATTCTCATAGGTTTCGCAGACTACGCCCACATGCAAATAAGCGTTTCAACACCGGTAATGCCTATATTCAGCGGCAACTTCCAGTATATCTATGCCCTTGACTTCTTTATGGCTGCGGTGCTTATTGTTCTTTCTGCCGCATTTCAGAAGCACTTGAAGACGAAGTACGGTGCAGGCTGCTTGAGCGTATTTAAAATCAAGTCAAAGCGCTAAACCGAATGCTCAAGACTAGATATGGCTGGATTGGAGCAGGCCGGTGCGGCATTGCCTATGTCCTTGCAGATCATGGCGCTTATGTAATTAGATTCCTGTGTTATTCCTTTGTTTATCGTTGAGCCGGAAGTGTTGTACTGCGAGATTATATACCGTGGCATAAAACCTTGGTTAGTGCTTGAATTAAATATTATCGGCCGGCCACTGGATGGATTAATCAGGCTCTCGCCTGCGCCTATCTCAAAGAAATTCCCCCCTATAAGTGTGAATGGTACCCCACCGCCGGGGTCATACTTGGATAGGTACTTATTCTCATAGCTTGTTATCGACTGCAGAGGTTCTCCCTGGTTGTTTGAGGCTTCAACACCGCTGAAATTTACGTAATTTGAGGAGTAGACTAGATGAGGGTTTAAAAAGTTAAGGGTCCAATCCCCCTCGGAGGCGAGATAAAATAATGCATCTGGCTCTGGATTCGATGAATAATTGCCGACTAGCAATGAAGATAAGGTTACCTGCCCACCATAATAACTCCAGTTCCCAAAGTTGCTAAGGGCATCAAAAATAGCATATCTTTCGGCGGCGCAGAATTCGCATGATTCTATCCCTACGAAATTCATGTCTAGCTTACCGCTAGAGAATACAGCTGACGCCCCTCTTATGGAATACCATCCGTTACCGACTGCAGCTGTTGCGAAGCCATTTACAAAAAAAAGCAGGTATGCGACTACTCCGGCAATCACTACCACCATAATGATTATAAGGTATAAGATATTCCTTACTTTGAACCTCAACCTGATGTTTTGACCGCCTTCTGTTTCAGCCATTACTGGATATTTCGCGTCTTTTATTTAAAGCTTTGGCAGGCGCCAGCAGTTCCTACAAACTTATAAATTTGCATGAAAAGTAGAGATATCATGGACATTGACCTCAGATATGACAAAGACGGTGGAATGTACTTCTTGAACGGATTCAGGGTCATGCTATTGCCGGAAGGTGGCCTTGAAACAATCCAGGATACGGTGGGCAAGGTGCTCGGACTCGCAACAAAGAGCATATTTCAGGAGGCTATGGCCACAGTAACCTACTCTTTTCTGACAGACCTAATCAACTCAAAGCTCATCAAAAAACGCAATGAAAACAAGATGAAGGAGGAGATATTCGCTCTTTTCCAGGATATGGGATTCGGCGTAGCCGAGGAGGTGTCCAGCGACCTGAACACTTACACTGTGACGGTTGACAGAGGGTTCAACTCAAGACTCCCATTAATAAAATCATCAAGCTATTGTTTTCAGGAGATTGGGCATCTGCAAGGGATCTACCGTGTAATCTTCAGTAGGGACACAAATGCACAGGAAAACAAGTGCAAAAGCACTGGTAGCTCCGATATGGACCTATTTACGGTACAGGTTGTTGGGGATAAAAAGACATACAATTACATACCACCAAAAACCTATGAGAAGGAGACAAGATCCCTCGAGAAGATAGAGCTGATAAAGACTTCATCAAGCACGCTTGTAAACTCAATACCGATTGAGATAATACCTGCGACTTACTTCCCATACCTTTTCAGCAAGCTCAGATCGATAATAGGGCTAGGCGTATACGGGATAGAAAACAACGTGGGCAGCGAAGTCTCAAAGATTTACGCTCCTTTTCCTTTCGATCTTGTCAGCATGAAATACCAGCTGAGCGGATTTGATATCTTATCGCCGCTTGCTGGCGTAGGAAAAATCGAAACCATCAAAACCGATCAGAATTACCTGAAAGAAATCGATGTGAAGGACAGTTTTAATGCTCTTCATATAGACAATGCATCCGAGAGGAGATGTTTTATGCTCTCCGGGCTATTCAGCGGGCTTTCGCACAAACTTATAGGCACCAGCGTCAAACTGAAGGAAACCGACTGCTCGGCAGTCAACGGCTCGGTGTGTAAATTCTCTTTTGAATGAATTCACTCCGGGTTAAACTTAAATATACGGTGGGATATACTTAATTATCTCTCCTATCTAAAGGGTCGTTAGTTCAGTAGGAGAACACTCGGTTGAAGCCCGAGACGCAGGAGTGCAAATCTCCTACGACCCATGTTTTATAGTGCGTGCGATAGAAATTGATTTTCGCAGCACTTTAATTTGAATTGCACTTTATACTGGATTTGACCCTATTAAACGCCTGCACGACTTGCGAAACCGATGAGTTTTGGTGCGCTAAGCCGAAAATTAGACACATGGTTTTCCCAGTTACAGCTGCGCCTACGCTGACATAAGCGAAGGACAGATTGTCTATCTGCGGTATCTTAACGTTCCTGTCTGTTATAAAAAACCCGGGATAACCGGATATATTGGTAACTGAATAGTTTATAGAAGATATGTGGAAGCCCTTCAGGTATTTTGATATCCCAGAGATTCCACTGGAATTTGAGATATTCGATGGGACATTGAAATCGCTAGCTACAACGAGATTTATGTTTGTCAAGATTGAGCTTATGCTAGACAAGCTTATGTTTTTTGATATAGCGCCCGAGATTACTTTTGGTATGTCCCAAACTAGAGTCAGTATATTGGAGTTTGGTATTATTATCGCAATAGATGAATTCGCTAGCGCACCGGACAGACCAGATGCTGTCGAATTTGACTGTGAGAGGAATGGCACTCCATTTATTACAGAAGGAGAAAAGGCAATCCAATTACCAGGATACGTGAAGTTTTCGCCGTGTGAAGTGAAAGTACTATTAGAAGCGGAGCTTTTGAAAAACGAGGTGAATGCCTCGCTCACAAGGTGAGCAACCTGCGGGGAATTTATGCTTACGATATATGTTGAAATCAGAGAGAATACAATTATTGCGATTATGATAATAAATATTATTTTCAAAAGCCCCATACAAAAATTATATGTTTTGTATATAAATAGTTATAACGAGGCTGTTGCATAATTCAATTACGGACAGCCTGCAATAAACGATAAATCAAACAGATGCACCCTATTCTGCATCAAGGAAACGCAAAAAAGGAGGCATTTATGAATAAATAGGCATTGAAAGGATTTAAAGATTTAGTCCAGAGAAAACTTCAGTTAGTGATAGACGAACTGAAGACCGCCAGGAAGTGGAACAACTCGAGAAAAGAGATATTCATCAAGTGTTTGACGTACAACAATCTGCTCAAGATAACCTAAATCTTAAGCTGGCAAGAGCAGAAGAACATCAAAATCCGCTTGGATTTAGATTTGAATTAGACATTTATGTAACAGCCTCCAAGAGAACAAAGCTATAAATACTATAAAGTGTCTAATCTAAGAATGGAAGATGAGGTGGCACTTTATGAATTGCTATCTGAAGCCAGATATTTTTTAAGCGAAACCAACACTAAAATTGGCAATAAATCATATAAGAATGCTCTTTTAAATCTGTACAGAGCAAAGGAATATAACGCTTATTTAATTGCAGAAGATCCAACATTCAAAAAAAGTTTATTTGCTAAAGAAGTAAAAGAAACAACGTCCAAACTAAAAAAGTTGGCATCGAAAGAAAAGGTTGATTTGGATTTTCTTTTGAAATCCCTTGGTTTAGAAAATAATATGTCTTCAACTTTAGAGCTCAAGTATAGAAGTCCAACACTTCCAGATTTTTTCGCATAAAGAATTGAAATTAAAGCGGTGTTCATTTTCTGTTCTATTTGTTCTGGGACCGCGGCAAACAACTATCTTAGTCAAGAATCTTGCCGGAAGATGCGCTTCTTATTCGCAGCTGTGCAGGAGGATGACTTCTTTAGGGATAAAATGGATAATAAACGGGAAAAAGAAGAAAGGAAGATTCTTGGCGATAGATGGATCTGGTTCCAGTCTACCTTTAAAGCAATATTTGGAGGACGCGCTTTCTCCAGGGAGTAGAACAACTCGAGAAAAGAGATATTCATCAAGTGTTTGACGTACAACAATCTGCTCAAGATAACCTAAATCTTAAGCTGGCAAAGGCAAAAACATGGAAAAGATTTACTTGGATTTATTGTCTAAAAGAGTATTTATGCAACAGGCTCACCAGCGCTATGGCTTAATGGACAATCGACTACGAGTGAAGCTACAACTCAATTATAACTCCAATTTAAATATGATAGACTACTAAAGATAAAATGCCAAAAAAACATAGAAACGCGTATGATTCCGAGGACTTTGTAAGAAAATACATAGTTTTCCAGCGGAAGGACCCGCATCATAAATATTTTGATAAACCTGCAATGCATAAAGCGATACCTAGCTTAAAGGGAAAAGTCGTTCTTGCAATCGGATGCGGCAGTGGTAGTGAACTAAATTATCTAAAAAAGAAAGGTGCTGACAAAGTGGTTGGGATAGATTCATCAAAGTATATGGTAGCATTATCCAAATTGAATGCACCTTGGGCAGAGATACATAAAATGTCAGCAAGCAATTTAGATTTTAAAGCTGAAAGCTTCGATTTCGTGTACTCTGATCTAGCTATTCACTACATCCGTGATATCGGGAAGGTATTTTCGGAGGTGTATAAAATATTGAAGAAAAATGGAATATTTTTGTTCTCCACTACACACCCAATTGAAGATACACTTGAAGAGGTAAAGCTGAGCAAACACATAAAGTTAAAGATCTTAGGGTATAGCAAAATAGGTAAAAAAGTAAATAAAGTGTACGGAGACTACTTTACTCCAAGACAAATCAAAAATAGATGGTGGGAGGAAGATGAAGTAGTATTCTACTACACCCCCATATCATATATAATCAACAAGGCAATTCGTGCCGGATTTAGCATCCAGCAGGTATTAGAGCCGAAGCCGATAGCCGCGATGAAGAAGGCATACCCTGATTTTTACAAAAGGATGATCAAAATACCATTCATAATCATATTCAAGCTCAAAAAGTAAAGCGCCTTCATCCCTATCGGAATCATCAGGCGGCGTCTTATCCCAGCAAGAACAACCTCAGAGCCCCCAAAGAGAGCACCAGCATGCTTATCCGTAAATTATCCTCTCCATCCCGGAGAAAGGACAAAATCCCTAAACTCAGGAAAAAATCAAAAACGGCTAAAGCTGAGATTGCAGACGAGCTTCTAAGTACCAGCAGGAGCCCATTTATAAAAATGTTGTCCTGCATGGCAACCATAGCTCTTGACATTCTCAGAAACAATAGTTGGGGACCAATTGAGCGGCTTATGGTACCCGGCCTTATCTCTTCCCATCTGTACAACCAGAAGTCGACTCTGGCTTACTTCAAACTCTTCTTCAACTTCCCTTTCCATTTTTGACCTCCTTTCTAAATACGGCTGAAAATGACCAAAAAATTCAAAATAAATACGAATAAATAACTTAAAAATAACCTCTGTCTATTTGGCGGATTATTCTACCAAAGATTGAGATAAGTATGAGTAGGTCTAATTTCAGAAAACTTCACCACTTGACCTGCTTCCATGATATCTATAGGGGCATCCAGCTTATAAATATTTCGTAGGTCAATACGACGCAAAAGGAATATTTTAATTGTTGACATGCGTATACTAAGCATGATAGTATTCAGCTCAGCAACCGCAGGCTCAAATCGCATAGACTTTGAAAAGAGAGTCGTAAGAATGTCCCACGGCCGTATAAAAATAATAAATCTAATTGATGAGATTGTGAGAGTGGCAAACAAAACAAACCCATATATCTCTCCAGGGAATCTGCCCAATCTTGACATAGAGAAGATAAAGCACCTCAAGGACGATGCGGTAAACAGCATAATAAGACGCACTAACAACAAAAAGCATGATTATATTATAGATGGGAGGATGTCGTTCTGGTGGAGGGGAGGGCCGATAGCGCTGCTTACCCTAGAGGATATAAAGCGCATAAATCCGGATTTTCTGATATCGATGGTCAGCAACCCGAACGATGTAGTCACAAACCTAAAAAGCAAACCTACATGGCAGGAAAAGAACATAGATGGGTACGAAATGGCTGAATGGTCAGAAGTGGAGATATACACAGCAGATCTGATCAGCAAGTCGATAAGGAGGAAAAACTACGTGATTGGCACAAAAGAAAATCCCTCTACGCTCTACGATCTAATTTACTCGCAGCATAAGCCAAAGGCCTACATAAGCTTCAGTATGGCACATAAAAAAAGAGACTACAAAAAGCTTGATTCTTTTCTCAGGAAAATAAGAAAGTATTTGATTATATTTGACCCGAGATCTGTGCCTGTAACGCAGTACAAATACAAAACTGACAGATTGAGAGAGATAGTTTACAACCAAACCGTCAGGAGAGACCTGCATCTCATCGACCAAAGCGATCTAGTTATAATATACCTAGCGGAACTTGTGTACTCAAGTGGGGTCGACAGCGAGAGGATGCATGCCTATTCCACCGGGAGAGAGACTTTGTTGTACTTTCCATTCGAAAAATACGGCCCATTTACTCCCTACTTCGTGGACAAGATGTTCAATAATGAGAAAGATCTGATAAAGGAGATAAAAAACCTATCCGAAAAGTTTAGAGAGAAAGGAAAGCTTTAAGCCTTTCTAAACACCACAGACAAGATCTTATTATATACCCCTTGGACAAGCCCGAAAAGTCTTTCAAAGTACTTACTGCCGTCAAGGAAGTAATAGGTCAGCAGTGCGATTCCTGCGCCGAGAATAACGCCCGCTAACACATCCATTGGAAAATGCACGCCGACATAAACCCTGGAGTATGAAACAACTGCAGCCTCCGCCAGCAACGGGATTGAATACCTTTTCTTTAGGAAGAAGAAGGCGGCCGTCGCACCAGCGGCAACTATAAGGGCATGGCCCGATGGGAAAGATGAATCAAAGTCCTTTGGAACTAGAACGTGAACAGCAGATAGCACGAGGAACGGCCTCGGCCTGTAGTACACTGCTTTCAATGAAAGACCCACCATTATCACTATTATGAAGACTATAACCAGCATAAGCGCGCCTTTCTGTGCTTTTTCACTCTTGAATACGCCGCCTAATATCCACATCAACGCGACAACTGGCACCCAGAAGTACTCCCTGCCGTACACGGCTGCAGCTGCAAAAAAAGAATTCAAAGCCTTGACACTGAGAGTTGAATTTATCAACCTGAACACAGAAACATCGAAGCTGTAGGAGGTCTTTGAGTAAACAAGCAGGAAAATCGCAATAAATGCTGCTACAAACGACAGGCCTGCATACAGCGTCCTCCTTCTTGGCATTATTACTTTTAAAAGCACAGCTTTAAATTCTTTTCGAATCATTAATAAGAGTATGCCGGAAAAGGATTTCTCGTTCAAAAGCGACGATATAAATATAGAGAAAGTAATAGATGATTATCTTGAGGAGGAAGCAAGGCCGAAAAAGATAGGCTCCTACTACCCAAGCGAGATAGGGATGTGTATAAGGCGCAGCTACTATTCGTACATAATACCAAAAGAGACCGCGCCGTCCGCACGTAGGATATTTGCGCTCGGAAACAACCTGCACAATTTCATCGCACAGGCCCTTAAGGATTCGGATCAATTTCAGAGCGTTGAAGAGGAAAAGCCGATAAAGATAGAATACGCCGACGGGTCTACCTCGTTTTCCATCTACGGCAGGATAGATGATTATATCGTGACAAAAAGCGGCAAAAGGATTATAATAGAAGCCAAATCCACAGGAGACGTCTCTAAAGTAAACCAGCCGGACCCAAAGCATGTCATGCAGATAATGCTGTACCTGTCTGCTCAGGCCGCCGATTATGGTATATTATTGTACGCTGACAAAAAGAACCTTGAGCTGAGACAGTTCAGGGTGGATTATGATGACACGGTGAACAAGAAAGTGATAAACCGATTTAAAGATCTCGATTTCCATCTGCGGAACAACAAACTGCCGCCCCCTGAATATTACGTAGACGACAAGAAAGTATGGGAATGCAAATACTGCCCATACTTCTCAGAATGCATGCAAGCTATAGCAAATGGGGATTAATCCTTTACAGTGCCCTCAAACCTTCTTTTTATGAGCGCTGACAATACCACTGCCACCACTAGGAACCCTATCGAAATGTATATCGATGTCCTAAGGCCCTCTATAAAGGCACTTGATATCAAAGTGGGTATAAATTTGTCGGCAGTTATGGTTGATAAAGTACTGGCTGGTATGCTCGAAATAGTACTGGCCGGCAACGATGAGACAAATGCTTTTACTGGATTGATCCCTAGAAAAGCGGAAAAAAGCATCCCAGACGCCGGAATACTAGATAGCGACTGGCCTATAGATAGAGGCAGTCCTAGCGCAGTTGTCTTCTGCAGTATGACTGATGGCAGCATTATAGAGAATATTGTTATTGCTATTGTGAAAAACAGCCCCATGCTCACAAGCTGGCCCATGTTTGCGAAAGTGGTCCTTATCCCATTGCCCGCGCCCCTATCGGCTCTGGGCAGCGCATCCATAATTCTTTTTGTGTTCGGAGCGGAGAACAGCCCACCTCCCGCGCCTATTATAAAAAGAACGATAAAGAATGGAATCAAGCTGAAGTTCGCTGGGAGCAACGTAAGCGCAAGCAGCCCGACAATATTAACACCTAAGCCAGTGGTACTGAAAATCCTGGCCCCGTACTTGTCAGTAAGGTAACCACTTATCGGCCCAAAGGCTATAAACCCTACCATGAGGGGTATCATGTAGATTCCGGCCCAAAACGGTGTTGAAGAGATCGGGAAACCGTGCAGGGGCAGGTAAACGCCTTGCAACCAAATTATCACCAAAAACATCACTGCGCCCCTGGCAAGCGTATTGAACAGCAGCGCGAGCGTGCCGAATGAAAATGCCCTCCTTTTGAAAAGATGCAGGTTGAATAGCGGAACTTTGGCCCTTAGCTCTATTAGAACAAAGGATATCAATGAAGCGACTCCGAAGGCCAGGCTAGCCAAAACCCATGGGTTCCCCCACCCCAACTGACTTGAACCGTAAGGCTCGAGCGAGTATGTAAGACCCAGCGAGACCAGCACCATCCCGATTGAAAGAGCGGCATTGCCAAGGTAGTCTGTGCCCTTTCTTACCCCCTTGAATTTCTCCTCCTTTATGAAGAAATACGACCACAGAGCACCCGCAACTGCAAATGGTATGTTTATTATGAAGATCCAGTGGAAGTCTATCGACGCCAGAACGCCTCCAAGCACTATCCCTATGAATGAGCCCGCCATGAAGGCGACTTGGTTCAACCCAAGCGCTTTTCCCCTTTCCTTGTCTGGAAACGCATCAGTAAGGAGGGCAACGCTGTTCACCATTATAAACCCGCCGCCAACGGCCTGGATGAGCCTTAAGATTATTATGTAGATCGCACCGGAGACTCCTGAATTGTACGGGACCAGCGAGAGCAGGACAGATGACACTGCAAATATTGAAAAGCCGAGCGTGTAGAACTTTTTCCTGCCATGGTAGTCAGAAAGCCTGCCGAATGTCACGAGGAAAGAGGCAGTTACCAGCATGTAACCCATCAGCACCCACAGGAGCAGGACAAAATTACTCGGGGCCGAGGGGTTTACATTCAATCCCCTGAAGATGGCCGGCAGAGAGATCAGTATTATTGTGGCGTTTATTGAGGCCATAAGGCCGCCCATCGTCGTGTTTGCCAGGACAGTCCACTTGTATTCCATGTATGTTAATAGCTCCTCTTTATCTGTTTACATTTAAAAATTTATTGGCCTGGAGCTTTTTGTGCGCTCCCTTTCAAGCGCTGCTATAGGTTCAAGCAGTACAAAAAGCATATTTATGTGATTGAAGGATTAAGAATAAATGCTTAACTCTATTAAAAGCAAGATAAGAGCCAACAAAAAGGTGGTAAGGCATTACCTCGCCCCTTGGATTGGATTGGTTATAGGCATTGCCAATTGGAGCAAGGATTTTGGGGTATTCTTTGTAGTCAGCCTGCCTTTCTTCTTCACCGATGTAAGTATGCCAGGGTTTCTATGGTACTCATTGGCTTATGCAGAAGAGATGCTTGCGATAATAGTGCTGGTATTCTTTTCTGTGAACAGAAGAAAGAACATGCTTCTTGGATTTTTATATGAGCTGGGCAGCTCGGTGAATTTCTTCCTCTTCTACGAATTTATAAGCAACAAGATTTCGATCTCGCTGTATGGAATCTTGTGGAATGACATTTTCTTCTTCGCGCAGCTCCCCCTATTTGCACTCATGTTCTTGAATTACTTTGGACTCCGACACAACAAGGAGTATCAGAGCACGCAATGAACTCAATATTTGAACATGCGCATTAAGCTGCTCGAGACTAGCTGCTCAAGCTCGGGCAGGGTCAATGTTGAGTCCAGCTTTATAAAATAGTACTTCTTGCTCATTTTGAGGTATTCTTTCCTGACCCTCTCGAGGAACTCTTCCTTTTCAAAAAGTTCCCTCGCTTTACCTCTTCCTTCCATTCTCTTGATGGAGACCTTTGCTGGACAATCCAGGTAAAAAATTGCGTCTGGCTTTAAGAACGCGCTTGACAGCCCATAGAACGCCCTCATCTGGTCGTTTGGCAGGCCTGACGCAGCCCCATACGCCAGAGTTGAGTACATGTACCTGTCGGAAATTACGTTTATTCCCTTGAGTATAGACGGCATTATTTCGGCTTCTATGTGCTCGGCTCTGTCAGCCCAAAACAAAAGCTGTGTACTGAAGTTTGATTTTAGGATGCGCTCCTTTCTTAGAACCTCTCTAAGAAACAAGCCTATGTCCGAATCGGAGGGCTCTTTTGTTTTTATTGATTTATAACCAAGACTGTTAAGGGTTTTTTCGGCGGAGTCTACAAGGTAGGATTTTCCGCTTGCATCAATGCCCTCAAATACTATAAACCTCCCTTTTTTTGCCATATCCGCTCCTGCTACGCGTTAATAAATTCAGTATAAGGTTATTGTTTGTCTCCATTTATTTATAGCTTTCTGGATTGCTTTTATCCAGCGCAGCTCAGATACAAGCGGTTAAATATAACCTATTTTTATAGATTTGATGAATCATGAAGATCCACTCATATCCATTGTTATACCCGCTTACAATGAGGAGGAGTATGTGGAGGACCTGCTCAGGTCAATAAAGGCGCAAACCTACAAAAACTATGAAATCATAGGTGTTGACTCCTACTCTACTGACAAGACTAAGGAGATACTAGAGAAATATGGGGCGAAAGTCGTAGAAACACCAAAAAGCAATATCTCCTTTGCCAGAAATGCGGGCATAAACGAAGCGAGAGGGAGCATAATAGGGCTCATAGATGCAGATTACATACTTGACAAGAAGGTATTTCAGGAAGTTGTCAAAGTTTTCGACGACGATGAAAAAGGGAGTATAGTGTGCGTTGAACCGAAGCCCAGAATGAGTAGAAAAGGGCTAAGGAAGAGGGACTGGTTAAAGTTCAAGATGTTGAATTTCTCAATATACTTGTATAAGAAAGCGAGCTTCCGTACACTTGTCCCCGCCGCATATGGATGTGATTTCTTGCGTGTAAGCGCAATAGACAAAGCAGGGGTCTTCAACGAGGAGATAGATGTCAGCGAGGACAAGGAATTCTACGCCAGGCTTCGAAGGTATGGGGCTTTCAAGATGCTAAAAAGTGGGGTCAAAGTATCGTACAGAAGACACGCAGAAGAAGGCCTGCTCAAAACTTGGTTCATATACTTCATATCCAGCATTTCTATATTCTTCACGGGCAGATTCAAGTTCCACTTCAGGGCGATAAGAAAAAAGAACAGAGCAAAATAATCCCTAAGCGTATTTTTCTGCTATTTTTGACAGTACGCTCGCGCTGCCCTTAAGCGCGCGCTTCTTGGTCCTTTGGTCGAACGATATTATCCCATAATTCCTTGTATAGCCATAGTTCCACTCGAAGTTGTCTATAAATGACCAATGCAGATAGCCAAGCACGCGTACGCCGTCTCTTCTTGCGGACATCAGCGATGCAAAGCTTTCTTTTATCAGCTTTTCCCTGAATTTGTCATCCAATGTGTCTACGCCGTTTTCGGTGACAAGAACCGGCTTTCTGAACCGCCTATATACATCCTCCACTACCTGCTTCAATCCTTCCGGCGATGGCAGCCATATTCTCTTGCTAGACGGGAAAAGGCGCGATAGTATGAACCTCTCCGCGGAAACGCTTTTGTAGTAGTTCACGCCTATAAAATCGAAGTGTGTGCGTGCAAGGGGCCTTATGTTGAACAAGCTATGCAAGTAATAAAGCAGAGGGTAAAGTACTGGATTTGCATTGAATTTTATGAAGTGATTAGCAAAAGAAACTTTGTACCCGAAAGCCTTCAAGGTGTCATAAGCTTCATTATGCAGGTTGAGAATATTTTCAAGGACAGAAAAGAACATCGGTATTGAGTTCTTGAATGGAGGGTATCTTCCGGTTAGAAATGCTTTCCCAGCGTAGATGACCGGCTCATTCATAGTGAGCACGTAATCCACATCCAGCCCTCTCTCAAGCAGCGCATCGATGTATTTTATGAAATACTTGAAATTAACCCTGTTGGTGAAGCCTCCAAGCCTATAAAACCACAAAGGCAGAGTGTAATGCCAAAGTGTTGGGATGGGTTCTATCCCGGCGGATTTTAGGTCTTTTATGAGATCCCTGTAATGGTCTATTGCTGCGGTGCTTATAACCCCTGGTGAAGGCATTACCCTAGAAAATTCTATGGAGAATCTGTAGGCGTTCAGATGTAGCCTTTTCATTATTTCTATATCTTTTTTGTAAAGCCAGTACTGGGCGCATCCGCTGCCTGACTTGTACCTGAGCTCGCCAGTCTGCTCAAAATGCCACCAGTCGCTGTTCTTGTTGTTCCCTTCTACTTGATGCCCAGAAGTTGCTGTCCCTATAAACATACATACCAATAATCGACTTGTGGGTTATAAACATTTTTCTGTAGCTGTGAGGTTTACTTATGCCTTCAGTATATTATGGATACTTCATCTCTCTAGTACTTTGTGGTATATCTCGTCTATTTGTTTGGCTACATATTTAGGTTCGGTTTTTTTAGTATCTTTATACGCTGAATTTGTGTCAACTTTTTCCCATCTTTTTTCTTCCAGGATAGAGGTTAGGTCCTTTTCATCCTTAAACTGCAATGTATGCGCCTTGACTATCTTTGGCAGAGCCCCCTTCTTATAAGTTATCACAGGAACCCTGCATCTTTTCGCCTCCATTATTGGCATCCCAAAGCCTTCCCACTTAGATGGGAATACGAATACGTCAAACGAATTTAGTACTCTAGGTAGATCTTTGTCCTTTACATGTCCGAAATAATGGATTCTGCTATCATCATTTATTTTGAAAGGTAGCTTACCACCATATAATCTAAGTTCTAGGTTTGGATTTTTAGTTCGTTTAAATGCGCTCACTAGTGCTTCAGCATTTTTCTTGTACAAGTAGCTACTTATGTGGCCTACCACAATTTTGTTTTTATTTTTGGCCACCTTAATTTTCTTAAAGTTGTCTCCTATTATGGGATACACAACAGATAACTTATCCTTGCCTATATTAGTATACTTCATAACTTCTTCTTTTGTCTTCTCGCTTACAACGATTATATGATCTGCTTTTTTGATTGCAAACTTTACGCCGTACTTATACGAGGATCTAATCATCTTATCCAGAAATAAATTTGATATATTTTTAAGCACGTTGTTTTTGTGCTCTGATAACTTTGAGCTACGGAATATACGTCTTCTAGAATCCAAGTCATGTATTGTACATACTAATTTTACGCCTTTGCTGGCCATAAGAGAAAGATCAAAGGGTATCACGTTTAAGTCCATATAATGTATTATTTGCGGTTTTCCTGGAATACGTTTAGTGGGACTATCTACATCCGGTTTTTTATAATTTTTGTAAATAATGTTAGCGAAATCATACAACTTTCTGTGGATAAGCTCTCTTGTAGATAATTTTATATCCTTATCATATTTTATAATCGCTTTTTCCAGCCTTACCGTGTATTCTACTACTCCGACGCCGCTGCCTCTCTTAAAGGAAAGAGAAACCAACTTTACATGTATTTTTTTATCCTGCATAAACATTAATAGAGATTACAGTGTTTTTATATCTTACTTAACATGTTATTCTCAAATACAAATTAAAACGAATTTTGGTATTTTAGTGAATAAAACTTAGATGGGTTTAGTGGACAACACGGCTGAAACACCAGAGTCTTGGCAATAAACTATGGACTTCGGAAGGCCTGACTTTTATGACTTCATATTTATAAATTTAATCAAAATTAGTGAGGTATACCCTGCCATTATAACCAGGAAAGTATTCAGAAACCTAAATATCAGCAGAGTTGACAGCGCTAGGACTCCGGGGACCCCAAAAAGAAGCATTAGTGCAATTAGAGATATGTCTTCGGGCCCGATTCCTGAGGGGAGCCCGGAGGTGTTACCTATAGTTACTGCAATAGTGAATATAAATATTCCCGCGAATATTGACAAATTCACGCTGAATGATGCCAGAATCAAGACAAGAAGCAGTGATTCAAATATTACCGATGGTATGAAAAGCGCTGTGCCGGATATTAGGTACTTTTGGGACATCATGCCCCTTTGGGTTTTCATCCCGTTTATGTACTTCATGGCAGTCTTAGTAAACTTTGATCTCCGTATCTTTTTATAGTGGTTCAGTACAGCCTTCAATTTGTTGTATGGGGTTTCAAAACTTAGGAGAGACGTGAAGATATAGAGCACGGAAAGGGCAAAAAGGAGGTAGATTATGAACTTAGACAGAATTATTGATGAGACAACTGCCATGACCAAAGCGGCTATACCACTTGTCACTCCCACAAAGAATATGATTGTAAATGAGAAGAACTTTGAGTTCTTCTTAAACTTTTCCAGTTCTCGTAGAGGTATAAGCTGCCCTATTGCAATGCTTGTGCTGCCCACCCCAAAGAAAGCATACATTATCAGAAAACTCTTCAGCAGGGACATCTTGACTCCTATCTTTCTGATAGCCAAAGACCACGGAAATATCTTAGTCGAGGTGAATGCGATCCACGCAAGGATCAAGTAAGGGATATAAACAAGCCTTATCCTGGAGATGTCCTTTGCGGCTTCGGGCAGGTTATAATTAAGCACAAAATAAAGTAGAAGGATGATCAGAATCACTACTACTACTGTATTCTCAAGTTTTTTCTGCATTAGTTAGATAGACTATCTAGATTAAAAAACGTTCCTGCGGCCGTTCAAAATGAACTACAGACGCTATTTAAACGGATATGGTTTTAATCGCCGGGCCCCTGGAAGTACTGCGGCATGTTAAATACCGCTGAAAGTCCTTCAACTGGGTCTGCGCCGGATAGTTTGGATCTTGCGTGGTCGAGATCGACTTTTGAGATGTTGTTCACCATCTCGCCTGAAAGCATGTTATATATGTTCTTCTGGAGGGCCTGCTTATGGATCTCATCCATTTCTGCGACCATCTCTTTGTACAGTGAGTTACTCTCATCTTCTATCTTCTTTATCTGCTCTGGTGTGAAATTGCTATTTTTGTATGGAGTGCCGGCCCTGGCTGCCAGAAGCTTTCCGAAGTACGTTCCAACGTTTGATGTGTCGCCCATCTCTCCTTTTATTTCAGAGATTAGACTTCCATAAGCTTTCGGAAGCTTAAAGCTATCATGCGATGAAAGCTGATCGTACAAGTCGCCAAACTCTTTTCCACCCAGTAATATGGCCGCTAACAGGCTGTTGAGTTGCGAAGTATTGGAGTCTGGGCTGGTGAGATTGCTTTTCATCTCATCCCAAAGCTTTGAAACTATGTCCTTTGAGTAGGTAGCCAACATATTCAGGCCCTCCTTCTTTAGGGAGTTCCCATCTATGTTGTATTTAATCGACTGCAACATGGCCTTGGCATCAAGAGAGGAATATACATCCTTCATGTCTTCTCTCAGCACCGTCTCAAGTGAATTGTAAATCGATTTTCCCAAGGTATTTACATCCAGTTTATCGCTGTCTTTTGATCTGTAGAATTGCTTGAGGCTGTTAACCAGATTTAAGTATCCAGGCATGCTCTCCTTTGGATGGCTATTAAGTATCTCTTCTATTGTCTTCGCTTTCGAAGCAACAGATTGACCTGTTGCATTACTATCTTCTTTTGCTTTTTTAACCATACCTCTATATGAATAGCTCCTATATAAATACTTTACTATTTAGCTGTAGTTATTAAATAAGCATCTTCTTGACCTGTTTGAGGTCCTCCAAAAATGTCTCCCTTTTGCTTGGAAACCTCATCGGAAAGGAGGGATGAAAGGTAACAAAGCACTTAACTTTAAGACCACCCAAGTCTATATCTATCAGCTTGCCTTTTACCTCCGATAGATGAGTGTACTTTATGCCCAAGGCATTGCATGCCGATGTGCCCAACGCAAGCAGAAGCTGCGGCTTTATAGCTTCAATCTGTGCAATCAGGTACGGCCTGCATGTCTCTATTTCAACCTCCGTCGGCTTCCTGTTGCTTGGCGGCCTGCATTTGACTGCATTTGTCACAAATGCCTCCTGCCTTGATATTCCGGCTGCTTCAAGATATTTGTTCAAAAATCTGCCTGACATGCCCACAAATGGTTTACCCTGCAGATCTTCGTACTTCCCTGGTGCTTCGCCGATTACCATCAGCTTGGCGTTGGGATTCCCATCGCCTGGGACCGCATTTATCCTGCCTTTTGAGAGTTCGCAAAGCTGGCAGACATTTACACGTTTGGCTATTTCCTGCAATGCATCCATAAACTGCTTTTGGTAGGATAAGCTTAAATAACTACTGTGGATTTGGATAATAATGATTGAGGAAAAAGGAGAAGCAATAAGATTGATAGGGTGGGTCGAAAACGTAAGAGACCTGGGAAAACTGGTTTTTGTGGATGTTAGGGATATAAAAGGCCACTACCAGCTCACACTGCTGAAAGATACTGCGGGCAGCCTTCTGGAGACCTCCAAAGCACTAAAGAATGAATCTGTTATCGAGGTAACCGGAAAGAAAAAAGAAAACCAGAAAGCGCTGAACGGGTACGAAATAATCCCCGAGAAGATTGAAGTCCTGACTGAATCCGCCCAGCCCGTCCCACTAAACCTGAATAAAAATGTGCAATCCTCACTAGACAAAGACCTTGATTACAGGTTCCTCAGCTTGAGGAAGCCGAAGATAGCTGCTATATTCAAGATACAGAGCACAGTCAGCAATAGCATATCACGATTCTTCGAGGAAGGAGGATTTTACCAGATACACTCATCAAAGATAGTCTCGCAGGCAACCGAAGGCGGCGCGAATGTTTTCCAGATAATATATTTTGACAAAACGGCATACCTTGCCCAGTCTCCACAGTTCTATAAGCAGATGATGATGGCAGCCGGCTTTGAGAAGATCTTCGAGATCGGGCCTGTATTCAGAGCGGAACCTCACCATACCACAAGGCACTTGACAGAATACACTAGTGTAGACTTGGAGATGAGCTTCATAAAGTCCTATGAGGACATTATGAGTGTGATGGAAGGGATGATAACTAGGATTTACAAGGACTTAAAGGAGAAAAACAAGCCTGAGCTGGACCTTTACCAGTTAAATCTGGAGAATCCGGCTGTGCCTTTTCCTAGGATCACAATGGCACAGGCTTCTGAGATACTGAAAGACTACGGCAAAACACTAAAGGATGACGGCGATATAGACCCAGAAGGAGAAAGGATATTGGGAGACTACGTAAAAAACAAATTCGGTAGCGACTTCTTCTTCCTCACTGAATTTCCATGGTCTGCCGCCCAGTTTTATCATATGCGGAAGGAGTCTGATCCATCCATTACGTACCGTGCCGACCTGATATTCAAAGGACTGGAGATAACGACCCTTGCGCAGAGAGAGCATAGGTACGATGTACTGGTCAAGCAGCTCGTGGAAAAGGGGCTAGATCCCGAAAAATTCGCTTTTTACCTGGATTTTTTCAAGTATGGAGTGCCCCCGCACGGCGGCTCCGGAACAGGCTTGGAAAGGATAGTAAAACAGCTTCTTGGATTAGAAAATGTTGCTGAGGCGACCCTTCTGCCTAGGACACCGGAAAGACTGGCTCCTTAACCATACAGTGAGCTATAATCTTCCTTTTTGTTGAAAAGGTGGTCGGCTGTGCCATATACTTCTGGCAGCTCTTCCTTGTCTGATACTTTATAGACATAATCCCCGTCGACCTTCTCGAATGAGTATATCTTCTTGTTCTTTATATCCACGATCATAAGGGGGCCAGTTGGAAAAAGAGAGGTGAAGAATTTAACGGACTCTGAATCCAAGTGAGTTAAAACCTTGAATAAATCTACTTTCTTGTCGACGATCTGTGCTGACATCAGTCTTTCTTTTGTTGTCAGATACATCTTTTGGCCGTCCTCATCATATGTGACAAGCTTCGAATACAGCTTCACATTGGACGCTAAAAAGTATATTTTGCTTGAACAATGGTCGAAATACCCGAGGGTGTGCCCATCAACGATCTCCTTCTTTTTTGACTTCAGCTTTGATTTAGCTAGATTATATAAATCTACACCTACTCTACTGAAGTTATCGCGTCTTATCAGCATGTCATAATCCATATACTTACCGTAACCTCTTGCTATAGTTACCATTGCGTCTTCCTTAAAGTCAAATAAGAAGATATTTGCCCCTATTATGCTTTTCAGTTTCATCATGCTCTGCCTGGGCAGCAAAGCCATTGATCCCAAAGCACTGTACCCGCCTGGCATGGACGAAAGATTCACCAGGTAGAAGGCGGAAGCACCAAATTTGTCAACGACCAGCTTAGACCTGTCCTTTATCATCCCTGAGACGTGATGCAGAAAGCTATCTTCAGCGTTTTCCTCTATTTCTTTATCCAACAGGACGCTCTCTAGGGATTCTTCCATACTTATTTTATGACTTCACGTAATATTTATACCCATTCATATAAGCCTCTGGAGGGATTCGCACCCTCGACCTCCTGATTACAAGTCAGGCGCTATGCTGCTAAGCTACAGAGGCGATTTTCTGGCCTGCGTCTTTAATAATAAGAGCGTCCAGCAAGTTTATATATTTGCGGTGACGGCGGGTGAATTATTTATTCTTGTCAAAGATACTTACGCTTACAGCCTTATCAAGGTCAAAGTACTTCGAGCAGGCGGCCCTGACATCATCTGTTGTTATTTTTTCCGGCCTGCCGTACTTTTTGACTTCATTGATATCCCTTAAAGCCAGATACAGCGCCCCCAGGGCCATGCTTGAGTCTACAGGCTCTGTATACCGGTGTATGAGCGTACTGTCCATTATCTGTGAAAGTTCTTCGGAGATTTCATCTGAGTTTATTTCGCCATCGTGAACTTTCTGTATTTCTTTGAACATTATAGCTTTTGCCTCGCTAAAATATTCTTTGGATAACTCGGTGTAAGCGGAGATTCTGCCAAAGCGGAAGTAGGATGATGTCTCCGCCTGCACATCATATACAATGCCTCTATCATTCCTTAGTGCTTTGTATAATCTATCCTTGAGAATATACGAAGAGATAAGCAGTGATTGACGCTCAACCCTATTATTAGATTCAAAACGCAGACCAGGCATGGATATATAGAGCTTCGAGGCCGATGTATTAGGTATATCAAGTTCAAGTTCACTGCTCTTGCCACGCGGTTTTATTTCTGAGGTATTGTTGTTCCTGCTCCCGCTTTTGAAACCGTCAAACCCCTTATTTATTGCGTTTTTCATACTCTCTTCCTCTATTCCACCATAAGCGACAAAGACCATATTCTCCGGAACAAAGAAGCGCTTATAATCTTTGAGAATGTCATCTCGGGTTATTGAATAAACCTGTTCTTCCGTACTAAATTCAAAGTGCTTTGCAAACTCTTTTGAGAACAGCTCTTGGTATATGTATGGGTCAACCAGAGAGTCGACGCTCTCCCTCAAACCATCTAGCTCAAGATTAATTGCCTTCTTTTCGTTTTCAAGGGCTTTTTCGGGTACAGTCATGTTTTTGATAATATCCGACAGCATGTCCACAACCTCGGTAGCCTTCTTTTTTACCGGAAGTGCATGGATTGTTACCATATCTATTTCGGCGCTCGCATTGAAGGAGGAAGGAGAAAGCCTGTTAAAATCCCTCATGATCGAATCTGAAGTTTGGGTAGGGGTGCCTTGAAGCAGCATATGCTCGAGCGTATGCGCAAGTTCTGGCTTTGACTCATCCAGCATGCCGTATAAGACAATTGCCAAAAGTGAGGTATACCCCACATCCAGCGGGTAGAAAATGTACGGCACTCCGCTATCTGTCCTGAATATTTTCATAACAACTAAAGAATCAAAGTTATATTTATAGACATGACGTCACGCCGACTCTAAATTAAGAGACCGGTGGTTTTATAAGTGCAAAGATAGATTACAAAAAAATTGCCGCTTTGTGTGTATAAACTTTTAAATAGAAGCAGACGTTAGAATAAGTATCGTTGTATGGAAGCGCTTATATTTATTCAGGTTTTAGAAGGAAACTCACCTATAGAGGTTGCCAGGTCAATAGGGAGCATAGAGGGAGTTACCGAAGTGCTTATGATAAGCGGGCAGTGGGACCTCCTTGTGAGGCTTAAATACGACAATATGGAAGATCTATCTAATTTTGTGGTCTCAAATCTCAGAAAGGAGAAAGGTGTCGGTAGAACAGACACCACAATAGTACTGAGCAGGGTTAAGTGAGGAGGTAAAATGGCAAAGAAAGAAGACGAAGATGAAACGGTGGAAGAAAAACAGAAGGAGGAAGAAAAGGTCGAGCCTATAGATACTGATTACGAGTATAAGGATATAAAGGACTTGCCAGGAGTTGGCGCAGCCACTGCCTCCAAGATAAGAAATGCAGGGTATATGGATATAATATCTCTTGCAACCGCGAATCCGCTTGAACTTGCTGAGATCTGTGAAGTGGGAGAACCAACAGCCAGGAAGATCGTTGCCGAGGCCAGGGAAGCATCAAAGATGAATTTCATGTCCGGCCTTGAGTTTGAGGACAAGCGAAAATCAGTGCAGAGAATATCCACTGGCAGCCAGGCTTTTGATATACTTCTAGGCGGCGGCGTAGAAACTCAGGCCATAACAGAGTGTTACGGTGAGTATGGATCTGGAAAAAGCCAGCTGGCATTCCAGCTTGCGGTCAATGTACAGCTCCCGAAGGAGAAAGGTGGGCTGGAGGGCCATGCTATCTGGATAGATACAGAAGGAACATTCAGGCCTGCCAGGATAGAGCAGCTCGCAGTAGCAAAAAACGTGGACCCTAAGGAAGTTCTCCAGAACATAAGAATAGGAAGGGCTTATTCCTCAGACCACCAGGCTCTGCTGGTTGATAAGATACCAGAACTGATAAACAAAGACCCAAAGATAAAGCTGATAATAGTCGACAGTATGATGGCGCTGTTCAGGGCGGAGTATGTCGGTCGCGGAACGCTCGCAGACAGACAGCAGAAGGTAAATGTTGTCCTGCACACTCTTCAGAGACTTGCAGATAGATTCAACATAGCGGTTTATATAACAAACCAGGTGATGGCAAGACCAGATGTAATGTTCGGAGACCCAACAGTTGCAGTCGGCGGGCATATAATCGGACATGTCGCAACTTACAGGATATACTTAAGAAAAGGCAAAAAAGGTTCTAGGGTCGCAAAGCTTGTGGACTCACCAAGCCTACCGGAAGGCGAAGCAGTGTTCGAGATAACTGCGAATGGGATAACTGACGCAGAAGAAGAAAAGAAAAAATGAGCATCCAAAAGGAGGAGCTGGACAGGATTAACCTGCTCCTGTCGAACGTCAGGGACCCTGAGATTGGCCTCAGTATAACCAAGCTTGAGATGGTGCAAAGTGTAGACAAAGAAGGCAACTCTTTGAAAATAAACATAAAGCTTACTGTACCAGGTTGCCCCCTGTCATCAACAATAGACAAAGACATTAAGAAGGCACTTGAAGGACTGGGATATGATAGCATTGAAGTTGACTTCGGATACATGAGCAAGCAGGAGCTTGAGGATGTCAAAAAGATGCTTGCCCAAACACAGCAGAAAACACCGTATTCTATAGAGCGCTATGAGAAACGGAAAATCAAAAACATAGT
>JAJZIX010000021.1 GCA_021810345.1 Nanobdellota archaeon | reverse complement strand
GGCAGAGGAAAAGCCAAGATAGCCTCTAAATATGTTAGTTGCGGCCAAAAAAGGATCGTTTAATACCTTAAGTTTTGGTGAATTTACTAAATAAACTCCTCTCTTTAATCTGGTAAGCCACCCCTTTCTGTTCATGCTGGACAGGACAGCAGGCAGATAATTCTTTTTAAGATGGACAAGGTTCAGAATTGCATTGACATCATAAATCATGCCGACTTCCAAATTGAAGTACACTTCCTGCTCCCTCCCGGATAATTTGTTTTTCATACTAAATTAATATATGCTTTTGATAGTATTAATAGTTATAAAACAATTTGGATTTTATACCTTATAACAAAGGTTTGGATATGCCACAGGATTATTTCTTTCGGTTGTATACGTTGTGTATAGAGTAAAGGAAAGACACGATAAGCGAGATCAAAAGCAGTGTCACTGCAAGAGAGATGGCGAAAGTGGAAGAAGTTCCAGCGGCACCGAATCCAAACAAGTATTTCAATCCGCCTGACGAGCCGACACCGAAGGAGTACTGGCTTAGAGGCAGGGCCAATGCTGCATCTAGAACTATTACTATAATCCCTAGTATGGACCATATGGAGATTATGTAGTTGTTCTGCTTCTCATAGAACAGGTACATTATAAGCAGTATTATGTTTATCATCGTGAAAAATAGGAGACCGGCCCAGTGTATAGCACCGTATACCTGTATCTGCTTATCGAACATCAGCAGGTACAAAGCCGACAGTATTGTTATAAGAAGAGAGTAAGTTAGAACGGATCTTGAAGCCCCTTTTCTAACTGAGAGTTTCTTGTTTTTTGCAAAGTATTTAACCAGGACAAATCCTACAACCACGGCTATCACCGCAAAAAGCAGCGCATATGGGAGGCCTATTATACTTGAAGCAGAGAATGAATAGCTTGAAGAGCCAGAAATACTAGAATTTGTGCTATATCCTTGAAACGACATCAGACTGCTCAGCATTTTAATAAATGGACTTTATGTTATTTAAACGTTTACAGAAAGCTGAGAAAATTGTAATATTTACAAAATCGCTACTTTAAGCCCTTTATGAGCTTCTGCCCCATTATATCAGAGTAGTTTACCTGCACACCCTCGGCAAGTTTGTCTTTAAACTCCTCAGGTATGTCAGCGTCAAACACCTCGTAGGATTCAAGATCCATGAGCTGCACCTTACCATCGTTCAGGCTTATGACCTGGGCGGTTTTCTTTTCTATTATTGGAATCTTGGCCCTATCCTCTGCAGACATCACGAAAACGCGCTTCTTTCCATCTAGCAAGCCGACAGCTTCAACCCTGGCCTTTGCATGCCCATGCTTTCCGGGCGCACTTACAGCTATGTCCGTTATTCTGCATACGAACTGGTCATCCACTAGTATGGAATCCCCTTTCCTCAGCTCGTTTATCCCTACAACTTTAAAATCCATGCTTTTTTCTGTATTTTTTTGTTTATTAACTTTGCGATTCTCAGCGGTATCTGTAGCCAAGCGACTCATAGGAAGCGAGCTTTACCGACTGGCTTGTTCCAGTCACTCTGCTCCCTATAACGTACTTAACCTCGCTCTCCTCGGCTGCCTTGGCTATCTCATCGGTCACAGCGCCATCCAGCACTATCAAATAGATATTCTCTATGTTCAGTATGGAGCCCTCTACCTCCTTATACGGAATGCGGCCCATTATCTCAAATTTGTCGTTGACGAGGAAAGCGCCCCTGGTACCGACTATCTCATTCACCAGCGGAAGAACCCTTGACTTGATTTCCTCTGGTACATCTGCACTCTGCTGCGCTGGCACCGGCTTTCGCTCCTGAGTTTCACGCTTTCCATTCGAACCTTCATACTCTTCTATCGGGACCTTCAGCCTAAGCGCCTGATTGATCTCCTTTTTTGACAGCTCCTCCACTTCCATACCACTGGGGGCCTTCGCAACGAAATCTACATTGCCCTGCTGCAGGAAGGAGCTTATAATCATGTCTCCTCCCCTGTCTCCGTCCACAAAAAGCGTGACTATCTTCTTTCTGCTCAGCTCTACAGCTGTTTTCGGTATGTTTGTGCCGTTCAATCCAAGGACATTCGCAAATCCATGTTTTAGCATGTTCATCACGTCTGCCCTGCCCTCGACTATTATTATCTCTTCCGAATCAACAACGTCTGGACCCGCAGGAAGCTTTTCCGACCCGTATTCCACGAACTCCTTCTGCCTTACATCCTCATACAGTTTCTGCAGGAGCTCTGTAGTGTCCACCGAAGAGGCCTTTAAAGCAGTATCCAAAAGTGTCTGGGCTTTCTTCATGATATATTCTCTTTTTGATACTCTGACGTCCTCTATGTTGTCAACGTTTATAACCGCCTTGGACGGCCCTATACGATCTATGGTCTCTATTGCGGCCCCTATAAGCGCAGTCTCAGCCACGCCAAGCGATGTCGGGATCGTTATTTCACCGGTTGTCTTTCCACCGGAAGCAGAGCTCTCCACGTTTATCCTGCCTATCTTCCCGTTCTTTTGCGCCTCTCTTAGATCCAATTCTTCTCCAAGAAGGCCTTCGGTCTGCCCGAATATTGCACCTATTACATCCGGCTTCTCAACAAGACTATCTGCAGTGAATTTCGCATGCAGGATATACTTAAAAGAAGCTGGTCCTATCTTTGCCATGTTCAACACCTCCAAATCCAATTCAAGAAGGCTTATCTTTGGTTATCAGACCAAAAAAGCCTAATTGCTAATTATTAAGTGACTCAAGAAACCAAGCAGAATGGCAAGCGCCCTTAAATGGCTGCTATAGTTTCTATATATTATATGACTTGATGCATTTAAATAGATTAAATTCTGAACTAGATGCGTCATTATGCAGCTGCAACTTTCTTATCCACGATATCGCGCATAGGTATTGTTTCCTCGCTTAGGCCGGACAGAACTTGGTTCAGGAACCCAAACGCTATGAGTTTTATGGCTTCCGCCCTCGGTATGCCCCTGGACATGAGGTAAAACGCCTTGTCTTCTTCGATGGGGTGCGAAGACGCGGAATGTGAGGCTTTAACATCGTCGGTTTTTATCTCGAGGCTCGGTATTGAGTTGCTCCTTGCGTCCCTGCTGAGCAGCAATGAGTGCTCTGACAAGTATGCGCTCGACTTGATCGCCCTCTCCTCCTGGGAGACTACTCCCTTGAAAAGCACCCTGGACGAGCCGCTCAGGGCTGCTCTCATGTTCACCCTGCTGATAGTGCCTTTTTCTTGATGGCTAAGATTTGTTAGTGAATCGAAATACTGCTGGCCAGACCCCAAAATTGCACTGTTCAGACTGGCCTCTGCTCCTTCGCTGCTTAGCTTTAGCAGGTTTCTTGAGCGGACGAACCCACCGCCAAAGCTGGCCTCGGTCAAGTTGAGGTTTCCGGATACAATCATGTTCCTGTTGAGGGCCAGATTCTTCCCTGTGCTGGCACCCTGTACAAGTACGATGTCTAGTTTTGCCCCTTCTGATACGTACAAATCCAGGTTTTCACCGTACAGCTGGTTAAGATCATCCGTTGAGCTGTAGGTCACTACAAGCTTTGCACTGCTCTCCGGCTCCATAAAAACAACCAGCTTGTTGAATAAAGGCTCGCTTGATGACAATGATATGTCTATTTTCATGGGGGAGGGGACTGCAACCCCTTCCTTCACTCGCAGAACCGTGCCCTGGTTGAACAGAGCATCCACTTCCGCCTCGACTTTATCCTCAGGATTATGAAGCTTAAGCAGTCCGCTGACCGAAGAAAAACCGGAATTTATATCGTCTATGGAAACACCCCCTATGGCTTTTGGAATCTCCGTGATGCCCGGCGCTATCTTTATCTGCGTCGAGCTCATAACCTTCAGGGTGTTGTATTTATTGCCGGCTTTGGGGTAAAAAAGCTCCTCCCTTTCAATGTATTTCTCGAAAAGCCTGTTTGGCTCGAACGGAAGCGACTCAAAGCTCTTCAATGAGGCTTTTTTGAACTCTTCCACTGTTGTATAAGGCTTCTCTGCCATCTTCAACCAACCGCTCCCTCCATGTTCAACGTTATGAGCCTGTTGAATTCTACCGCGAACTCTAGGGGAAGCTCCTTGATAAACTCACCCATAAAGCCGAGGACAATCATGTTTATAGCTTCCTGCTCCGGTATTCCTCTGGACTCCAGGTAGAGCAGCTGCTCGTCTCCTATCTTGCCAACCGATGCCTCATGGCTGACTGTGGCGTCCTCCTCGCTTATCTCCATATATGGGTAGGTATCAGTCCTTGATTCCTTATCCAGTATAAGCGCATCGCATTTTGTGCTTGTCTTGACACCTGTGGCCCCCTTCCCCACCTTTACAAGCCCCCTGTAGCTGGTCCTGCCGCCATTGAGGCATATCGACTTTGACCTTATCGTTGAGCTGGTATCAGGTGCAAGATGTATGGCTTTTGCGCCGGTATCCTGGTGCTGATTCCGGTTCGCCAGGGCCACCGAGAGTATGTTGGCTTTTGCGCCTGGCTCGAGCATGTAGACAGAAGGGTATTTTTCAGTCAGCAGCGCCCCCGTGTTTGCGTCTATCCACTCGACGTATGCATTCTGATAGGCAAAGGCCCTCTTTGTGACCAGGTTGTAGACATCACTGGACCAGTTCTGTATGGTTATGTATTTGACATGCGAATTCTTGTGTGCAATTATCTCCACAACTGCCGCGTGCAGTGAGTTCTTTGAGTATATCGGCGAGGAGCACCCCTCTATATACGTGACGTCCGCTCCTTCATCTGCGATTATAAGCGTCCTTTCAAACTGGCCCATGCTCTCTGCATTTATCCTGAAGTAAGCCTGCAGGGGCATTGGCACCTTGACTCCCTTTGGTACGTATATAAACGAGCCGCCCGACCACACTGCCGAATTCAGCGCAGCGAATTTATTGTCGTTTTGCGAGATCACGCGGCCTATGTACTTTTTGACGAGCTCTGGGTATTTTTTCAGGGCGGTGTCTGTATCGCAGAATATAACCCCTAAATCCTCAAGCTCCTTCTTTACGCTAGAGTAAACCGACTCGCTCTCATACATCACCTCTACGCCTGAGAGGAACTTCTTCTCCGCTTCTGGTATACCGAGTTTGTCGTATGTGTCCTTTATCTCCTTTGGCAGCTCATCCCATGCCTTTGCCCTGTCCTTTATGGGCTTCAAGTAGTATGTAAGATCATTAAAGTCTATTTTGCTGAGATCGCCACCCCACTGCGGAACTGGCCTCTTCATGAAGAATTTGAAGGCATTCAGCCTGAATTCCAGCATCCAATCGGGCTCGCCTTTCAGCTTTGATATTCTTTTTACGACGTCTTCCGACAGCCCTTTTTCAAAGGTGACATCGTAGTCTGTGCTATTCTTGAAGTCATATTTTGAATAATCCGCCTCGAAAGTTTCCATAGTTTACTTGTAATAGTTGTATCCCTTTTCCTTTATCTCAGATACTATCTCCATCCCCCCCGTGGATACTATCCTGCCATCCTTCATGATATGGACAAAATCCGGCTTCACGTATTCCAGTATCCTGTCATAGTGAGTTATGATCAGCATACCCATGCTCTTTGATGCCTCCTTGACCATGCTTCCTATGATTTTCAGCGTGTCTATATCCAGGCCAGAGTCAACCTCATCCAATATGGCCATCCTTGGCTTCAGAACCATCATCTGCAGTACTTCAAACCTTTTCTTCTCCCCCCCGGAAAAACCCTCATTTACAGATCTGTTCATGAAGCTCTCCTGAAACCCCAACTGGCTCATCAGCGAAGATACTCTCGACCTGAAAGCTGAAAGCTCTGATGTGCTTCCGCCGCTCTTTAGGTAAGCGGTTCTCATAAGATTGAAGATGCTTACCCCTGGTATCTCCACAGGTTCCTGAAACGACATGAAAATACCTTCCTTTACCCTCTCATCCGGCTTCATCTTGAGAAGGTCTTTTCCATTGAACAAGATTTTTCCGCGCTCGACTTTGTACTTTGGGTTTCCTATTATAGTGTTTGAAAGTGTGCTCTTGCCGCTGCCATTCGGACCCATCAGGACGTGTACTTCTCCCGTATTTATGTCAAGGCTGACTCCATCTAGAATCCTTATGCCATTCACCGACACGTCTAGGTCCTTCACCAGAAGTTCATCAACCATTTTTCCTCCTGCTAAGCTCCAAAATGCATAGAAAAGGAGTCATCTCACTTTTTTCGACTACACCCGATTTCCTTGCAACCTCGCATATTTCACACGTTTTAGAGGCTATATCCGCTTTTCTGGCCATTATATCCTTTGAGAGCACATCGAGGTACTCTGACATCTCCTTGTTTTCAGACATCTTCTTTGCGGTCTCGGCCCTCAGTCCATTCATGTACTGTGAAACCGCCGGCTGGGTTATCCCGAAGATCTTTGAGATATCTTTCTGGGTCAATCCTTCGCTTGACATCTTCACAGAGAGTACAGACCTTACGGCCGGAAGTATCTTTGTGAATGTTTTTACACAAAACAAGTCATCCATCCATAGAAATGTTGCTTTGTGTTTATAAATATAACGGTGTTATATTATCACCACAGCTTCGCAAAGTAGAAGGCAAAGTTCATCGCCACGAAGACGATGAATGCAGTAAGCGCAGAAACCAGCGATACCAGCGAAAGCACACCGATTATGACCAAGAATGCGAGCGTTATTGAGTAGACGAGCTGGTTATGATAGATTAGCATCGAACCCTCGAACCTCGGAAGCGGGAGAAAATCGACCAGCACGAAC
>JAJZIX010000020.1 GCA_021810345.1 Nanobdellota archaeon | reverse complement strand
TTCAGCATGTTCTGCGGCAGAAACATCTCCCTGCCGTAGAAGGTCGACATTAGCGCCTTTGGCAGGTAAACATTGAAATTGCCGCCATATATAAAGTCTATTCCCGACACGAAATTCGTGCTGCTTGAGTTTATGTCCGATGGGATATACGTGTAGTTCTCCCCATTGTAGATAACGCTGGCATTTGCGATGTAGGCGCTGCTACCAGGGAAGCTTACAAGCGTGAGCCTGCCTATGCGGATCCCGTCAAGATAGAACTGGCACAGCGCCATTGAGTCACCGGAACCGTTGAAGTAGAGGCAATTCCTCTCCGCTGATGTAAGATTCTCCACCGTGTAGTTAACGGAGTACTGGGTAAGGTTTTTGGTAAGGCCCGATAATGCGCTGCTGGAGGAATTGCTCAGGTAAGAGAGCTGGCTCATGTCTATAAGTATGAATTCACCCTTCGGGAGAGTTGCGTTGCCGAAAAGTATGCTGTTATACTCCGTGGAGTTTGACACGACGTTGTTGTTGTTTATGGAAAGGGACTTTGCTGCGCTGTAATACTCCTGCGGGACCAGCACGGTACTGTTGGTGTTTACAGCATTGAAGTATTCAAGAGCGTACTGGATGCTCTGTGGCAGGCCCAAAGCCGTCTGGCTGTGATTAGGTTTTATGAATAAAACTGCGAGTATTACAACTACGAGAACAACGATCCCTATTAAAAGATAATTTAGTTTAAATGCAATACGCATACTTAGCTTTGTGTGTCATTTTGCTCTTCGGTGTTCTCTTCCGGCGGGGTCTCTTTCCCAGCCTCTTCTGTCTCTCCTTCAGGCTTGTCAACCGAGTACAGCACGAATTTCCTCTTTACTTTCGGCTCTTCGTGCCTCCTTATGAAGTGCTGTGCGCCCTTAAACAGCTTCTGCCCGTGTATACGCTTTGCGCAGTCGGGGCAGTAGTATGTTTTTATACCATTCCTGAACAGGTAGACTGCCCTGTCCCTTCTGGTAAGCTGGCCGCATGAAGCACACCTCACGTTGCTCGTTCTGCCTCTTCTTATATTCTTGCCCATGCCTTTATTAAGCTCAGAGCCTTATATATAAATTTGCTGCTGCCGTTTTGGACGCCAAGGAGCTCAGGCTTTGCTTTATCAAGCCGTTGGGTGCATGAAACCTAGCGTTGTTTTTATTTGTCTGGGAAAAGCATAAAAATGCACAGATACAAACAATCGTATTGTGGAACAAAGCAGCGACATCGTGAAGAACATCGTGGAGCTGAGGGAGTCATTGAAGATATTTGACCAGAGGCTCTCGCAGCTAAAGGACACCATACGGATGGTGGACCAGAACAATATAGACAGGTACAGCGAGATAAAGGAAGCGCTGCAGGACCTGTCAGAGAGCGTTTCGTCGGACAAGTCAAAAATCCTGGAAGTCGAGGACACACTGGGCAGGATAGAAAAGCAGATGGAGCAGTTTGCCAGGCTGCAGGACGTGAAAGTAATAGAAAAATATCTCTCTTTTGTGGACCCTTCAAGGTTTTTAAGCAAGGATGACGTTATTAAAATAGTGGATAATTACATGAGCAGTAAAAAGTGGGGTTGATATGAGCTTGCTGGATGCGTTTAAGAAAAGGGATGAAAGTGACATACCGGATGTGAGCGATATGGTCAAAAACGGCTTGTCGGACCAGGATATAATAGACAACCTGCGGCAGCAGGGCTACGACAGTACGGCGATAAAGACGGCTTTGCTCAACGCATCCAAAACACCGCAGCCACAAGCCCAACCTGCCCCGAGTGCTCCACAGTTCAATGATATTGATATGCAGTCTTTCCAGCCCCAACCGCAGCCTATACCTTCAAAATCAGATTCAAAACGGCCGATAAGCGACCAGGCCATGGAGACAATCCAGCAGGTACTGGAGCAGATAATAGATGAGAAGTGGAAAGCAGCCTCTTCAGAGCTTGCAGCATTAAGATCAGCAGAAAGGTCCAACTCAAACAAGATAGAACAGATAAACGAGGACATGGACAAGCTAAGCCAGAGGATAGATAATGTCCAGAACGTAATGCTTGGCAAGACTGAGGATTATAATAAGACCCTGTCCGATGTCAACATAGAGCTGCAGGCCTTCGAGAAGGTGATAGACAGGCTCGTGCCGACGATAAGCGACAGCATAAAGGAGCTGCGCGACCTGATAGACGACCTAAAGAAGGCGGGACAGCCACCGCAGCAGTGATTCTATCCTATCAGAGGGGAATTTCAACAAAATATGCGGGGATTAAACCTATTTAAATAATTCAGAATTAAAGATACCCATGTTAGGCAAAAAGGTAGAGGACATACAAATAAAGAAAGGTGAGCAGGTGGCTGACCTTATAAAACAATTCGGCGAGGCCGGTGGTTTTACAGCCAAGAAGCTCTCACAGGCTGCCTCAATATTCAAGGACATGCAGAACGACAAGGGCTGCCTGAGGTTCTTCTCATTCACAGCAGATGTTGTCTCTACTGGCCTGCGCGGTGTGATAAAAGACATGGTGAAAGACAAGCTGTTCGACGTGCTCATTACGACCTGCGGCACTCTGGACCACGATCTTGCAAGGGTCTGGAAGGACTATTACTCAGGCACAGAGATAACGGACGATGCAAAATTGAAGCAGGAAGGCATAAACAGGCTTTACAACATATTTATACCGAACGACAGCTATGGCTATATCTTAGAGGACAAGCTCCTGCCCATCTTCAAGAAGGCCTCCGAGAAAAAGAAGGAGTACTCAACGAGCGAACTGATTGCGTTTGTCGGCGAAAGCATAGCCAGCGAGAAAAACGCAGAGGACTCGATAGTCTACTGGGCCTGGAAGAACGGCATACCCATCGTTGTGCCGGGAATAACAGACGGGAGCTTCGGCTCGCAGATATGGTTTTACTCCCAAAAAGACAAGGAATTCAGGGTCAACGTCATAGCCGATGAGGATTTGCTTGCTGAAAAGATATTTAAATCAAAAAAGAGTGGGGCATTGATGTTGGGAGGAGGCATATCAAAGCACCACGCTATCTGGTGGAACCAGTTCAAAGGAGGACTGGACTATGCTATTTATATGACTACTGCTGTAGACTGGGATGGCAGTCTCTCTGGCGCAAAGCTTGAAGAGGCCGTCTCCTGGGGCAAAGTAAAGCCCGAAGCCGAACAAGTTACGGTGGAGGGAGATGTTACAGTCCTGCTGCCGATGCTTCTGGCATCGTACATAGGATGAAGTTAGGAGGTAAAGAATATGAAAATAAGTGAAATAAAGGACGGAATGAACGATGTTTCTGTGTCCGGCGAAATAACAGAGATCTCGGAGCCTAGGGAGGTCATAACCAAATTTGGAACCACCCAAGTTGCTACCGCGAAGATAAAGGATGACACAGGAGAAATCCCACTTTCTCTTTGGGGCAAGCAGGTTGACATGTTCAAGGTCGGTGACAAAATTGAAGTGATCGGTGGATACACAAAGACCTTCAAGGACCAGGTCCAGGTCAACGTTGGAAAGAACGGCTCTATAAAGAAGGCTGAAGCTTAAATCCTGTCCATATTGTAGGCGAGCGGCTTTACATCGCGCGCGGTTAGTGAGAAAATATCATTGAACTTTCTCGCGGTGGCAGCCACTTCTACCTGGTACATCCCGAATGACAGGTCGTTCAGTTTGTCCTCGAGCGACTGGCTTTTTGACAGCTGAAGCAGCTTTTCCGCAGTCTTGTCAAAGAAAGATATTTTCATGCTGGACAGCCCGTCGTCTATGATCCCGGATATCAACAGCGTCTTGGATAGGAACTTGTCCCCGTGTACATCGCATGTCGTTTCGACTTTCTTGTTGCATTCAGTGCACCTTATAAGATAAATATTGTTCGTGAACAGCCTGACTATAAAGCCCTTTATATGGTATATGATATTCTCCTCTTTTATGTCCTGTAGCCGAGTGTATTTTACGTTCGGTTGGTTCTGTGGGGATTTATTGGTAACTGATATCGCCGTACCGCTCCCGACGTGAAGTTCCATGGAGCCAGTCATCTTGTTCTTCTTGGAGTAGGCGTTGGCTATGGAGATTTCATCGCCTTCGGATACGCTGGCGTTAATATTGTCTATCACTTTCTCGTCCCAGATGACAAGGTTTATGCTGCCGGTGTCGTCACCAATATTAAGATTCATGACTCTGCCATCTCTGTTTTTTATTTTTATAGATCTTGGATCGAATTTTCTGTTGACCTTGCCGAAAACATTCAAATGGCTCATCTCTTCAGTGATGTCCCCTATCTTGAAGCTTCTCCTTATCGGGTGGATCCCATTTTCTGTCGCAATCATTCTAAGAGCAGATTCTTTATTTAGGGAAGGGAACAGCTTCTGCTTCGACTCTATCAGCTCCGCCAGCTTTGAATCGTCCAGTCCTTTTTTCTCCTTGAGTTCACTTATCAGCCATTCTTCCGTGTTCATCTTGCTATCCTCCTCATCAACTTGTTGAGGTATCTGGCCGTGCTTTCACTTTTGGCTTCGTAATGTCCTCTTACAAGCGGCTCGGTGTTGGATTTCCTGAACAGTATGAATCCGTCTTTTATAAAAGTCTTTATCCCATCCAAGTAAAGAGATTTTCCGTAAATAGAGAGCCTTTTAATCAACATCTTCATTTTTTTATTAGCTTCTCCCTGGTTTTTAACTTTTATAGAGAGGTCTCCATGGTAAACTTTTGGAAATTCTTTTAATATCTCACTTAATTTCCTGCCGGTTTTGCTGAGTACGTTTGCCATTAGGAGCCCACCGAGAAGCCCATCAGAGAAGGGATAATATTTTCCAAAGTAGAAATGTGAAGAGGTCTCAACCCCGAAGTCATACTTTTTGGCCTCTAATTCGGCCTCGACGTGGGTTCTGCCGACTTTAGTGTATGTGACTTTTGCGTAATTCTCCAGCAGCATCGAGCAGCCTACCGTCGCTACCGTCTCTTTTAGCTTGAGGTACTTTATGAATATCATAGCAGCTGTCATTGGATCCAGCACTTTTCCTTCATTATCAACGAACATTACCCTGTCACCGTCTGCATCCAGCTGTATACCAAAGTCGAGGCCGTTTCTTAGGATGAATCTGCCAAGGCCGCGCGAGTTGTCCTTGCTGGGCTCGGGTACTTTGCCGTAGAAGTCGCTTGACATCTTAGGGTGCAGGCTGTGGACCTCAGCGCCCAACCGTTGGAAAAGCTTCACCGCTATGTCTGTTGTTGAGCCGCCCATACTGTCTATCCCTATCTTTAGATTGAGCCGATTTATCCCCTTGGAGATATATTTTAAGTATTCGTCCGAGTAATCATAATCAACGATCCTGCCCTTCTTCTTTAGGGGTTTTGCGTTCATTCTCTTCTTTATCTTATCGGGCGTTACTGACGAACCTGTGCCGTTTCTGAACATGAGTATACCGGTGTATTTGGCAGGGTTATGAGATGCAGTTATGCACACGCCATATGCGTTCTCTTTGAAGGATGCAAATGCCGGGACGGTTATTGGGTAAAGCCCACTGTCATATACGACGGCTCCGCCGGATATCAATCCATTTATGAAAGAAGTCTTTATATTTAGGCTGCCTACACGGTTGTCGTAGCTCAAAAAAAGTTTTTCTTTTTCGACAAGCCTCGCGACGGCAAGTCCTATTCTGTAGGACTTATTCTCATCAAGTTCGTCTGGGTATACTCCTCTAATATCATATTCTTTGAAGATATTCATATTATTGAAGATAAGCGTCCATGATATTTAACCATTGCTTTGAGGCGGCCCTGTAATATCGTTGGAGGCGGTCCAATTGAGACGTTAAAATTAAGCAGTTAAGCATATATTTGTGCGAATACTCTATTTTTTATAAACTTATGGAAAGTGGGACACAGAAGACCAACTTTGTAGCCGCTACAAACCCAAAGCTCGTGTCTGCACCCCCCGGCAAGGAGTTTGTCTTCAGGCTTGCAGATGGTAAAGAGGTCGGACGTGCAAAAAACCTTGAGGAATTCAAGGCCAAAATAAGCACTGTACCGGTCGCGTCGCTCGAGTTTCATTCGAACGGCAGGCATTTTTCGCCTTGGCTTAAAATGATCGGCAGGAGCGACCTTGCATCAGAGTTCGACAAGCTTATGGCAAAGGGCGAAGCACTCAGAAGCTGGACGATAAAGATATTGGGCTAGACCCTAAGATAGCAGGTAGTCAACTGCTTTGCTGAGCTGTTCTTTTACCTCGCCATCTAGCAGACTATCAACGCCAGAATCGACTTTGTTCAAGAAAGGGAGTTCGGCAAGGATTGGTAGTTGCAACCCTCCTTTGTTTTCAGCGATTTCTATCTTTTCCCCGCATTTTGGGCATCTTATGTAGCTCATGTTCTTGATGACGCCCGACACCGGTATTTTGAGCGCATCTGCCATGAGCTTTGTTTTCTTACCTATCAGGTTGGATAGGCTCTGCGGAGTGGTGATTATTACTATCTTGTCAACAGGTATCGACTGGAAGACGGTCAGCGGGCCGTCGCTGGTGCCCGGCGGCAGATCAATGAATAAGACATCCAGCTCTCCCCAGTCAGTGTCGTTGTACATCTGTTTTATTGCGCTTGATACAAGAGGGCCGCGCCATATCAGCGCCTCAGCATCGGTCAGCATGTCAACTGACATAAGTTTTATCCCGCGTGAATCCGCCGGCTCAAGTTTGTCATTGCTTACAGCCTTGGCTTTTTCCCCTACAGGAAGTATTGTTGTCATCGATGGACCGGAGATGTCGCAGTCCAGAACCCCAGTTTTGTAGCCTTTGGACGCTGAAACCAACGCAAGAAGTGCTACAGCGGTGCTCTTTCCGACGCCACCTTTTGCGGAGTATACAGCCACTATGTTTTTGATTTTCCGTTTCTCATAACGCTCTATAGAATACGGTGTTTTCTGCTGTGTTTGGGCAAGCATCTTTTTGACATCCTCAAGCTCCTGCTTGCTCATGTATCCGAAGTCAACTTCAATGCTATCATATCCCAGTCCTTCAAGTGCCTTCTTAATGTCTTTGTCTATTGTGGATGACAGAGGGCAACCTGGTACAGTAAGCTTTATGTTTATTTTCAAAGAGTTGCCTTCTTTGTCTACACTTTGCACCATCCCAAGCTTGGTTATGCTGAGGCCAATCTCAGGGTCCCTGACGTTCGACAGGAGCAGGTTAATCCTGTCCAGCTCCTCCTTTTGGATGCTCATTTTTTCTT
>JAJZIX010000019.1 GCA_021810345.1 Nanobdellota archaeon | reverse complement strand
TCCTTCGACAGATGGGCAGAAAGCATCCTTCTTTTCACATGCAGAGGCGCATTCCTGCGGTAGGCCCTCTGTTTCTTTGGGCTTTTGCTTCCCGACCAGCTCATGTTAAATTCGGTATTCATACTATCTTAGACGCTATTTTTGTTATGTGAGGGAACCTCAGCGATATCTCCTTCGGCAGCGGGCCCCTAAGTATCGTGCCCTGGGGCTCGTACTTCTCTATGTCCTTTACGATCGTGCACGCGTTGTCCTCGAAGCACAGTCTCGTGCCGTCTAGCCTCCTGTATTCCTTCCTCTGCCTGACTATCACCGCTGGAAACTTCTTGTGCATGGTATCCGGCGAGCCTGCTTTTACAACGACGAAAACCGTATCCCCGACGCCGCATTTTGGCTGCCTATCCTTGACGCCGTGGTACCCGCGTATGTTGACTACTTTGACTACCTTCGGACCGGAATTGTCGGCGACCTTTATCCAGCTGCCCACGTTTATGGACTTTGTGATCTTCGCACGCAGCGGCTTTAATCCTCCTCCCTTTCTTCCTGTTCCCATTTTATTCCTTCCTCACGACGACAAAGTGCTTCCACCTGCTTATCGGCCTGGTTTCGTAAATGACGACCTTGTCGCCGAGCTTCGCGTTTATGCATTCTGGATTGTGCGCGAGCACCTTTGTCTTTTCCTTTATGAACCTGTCGTACTTTTGCATCCTTCTTGTCCTTGTCCAAGTGACTGTGACAGTCTTCGGTGACTTGGCCGATGTTATTATTCCCTCAAACCTTGCTCCATGCACCCTCAAGCTGCCATGATACGGGCAGTTTTTGTCTGTGCAGGCGGTCTCCGGCGCCACAAAATCCTTATTATATTGCATATTCCCACGGCCTCATGTTTATCTCATCGCCCCTGAGCTTGATCTGTCCCTTTGGGGTGTAGACTATGAATTTGACGCCTTTCTTTATAACTCTTTTCTTTCCTGAATCTGTGAGCAGCAGGACCGAATTTTTGGTCTCGTCCACAACCTGCCCGGACAGACCCAAATCCTTCACGTATACCCTCATTCCGATTAACATTAAGTATCTAAGAAAACTTAGCTTTAAAAATGTTTTGCTGTTTGAAGCGCCAAAATCACTCATATCAAGCCCAGCTTAGTTGCGAGGTCCATTGCAGGATATTCTTTCTTGAGCTGGACAATGGCTACTTTATCCCCGTTTATCTTGTTTAGGATGTTCATCTTTGATATCTTCACATCGAACAGCGACTCGATCTCCTTCTTTATTAATATCTTGTTGGAATCCTTAGAAACTATAAACTGGAGCTTGTTTTCCTCCTGCATCATCCTCGTGGCCTTCTCGCCCCCCAATACGCTCACCACGTATTTTAAGTTCTGTTCCATATCACTTCAGCGAGGCAATTGCGCCTTCGGTCCAGATTATCAGCCTTCCAGGCATGCCGGCATGTGACACATCTGAAATGGACAGCTGCGATGGCTTCTTGACGCTCACGTTTATGTTGCCCATTGCCTTTGAGATTTTTGAATCGTCGGTTGTGACAATGACAAGGCCCAGCTTCCTCTTGTATTTTCTGCCACGCATCTTGCCTTTGCCTGCCCTTATTGTCCTTTCAGCTACCCTACTCACTTCATCGCCCAGACCTATCTTGCTCAAGATTTTGATCGCGTCCTTGGTCTTTGAGACTTCGTTTATCTTATCCTCGACCACCAGTGGCAGCGACTGCAAATCTTTTATCGAGTGGAACCTGCTGACCAGATCCTTGTTGGCTGATGCAGCTATGGCCATCTCGACTGCGAGCTTCTTCTCCTTCTTGTTTATTTTCTTGACCAGAACTTTATCAGCTTCTGGAGGGTGTGCCTCTCTTCCGCCCACTGTGTTTGGCGCTACTGCACCTACATAGAAGAAAGTTGAGCCCCTGTGCATCATCGTTTTCTTCGGCACTCTTGTAAGACCCCTTCCATAAACAGTCTTGTATGCCCTCTTGCCGTGTTTTCCGCCGAACCTCCTTTTTGTCAGCTCTGCAGATTTCCTGCTCCCTGCCAGAGGATCCGTGTACTTCAGCTGGAAACCCTCTGACTGCTCCGAAAGAAAAGCCTTCTTTATGACGACTGGATTTACCGGCCGCTTGAAGACCTCGGGAAGCTGTATCTCCCTGACTTTCGCATTTTCAATCGAGATTACGTCTGCCATATCACTTCAAAAATATGACTTTCACAGGCTCGGCCTTCTTTACCGGTCTGAGTGCTTTTCTGAGCATCACGAGCTTGCCCGTGCTGCCAGGGACTGAACCCTTGATTATCAAAGCTGACTTGTTTATGTTGCCGTATCTGCTGTATCCTGAGGGCAGATTTATCTCCGCCGGGTCCTTCACCGTCTTTAACACGAATTTGTTGTACTCTACTCTTGAATTGAAACCAAGCCTTCCGTGCTGTGGTATCGAAAACTGCACCTTTGCCATGGTCTCTGCACCGAGGTTTCCGGCCTTCCTCCTGGACTTGCTTGCATGCACTGGGAATATTTTGACGCCAAACCTCTTGACTGAACCCTGGAAGCCTTTGCCTTTTGTGACTCCGGAAACGTCGACGAAGCTGCCGTCTTTTATGACTGAGGACACGTCCAGCTCCTTGCCCAAAAGCTCCTTGGCCTGCTGGTACTTCTGCTCCAGGTTCCCGCCTATGCCTATCTCGAAGACTTCTGGTGTCTTCTTCAGGTTTATTTGCCAGGGCTGGGTTGACACAAGCAGCCTTATGTCCGATGCTTTCGCTTTAAGATCCTCTGGGTTTGAATTATTCTCCTTGAATTTTACCCTTCTTTCGACGAACTTGTTAACGCCTTGTGCCCATGTTTCTCCAACCGAACCGCTGCTGTTGTAGAATCTCAATGCGCAGACAAGAAGCGGGGGGCATTCTATGACTGTTGCTGTTGTCATCACTTCTGATTTGAATGTTGGTGAGTTCTTGTCAGCATCTACATAAATTACCTGAAGCATCCCTGCTTTGTATCCTGCAAATGAGCTTATCTCATTCTGGGCTAGCTTGCCAAACTGCGGGAAATTATGGTAAGCTCTCTTGCTCTTCGTTATCGGATAGTACTGCAGGCTACCTCTTCTCGGCGTGCTCTTCTTGGTTATTTGATGTCCCATGTTACCTTTCTTAAACTAAATTTACATTTATATATTTCTTGCTAATCTAGCTTAAATAGCTGACTATACAGGTATAGCTATCTTTTCCACGGTTTTTATGCTTTATGCTTAAGCAATTTTACGCTATGGGTCTATCTCATTCGATTATGCGTATGCTCTCTGTCGACCTGCTGCTCGTCTCCAAACCAGAGATCAGGATCAGCCTGCGCAGCTTGTTCTCCGACATTATTCTCTTTATCGGCTCGGCTGGATAAGACCCAAGTTTCTTTATCCGCACAGGGATGATGTTCCTTCCAAACTCAAGTGCATTCAGGACCGCGTCGCTGTCAGAAATCGCAAATATCCTCACGCCAAGGTGGAATCTAGCCAGTCTGAACGCACTCCTGCCGGATTTCGTCAGGACGACAGCGTCGTTTATTTTAGTTTTCTTTATCAAGCTGACCGCAGAGTCTATCAAAGCGTCTCTCTCATCGATTGCAGGATAATTCATAGTTGACGGGGTGATTTTTGAAAGTGAGATTATATGCCTTAGCATTTTAACCGCAAGCGCTGGGTGCTGCCCTATAGCTGTTTCCTCCGAGAGCATAACTGCGTCCGTGCCCTCCGATATCGCAGTGAAAACATCATCCACCTCCGCCCTTGTGGGCATGATTTCGGTTGTCATCGACTCGAGCATCTGAGTGGCCACTATCACGGGCTTGCTTAGCCTGTTCGCAGATAAGATAAGCTTTTTCTGTATTGCTGGGACTCTAGCTATATCCATGTTAAGGCCAAGATCCCCTCTCGCTATCATTACTATATCCGAGGCTTTTGCTATATCCTCAAAATTGTCAACCGCTTCCTTTCTCTCTATCTTTGATATTAGCACGCTGTCTTTTCCGGCGGCCTTCCTGGCTCTCAATACATCCTCTTTGTTTGAAACGAACGACAGCGCAAATGTTCTAATGCCATGCCTGATTCCGAATTTTATCCCCGCTACGTCCTTCTGCGTCGGATACTTGGCTTCATAAACCAGTCCGGATGCGTTTACGCTCTGCCTGCTCAGAAGAGTTGCACTGTTAAGTGCCTTGACCAGAAGATTGACGCCGCTTCTTTTCAGTGGTTTTAGTTCTATCTTTCCATCAGACAGCAGGATCTTCTCCTTCAGATTTATGCTATTGACTATCTTTGCACTGACGGAAATGTCTCCTCTCGGGCCGAATGAGTATATCTTTCCTGCTTTTACTCCAAGCTTTCCGCCCGACAGGACGCCCGTCCTTATCTTTGGGCCTGGCAGGTCCAAAAACAAGACCGCTTCTTTCCTTAGTTTTGCCTTTGCCTTGTTTAAAATTTTCATGACTTTCAGCACGTACGATGAAGAAGCGTGGGAAAGGTTCAGCCGAAATATGCTTGCACCCTCCTGAAGCATTTTTTCTATTTCCTTTTGACTGTCGGTTGCCGGTCCTATCGTAGCTATAATCTTTATCTTATCCTTATCCATATGATTAACAATCCATTTATTGATTAATAACTTTACGAAACGCTAAATGCAGAAGGCATAACACTATTTGGGGCATTATTCAATATTGCTAACCAAGGTAAAGTAGCCGCCCCATTAAAATTATTATTTATGTAAAAAAGTACGTAATCTAACCCGTCTGACTTTGGTATGGAATTTACATTATAATAATAAAATGGCACGCCTCGTAATGTGTTATATGGAAGCGAAGACTCCTCTCCTGTATTAGAGTTCCTAAAAAGCAAGTTTACTGGAATTGTTCCACTTACGGAGTCTTCATAAGTTATAAGTTCTGTGGTATTCGATCCATACCAAAGAGAGGGAGATGATATACCTTGGCCGTTGGAGGTCGTATTGATGTATATATGTAACCCAGAATCTGTAGACATAAAAAAAGGCGGGTCATAGTTAAATAATGTTTGGTCTACATTATAGAAATTGGTATAATTTAAGAAAACAGATAAACCATCATCATATTCCGCATATGTTGAGGAGAGTTGTGGCGCCTCACCTGTGTTTACGGTGTTGAATAGGTTATTGGATTTCGGGGCGAAGTTCATGAAAACCTGCTCAGTAGAATCTGCAGGTATAGAGCCCAGTTTTAGCCAATAAGTTGTGCTTGTGCTTGTAGGGCCAACTCCATTATAAATGACGTTCGTCGCTACGCCGTTGTTATTGTTCCCCGAGTAATCCTTTGCGTTGCCTGCCAGCGGCCACCATCCGACTACCCCTGAGTCTTGCAGGGGGCCGCCGGCTAAACCCTCTAAGTACAGTTGCTGAACTTGAGCTTGTGATAGGGTGGTATTGTATATCTGTTCGTTTGCGACGCTCCCGTTCAAAGTGCCCCAGCTTGGATCCCCAACCAAGTAGATTGGACTGGAAGGATTGGATATAACCCCAATATTTGAAGTGTCAGTACAAACGGTTGTCCCATTATTTTCGTAGAGTATTTTTCCTGTATTCTCATTATAGGTCACGGCTATAAACACCCACTTGCCTAACGCTGATTCCGGTAAATTGCAGTCCATATTATTACCATTTATATCCCACATTACTCCGACAGTTGTGCCTGGCTGAAAACCAAACCACCAAGTTCGTGATGAGCCGTGGGTTTTGGTTGATAATGAAGCCCAATTACTTACAGCACCATTTAATTTCACCCATGCTGTGATTGAAACGGCCTCTGTCGGGCTTAATGACTGCGAGTCTGGTATTTCTATATTGCCACTGACGCCATTAAAAGTAGCAATGTTCCCTGATTCCAACCAAGAGGGTATAACTGTGCCATTCTGGTAGGTGAACTCAACGTTGCTAAGATTGTTGTTTTCATATTTTGAATAGTAGGACGAATTGACCATCACCATCTGCTGGAAAGGAGAGGAAGTAGCAGACGACTGGCTATTGTAGATGTCTATAGGTGCAGAGTATGTTGAATTGCTTGGACTTTTTATTGCGTACATGCTTTGCGGGGTGACTGAAGGCATTACTCCATTTGGAGGATAAGCACGAGTACGAAGCCAGTTTGCTGTATAACCTCCTACATTAGAATAACTCCCACTAGCTGCTTGACCTAGCATAATGTATAAAGGAGTTGATAAAGAATTAGCGGTGTTTGATTCAGAGACAGTTTCCATGTTATTATAATTATAGTTAGGCACTATCTCCAATAATTGCGAACCTGTTGCCGTCCAAGCAAATCCTTCTATTATAGGAGAATTATAAGCCGTTTTACTATTACTTATACTTGAGTATGAAGTAGTTAATATCTCAAACTGCATATCTCCTGAGTACATTCCATAGGACTGTCCGTATCCATCCTCATACATATAAATTGGCTGCCCCCCTTCTATCTGCGTATCAGTTGTAGCTAGTTCTATTGTAGGGCGTGCATCAGAACCGCTTGCTATTCCTAATTCTAATATCCCCGCAGGACTGACAGCAGAGGTTGTTCCTATTGAAACATAATTAGTATGACCGTTGTTAGTAAAGGTAATTCCATTATCCCAGGTATAAGTATCTCCTGAAGAAGTAAGCTCCTGCCACCCGGAAGGTAACCCTGAACCTGCAAAATTCTCATAATAATTGAATACATTAGCCCCATCATCGTATTCCGCGTAGGACGAGGTATTGACACTCGAGACCGATCCAAATGATGCTATTGGCATAACACCATTTGGAGGATAGGCACGGACACGAGCCCAATTAAATTGTGTCCAATGTCCACTTGCTCCCACATCGCCCCAAAAGCCCCAAAATAGTGTCGTAACTGAACTTATAGGGTTAGTAGAAACGGTACCAGAATATCCTCCTGATATCGAATATAGTTGTGGTGCAATATAACCATAGTAACCCGAACTTGAATTATAAATAAGTGAAGAATATCTCCAAGCTGTTGTTGTTGTGCCTTGCCCGTTTATATCAGATGTCCTAGAGCCACCAGATAGATAAGCTTCATCAAAATACGCACCCCCATATTGGGTACCAACAAATATCGCATTGTCCGAAGTAGCTGTTCCAGAATCTTGTGCTAAACCCCAATCCATATCCGTACCGCTACCATCACTTTGAAAGGATGCCTCAGCTATATAATAATTTGGATTATTAGGCAAGGAAGTAGACGTAAACATATCAACAGTAGTTACAGCTTCGCTTGAACCCGTAGTAAATCTTAATGCATTTCCAGTATTCCCACCTGGCATATCAATACCTGTTTCCTGCGTTACTG
>JAJZIX010000018.1 GCA_021810345.1 Nanobdellota archaeon | reverse complement strand
GAAGATCAATTCGCTTCAGAAAGGGGGCAGTGGCTTTTTCTACCCAGAAGAGGTCGATTTTTGTGCTGATGCAGCATTTAAATTGAGAAGCGAAGTAAATGATATATTGATGAAGCAGGTCAATAAATGATATGACGGAATACAACAAGTTTGAAGTAACGAGATTGATAGGTGCCAGGGCCTTGCAGCTAGCGATGGGAGCACCTGCGCTAGTTAAAGTCGACAAGAAGAAAGACAAGTATCTGGACATAGCAAAGAGAGAACTTGAGAAAGGAGTTCTTCCAATAACCGTAAAAAGATATTAATCCTTCGGTTTCCTTGTTAAATAATGGCATTTGATTCGTTAGCTGATAGGCTCAAGGCGGGCATAAGGAAACTACTCAATTCAACTGGCAGCGAAAAGGTGGAGGAAGTCCTTCTTGACATAAAGGCTGCCCTTTTGGAGGGGGACGTAGATTCTTCTGTAGTAGACAAGTTTATACAGAAGGTAAGGGAAGATATAAAAGCCAAAAAGGGAAAGGGACTTGTAACAAAAGAGCGCGTTCTCGATGTCATATACAATAATCTAGTCGAAATAGTCGGCTCGGAAGGGCAGAAGATAAACGTAGATACAATACCGTACAAGATACTATTGGTTGGACTTTTCGGCTCAGGCAAGACGACAACCGCTGCGAAGCTTGCTAATTACTATAAAAAGAGGGGCTACAGGGTGCTGCTGTTAGGCTTGGATACCTTCAGGCCAGCTGCTTATGAGCAGCTCTCACAGCTTTCAAAGCAGATAAATGTGAAGATAGCAGGAGGCGGAAAGGATCCTGTCAAGATAATCAAGGACGCCTCAAAAGACTTCAAGAACTATGATATAATCATAGGCGACAGCGCAGGAAGGGATGCACTGGATGATGAGCTTGTAAAGGAAATAAAAGACATAAGGGACTCTTTCCAGCCAAACAATGTCACCTTGGTGATACCTGCCGATCTTGGGCAAAACGCTTCAATACAAGTCAAGAAATTCCATGATATACTGAATATCAACAGCATAATACTGACAAAAACCGACGGAACTGCAAACGGTGGCGGGGCCCTTACAGCAGCTTATCTCAGTGGGGCAAAGGTGATATTCATCGGCACTGGCGAGAAGATAAATGAATTTGAGGAGTTTGATCCAAAGAAATTCGCCACAAAGCTCCTCGGCCTAGAGGGTCTGGAGTCTATTCTCGCCAAAGCTAAGGAGGAAGATATAAAGGTAAATGAAGAAAGCGTAAAGAATGTTATTAGGGGGGAATTTAGCCTTATAGACCTGTATGATCAGTATGCATCTGCCAATAAGCTTGGATCAGTAGACAAGATAGTGGATGCGATGCCTGGTTTGTCGGGCGCTTCAAAAAAAGAGGCGATAGAAAAGCAGAAGATAAATCTTCCTAAATTTACGGTCATAATGGATTCGATGACAAAGCAAGAGCTGGAGCAGCCTGGAATTATAGACCAGAGCAGGATATCCAGGATCGCAAAAGGGAGTGGGCAGTCCGAAGAGACAGTCAGAGAGCTGCTTGACCAGTACAGGAAGATGAAAACGGTGATGAAGATGTCAAAGAACCGCCAGTTCTCCAATCTACTGAAGAGGTTTGGATTGAACATATGAAATGCTCTGTATGTGGCAAAGAGATAGAGACCACCTTCCTGGATAAGATAAAGGGTAGTTACTATAAGGAAGGCGGGAAGCTAAAGCCAATCTGCAGTAGTTGTTTTAGGGAAAAGTTTGGCAAAAAGCAGAATTTACATCATTGAAGTTCGGTTTATTCTGTATAAAAAGGGATTTAATAACAGCTTGTTTATAGATTTTGTTTCAGCCAGCCTTCGGGCCCGTAGCTCAACTTGGACAGAGCGGCAGACTTCTAATCTGATGGTTGGGGGTTCAAATCCCCTCGGGCCCAATCTTTTGCTGATAACATATCTAGCTACTTTATGTTTGAACTAAACACAACGATAGATTTAAATTCAAGTATGTGTCTTATTTAAGGATATATGGAAAGCCTATATAATTTTTTAAAAAAGCAAAGTATGCTAGAACTTCTTTCCGAACAAATTGGGAAAGGAAACAACGAAAAAGCACAGAAAACATTGGTTGACATATTATTTGAACGTACTATCTATATGGGTATTCAAAGGCAAAACAACATTGAAAATCAGATAGATCACCCTTTAAAGATATACATTGCGGGTCCATACACACCGAATAACGCAAGCACGCACGATGCTGCAAGAGTTGCACATGAAAACACTGTAAATGCGATAGACTTTGGAGTAGCTGTGGCAGATAAAGGGCACCTGATTTATATCCCGCATCTAACCCACTTCATACACCTATATGGTAAGAAAATACTTTCGTATGAATATTATATAAAAGCAGATAGTGAATGGCTAAAAGACTGCGACGCTATCTTTTATTATCATCATAAGATAGGAGATTCAAAAGGGGCGGATAATGAGCTTAAACTTGCGATAGACAGTGGGAAAACAGTATTTTTCACTATATATGAAATTCCACAATACGTCCCTGCTAAAAAAGAGCCATTGACCAACTAGTTAGATTAAATTTTACCACAAAAAATATGCAAAAACTTGAAACAGGTCCCAAGACTTAAGATAGATTTATTTCTTCAGATCTTGGTGGTTTTATTCCCATTATATGAAAGAGATGAAGGGTAGATTCAACAAACATACGGTTGTCTATGAAGTTGTATCTGTCAAGATCATAAATAATATAAATTGTTATTATCGGAGCTATGCTTGAGATCGGTGTTGCAATTACTGATATGGGGGAGTTTACTCTTACACCAAAGGAATATACTATTATTATAACTGCGAGAAGACCAAGGAGTATCCATAGTGCCTTGGGCAGTTTGCTGGTGCTTAAAAGTATCTGGTCATGTCTATATCGTTCCCATGTAGCCATTACATTTAAAACAATCGGCATGAAAATGGTTTTATTCGATCTTTTAATAGTACTATAGATGCCATTTCTAAGCTCGTCAAATTCCGTATCTGTTTTATAGAAATTTTTTTGGTCAGTTCTAAGAACAGCTTCTAAGTATTTCTGTATTAACTTAGAAAGCCTCGAAAACTCTTTTTTATTGAAGAATGAAAATGCAAACCAGGCGTTTGCTATAGCGGTTATTTCTCCACTTACTGCGTCCCTCATTGAACTGTATTCACTCCATGCTCTTGCCATGGAAAAACCGGCGATTATCGCGAAGAAAAGGGTTATGGGAACTATAAAAAGATTAGCATTTGGCAAGGTTGCTTCAATAGGTATAGAGTATGAAGCAACAAGAAGTACTATGAATATGAGAACAAATATCGCACTTATCTTTTCCGTATAACTAAGATAAACCATAACAAAATTTAATAATTAGCTCACTTTATATACGTTTCTTAGGCTGCGGTTTTGCATACAAACGTATTATACCCAACAACTACTGTTCTAGATTCTGGGACAATTTATTTTGGTACACAAAATAGAGATGTATCTACTTACAGACTCACCAAATCAAAGGGTTAATCCGACAGATAAGTTAAAAGATGTCTTTCTATTAAAAAGTATGTTCATAAATCGGTTGGATTAGCTCTGAAAAAGTAAATAGACAAATATTTATTTATAAAACTATAAAGAAGAAAGTGAAATACAAATTTCTAGGAAAAACAAAGGAGAAGTTGTCTGAAATAGGTATAGGAACATGGCAGCTTGGGCCCAACCGAGAACAGAATATAGAATCAATCCACATAGCGCTCGACAATGGAGTGAACTTCATAGACACTGCAGAGATATATGGCACCGAGGATATTGTTGGTGAAGCGATAAGAGAGCGAAAGAACATTTTCATAGCGACGAAAGTCTGGGCCACACATTTCAGGTACGATGATGTCATAAAAGCTTGCAACGGCAGCCTGAAGAGGCTTGGGTTGAAGCAGATCGATCTGTATCAGCTGCACTGGCCCAATCCAGCTATAGATATAAAAGAAACAATGTCTGCTATGGAGAAGCTAGTTTCTGAGAATAAGGTAAGGTATATAGGCGTTAGCAACTTCAGCAAAAAGCAGTTGATTGATGCACAGAATGCCATGTCCAAGTATGAGATAGTCTCTGACCAGGTTAAATATAATATACTTGACCGTGCTCCCGAGAAGGAACTTTTGGATTATCTCCGCAAGGAAAAGATGACTCTTATAGCTTATAGTCCACTTGCGCATGGGGATGCGCTCAAAAGAAAATATTCTTGGCTGCTCGATGAGCTTAATAAGATAAGCAAAAGGCATGGTAAAACGCCAGCACAGGTCATGCTGAACTGGCTTGCTATCAAAAAAGACGTCATACCAATACCAAAGGCTAGCAGCCCGAAGCATATGCTTGAGAATATAGAAGCTGCAGACTTCAAGTTGAGTGGATCTGAGATAAATTATATAGACCGACTGACTAGCATAAGCGACAATAGGTATAAGCGCAGCGCCGCGTTCCGAAAGATTGTCGATGTTTACCTGATTATGGCTTCTAAACTAAGTAGAAAGACAAAACCAAGAAAGAAGTGAAGATCCATCGCAAATTACACTAAGAGTGATATCATATACATTGTTTTAGGAAGATTTATATTGGTTAAAGTTGTAGTATTACTAAAGAGGTGGATTTATGAAGTATACATTTGCCTGTAAGGATATCGGAATGGATTGTGGATTTAAGGCAGAAGCCAAATCAAAAGAGGAGTTGCTACCTAAGATCGCAGCGCATGCGAAGGAGCAGCACAATATGGACCCCATTCCTCAAGATGTGATGGATAAAGTCAACGCAGCGATAAAGGAGAAAAAGGGACTGTTTTAATTAAACAATTTTTGCCCTTCCGCGTTTCTTATTAAGGTTTCGGTCAGAAAAGCGATGATCCTTGTTCATTTGCATCGCATCCTGGCTTTAGAGAAGCCGCTTCCGAGGTGGAAGCCCCCGCTTCGCATAAGCGTAGCTTGTACAGTTGGCAAATGATAATTTATCACCGCGGGGCCAATTCATTTTAGTTCCGAGAACAACCTGTGCTTTGGTGTACCATCTATCAGGTCCCTCCCAAGTTTAGTTGTTTCATGGAATTCTTCGCTTTGCATGAATGCTTTGAATGAGTCTAAGTCTTTCCATTCTGAATATATTAAGTACTCATTATTGTTTTCTACATCCTTATACAGCTTTGCATTTATGACTCCAAAGCGCGGTGTTTTCAATTTTTCTATTACGCCTTTGAATAGTTTTTCAAACTCCTCTTCTTTACCTTTTTTAACATTATAATACAGCCCTATATTCATCATAAATTATAAAGGCGGTTTGAGAATATATAAGTTTTGATATTTTATAAATTTTATCACTAAATGATGGTTTTAAACTTAATGAAATCCTCAAAAAATCACTAAAAATTCATTAAAAAAGTATAAATAATATGTAGAATATATAGAGAATATGGAAAAATACCGTGTAGTTAGTCATAAAAAGTTGAAATTTGACGGTCAGGTACGATACAGTATAGTCGCGATCAGCAGTCCAACCCCAAAATTTGTCAAGATTAACTCAAAGAAAGATATCAAAGTTAACAGCATCATATACATTGATAACGAGTACGCCTATTATAAGAAAAAAGGGATAGGCGAAGTCATCATTTCAAAAAGTGGAGAGGGTATCGAGGTAGACAACACTTACAATATAAAGTACACCGGTGGCTACTCATTTATGGGAGACAAGATATTTGTCGATGCTTCTTTTCCTCAGCTGATGCTTATCGATGACATCGTTGTCAATTCGCTTGAATCGATAGGGAAGCATCATGAGCTTGTGGAGAAGTGGCTTATAGACGAAGGGTACACGTACGCACATGCCCATAAAGTGGCGACGAGCGTTGAAAGGGACTATATAATTTCATTGAACGTTAGGTGGAGCGAGTACTGCAAGGAAGTTGGGAAGAACCTTCATGCGGTTTACAACAGCAGCCTAGAAAGAAGCCCGGAAAACCTGGACCTGACGCCTTACATCTATTCAAAGGACTTTGGTGCGCTCACAGAAATAGCGAACACAACTTCAGATTAATCTGATGACATCGCATACTAACGTATATAAAGTTTGATTAAGTTTAGAATACGATGGACCAGGAGTGTGTCTTCTGCAAGATAGTCGGCAAAAAATTGCCGGCTTATATAGTATTTGAGGATGAGAATTCTATGGCTTTTCTGGATATAGGCCCGCTTTTCAAGGGAGACTGTCTAGTCATACCCAAGAAGCACTACGAGACCGTTATGGACACCCCGGATGAGATCGTGAGGGAGCTATTTTCAAATGTCAAGCTCGTTTCGACTGCTGTGCAGAAAGCATTGAAATGCGATGGAATATTGATTTTAGTTAATAACAAGGTAGGACAAGAAATACCGCACCTGCACGTGCATGTGACTCCGCGCATGAAGAACAAGAAAATACGCGGATTCCTGTGGCCAAGGGAAAAGTATGAAAGTGATGAGGAGAAAGGGGAATTTGCATCGAAGATAAAACGCGAAGTCGATGCCCTTCTGAAATAAAGATACAGTAGTTGAACTTTCTAATAAAATTATAGATGAAATAAGCACTAATCTAGTTCCCTTGTTCAAAATCAAATAAATATTTTAATGCTGCCCACTCTTTAAAATGTTCTAATATGGAATTAAAACTACGAGTTAATGGTATGTGCATAACGCATTTGGCATCAAATAAATAGGGATATAAGGTAAGATATACTCATAAAAATTCACTTGTCGATCTACTGAGATAAAGAAAAAGTATATAAAGAGGTTTAGTCAATTAACTACATGTTTGCATATCCCGGATGCGAGAGAGTGCCGATAAATTCGGTGCGATGAATGCGCCTTTTTCATATGCAGACACGGGATGCTTGCTTAAAAACAGGCAGATGACAATAGAATGAGTGCGTGAAAGTAACATTCATGTATGATGGTAATAGCACACTAATTCCAGTTGATCCTGCTGGAGGTCACTGCTATTGGGATTCGAATGAGACATGCAAGTTCTATCTGTTCGGTAAGGACGGATGGCATACGGCTGAGGCAACACATAGATAACGTACCGTAATGAAGGAGATACCCTCGGGAAACTGAGGCTAATATTCTATAGCAATAATGTCTGAAATGATTTTATTGTGAAAGGATTATGGCTGTTACCGCTGTAATCTGCGTTACGATCGGTCTATGCCTGATTAGACTGTTGGTGAGGTAACGGCCCACCAAATCTAAGATCAGTAGGGGCCATGGAAGTGGTTTCCCCCAGAGGGGTACTGAGACAAGGACCCCAGCGCTACGGCGTGCAGCAGTCCCGAAAACTCCACAATGCGCGAAAGCGTGATGAGGGGATCCCAAGTGTTCTTTCCTATTAGGAAGGAACTTTTGCTATATTTTTAAATGGTATGGCGAATAAGGGCTGGGCAAACGGGTGCCAGCAGCCGCGGTAATACCCGTGGCCCGAGTGGTGACCATTATTATTGAGTCTAAAGCGTTCGTAGCTGGTTTGGATAGTTC